>NZ_JBYSWU010000018.1:0-133194 GCF_058781505.1 Paraburkholderia sp. FW306-2-2C-D06C | reverse complement strand
CACACCACACCGCAACCACCCGGCACCGCTTCGTTCTGCGTCGCTGCATCAGCAGCAGAGAAACGAGATTATGAAGATTCTTTTTCGTTTCGTCAACAACATTTTTTCGCTTTCGCTTAAAACCTTGTTGACGCTACGGCCGCTGGTTCCTGCAGCGGCGCTCGTTCGCAAACGAGGAGCCGAATAGTAGGCGAACATCAGCCATGTGACAAGGGTTTGACGGAAATATTTTTTTGGCGAGTCACTTCCGGGGCGAATTCACTACAGCGTCCATAGGAACCGCCTCGGCCATTGCGGTGTAGCCGGCGTCACCAGGATGAATGTTGTCGCCGCTGTCGAAGGCGCGCCGCAGGCGGTCCGGGTGCGCCGGGTCGCGCAAGGCAGCGTCGAAATCCACGACGCCGTCGAAGGCGTGGCTGGTCCGGATCCATTGATTGACCGCAAGCCGTATGCTTTCTCGCGGCGCCGGCAACGACGCCGGTGTCAGCGTCGCGCCGAAGATCTTCACGCCGCGGTGCCGCGCGACAGCGATCACCCTCTGGTAGCCGGCGATCAGATCCGGCGCCGTCACTGAGGTATGCGGGAAATCGCAATCGAGACCACTGCGAGGCGGCATCGCCGCGAAGTTGATGTCGTTGATGCCGATCAGCAGGATCGCCGTCTTGACGCCCGGGCGTTCGAGCACGTCACGATCGAAGCGTCGAACAAGCGCGTCCCCGTAGCACGGCGAGTCGCTCAGCAGGCGGTTGCCGCTAATGCCGAGATTGACGATCGCGGTAGAGCGGTCGCCGCTGCCGGCGAGCCGGCGCGCCAGCGCGTCCGGCCAGCGGCGATTCTGATTCAAACTGGAGCGCATGCCGTCGGTGATCGAATCGCCGATGGCCGCAACGGTAGCCGATGAAGGCGCATCCACCGACAAGCCAGTCACCCACACGTAGTGCGTAAACCGGCCACGAAATGAATCTGCGGAAGCATCCGCAGTATGATTGCCTGGTGCGGAGACGTAATTCACCTGGTTCGAGACGCGGTGCCACGCCACAATTCTCTGTTCCGGCCCTATGAAGGCGCTGACCGCATAGGGCGCGCCTTCGGCGATATCGATAGCCACCGCGTCGCTATCCAGTTCTCCGCCCGCTGGAATGCTCACGGCGCCCTTGCCGCCAAAGGTCACGCGAGTCTCCCCGTTGCCTAAGGCTGCGGCGCCGCCCGCCGAGCGTGCGATGCGCAGATCGTCAATGACGAGCGGAGTCTTGCCGTATTCGTTGCTGAGATGGATCCGTGCGGATTTTCCCGACAGCGTCGGGTAGACGATCTGGCGAACCGTGCGCCCCGCTACCTCCGGGGCGCGGTACAGCGGCGGCAAATCCGGGCGCTGGGGAATGGGCTGCAGCGCCGTCGCCCATGCGGTGACCCAGTGGTTCGGGGCGTCCGCGGCGAAAACAGTCGAGGCAACAGCAAATTGTGACAGCAGCGCCGCGCCACATGCGGCAGCCAAGGTGCGAATGGTCATTCGGGTAGTCGGTTCGAGGCGAAACGTGCATTGTGCCCGATCGATCGCCCCGACTGCCGCGGTCAGCCGCACTCACGCCGCAGCCGGCGCTCCGGTCATCTTCAACGCCAAGGCTTCGGCCACTTCGATGCCGTCGATAGCCGCCGAGTAGATCCCGCCGGCATACCCCGCGCCTTCGCCGGCCGGATACAAGCCCTCGACATTCATACTCTGATAATCGTCCCGGCGACGCACCCGGATCGGCGACGACGTTCTCGTCTCGACGCCCGTCAGCACCGCGTCATGCATCGCGAAGCCGGCAATCTTCTTGTCCAGCTGCGGCAGCGCTTCGCGAATCGCTTCGATCACGTAATCGGGCAGCGCGGTGCTGAGATCGGTCGGATGCACGCCCGGCTTGTACGACGGCACCACCGAACCCAGCGACGTGGACGGTCGGCCCGCAATAAAGTCGCCGACCAGCTGACCCGGCGCACAATAATTGCCGCCACCCAGCTCGAACGCACGCTCTTCCCATTTGCGCTGAAAAGCAATGCCGGCGAGCGGCCCCCCCGGATAGTCGTCCGGGGTAATGCCGACGACGATTCCCGCATTCGCATTGCGCTCCGCACGTGAGTACTGACTCATCCCGTTAGTGACCACACGCCCCGGCTCGGAGGTCGCGGCGACGACAGTACCGCCCGGACACATGCAGAAGCTATAAACCGCGCGCCCGTTGCTACAGTGATGGACCACCTTATAGTCGGCGGCGCCCAGCTGCTTGTGGCCGGCGAACTTGCCGAAACGGCTGCGATCGATCACCCCTTGCGGGTGCTCGATCCGGAACCCCAGCGAAAACGGCTTGGCCTCGATATAGACGCCGCGATCGTGCAGCATCTGGAAGGTATCGCGTGCGCTATGGCCGACCGCCAGCACGACATGATCGCAGCGCAAGGTTTCGCCGGTCGAGAGCTTGAGCCCACGCACCTTGCCCTGATCGATCTCGATATCGTCCACCCGCGTCTCGAATCGCACCTCGCCGCCGAGTTCATGAATGGTCGCGCGCATCTTCTCGACCATGCTGACGAGTCGGAACGTGCCGATATGCGGCCGGCTCAGATAAAGAATGTCCTCCGGCGCGCCCGCCCGGACGAATTCGTCGAGCACCTTGCGGCCGTAGTGCTTCGGATCCTTGATCTGGCTATAAAGCTTGCCGTCCGAGAAGGTCCCCGCGCCGCCTTCGCCGAACTGCACGTTCGATTCGGGATTCAGCACCGACTTGCGCCAAAGGCCGAAAGTGTCTTTGGTGCGCTCGCGCACCGCCTTGCCGCGCTCCAGAATGATCGGCCGGAAGCCCATCTGCGCGAGGATCAGACCGGCAAACAGGCCGCACGGGCCCATGCCGATCACGACCGGGCGCGGCGCGGTCAGTTGCGCCGGCGCTTTGGCGACGAAACGGTACGTCATATCTGGCGTCACGCTGCAGTGCGGGACGTCCGCGAGCCGCTTGAACGCGGCCGGCTCATCGTTCACCTCGACATCGACGATATACGTCAGCTTGATGTCGGCGCGCTTGCGCGCGTCGTGCGCACGGCGAAACACGGTGTAGCGGATGAGGCCGTCCGCCGCCACGCCGAGCTCTCCGAGGCGCGCGAGGATCGCGGCGTCGAGAGCGCTTTCGGGATGGTCGAGCGGGAGTTTGATTTCGCTTAGACGTAACATGAGTACCGGGGGATGCAGGAAGGCCGCAAATCGCGGCCAATTCGCAATTTTATAGGTTATGCGTCAGCGCGGGGCGGCGGCGGTCGCGAAACGCCTCGTCAACGGCGCCCTCCTCCCTCTATCGAGGCAGTCGCATCATCTTAAAAAATATATTAACCGACCGGTCGGTTGATTTATACTGCGCAGACACAGACAACTTCTGCTGAGAGCGTCCCCATGTATACGCAATCCCTGGATATCCCCGGCAATGTCGCCCCGCTCGACGCCGGCGCAGGTTCGCCCGAGCAGGCGCAATTCGATGCGGTCATGGCCGCCGACGGCAAAATCGAACCGCAGGACTGGATGCCCGAGGCCTATCGCAAGACGCTGGTGCGGCAAATCTCGCAGCACGCGCATTCGGAGATCGTCGGCATGCTGCCGGAAGGCAACTGGATCACGCGCGCGCCCAGCCTGAAGCGCAAGGCGATCCTGCTCGCCAAGGTGCAGGACGAAGCCGGCCATGGCCTCTATTTATATAGCGCGGCAGAAACGCTCGGCGTATCGCGTGATCAGCTGATCGCGGCGCTGCATTCGGGCAAAGCCAAATATTCGAGCATCTTCAATTACCCGACGCCCACCTGGGCGGACGTCGGCGTGATCGGCTGGCTGGTCGACGGCGCGGCGATCATGAACCAGATTCCGCTGTGCCGTTGCACCTACGGGCCGTACGCCCGCGCGATGATCCGCATCTGCAAGGAAGAATCGTTCCACCAGCGCCAGGGTTTCGACGCGCTGATGTCGATGATGAGCGGCACCGAAGCGCAACGCGAGTTGGTCCAGCAGGCCGTGAACCGCTGGTGGTGGCCGGTGCTGATGATGTTCGGCCCGAGCGACAAAGACTCGATCCACAGCAATCAGTCGTCGCAATGGGGCATCAAACGTATTTCCAACGACGATCTGCGCCAGAAATTCGTCGACGCCACCGTCGACCAGGCCAAGGTGCTCGGCGTCACGCTGCCGGACCCGGACCTGAAATGGAACGAAGCGCGCGGCCACTATGACTACGGCGACATCGACTGGGAAGAATTCTGGCGCGTCGTGAACGGTGACGGCCCGTGCAACCGCGAACGCCTCGCCACCCGCGTGAAAGCCCATGACGACGGCGCCTGGGTGCGCGAAGCCGCCCTCGCCCACGCCGAAAGGCAGCGCCAGCGTGCGCAGCAGCACGCCGCCTGAACCGGGCGGCAAACCAGATAAAGAATCAGGAGATCAGCAATGAACAAGGAATGGCCGATTTGGGAAGTCTTCGTGCGCAGCAAGCAGGGACTCGACCACAAACACTGCGGCAGTCTGCACGCCGCCGACGCGCCGATGGCGCTGCGCATGGCGCGCGACGTCTACACGCGCCGCCAGGAAGGCGTGAGCATCTGGGTCGTGCAGTCGTCCGCGATTACGGCGTCCGCGCCGGAAGACAAGGCGGAACTGTTCGAACCGGCTGGCGACAAGATCTATCGCCACCCGACGTTCTACACGCTCCCCGACGAAGTCAACCACATGTAAGCGCGGCCATGAACATCACGCCTGAACATCTGAAGTACGTGCTGCGCCTCGCGGATACCGCGCTGATCCTCGGTCAGCGCAATACCGAATGGTGCGGCCACGGCCCGATCCTCGAAGAAGACATCGCACTGTCGAACATGAGCCTCGATCTGATCGGCCAGGCGCGCCTGCTGTACACGCACGCCGCCTCGCTGGAACAGCAGCTCAGCGGCAAAACCCGCACCGAAGACGACTACGCGTACTTCCGTGCCGAACGCGAATTCGCCAATTACACGCTGGCCGAGTTGCCGCACTACGGGCCGATGTCCGGCACTGCGCAGGCCGAGAAGGATTACGCGGTCACGATCGTGCGCAATTTTCTGTACTCGACGCTGATGGCGCATCTGTGGACAGCGCTCACTACGTCGAAAGATGAACAGCTTGCGGCGATCGCGTCGAAGTCAATCAAGGAAACCCGCTATCACGTGCACCACGCCGGCGAATGGCTGATCCGTTTCGGCGACGGCACCGACGAATCCCATCGCCGTGCGCAAGCCGCGCTCGACTATCTCCTGCCGTACACGCGTGAATTCTTCAGCGTGGACGAGGTGGAGGAGACCATCGCCGCCGCGGGTATCGGCCCGCTGACGTCGGACCTCGAAGCCGCCTGGCTCGACGACGTACGCGCCACGCTCGGCGAAGCCACGCTGAAGTTGCCGGAAGCCGTCAAGCACATCACCACCGGCAAGCACGGCGAGCATTCGGAGCATATGGGCTTCGTGCTGGCCGAAATGCAGAGCCTCGCGCGCCAGCATCCGGGCGCCAGCTGGTAAGCACCCAAACGGAATCCGACGATGACGACCTCGACTGCCATGTCCGCTGCCGACACCACGCTTGAACGCGCATGGGCCGTGCTCGAAACGGTGCCTGATCCGGAAATCCCGGTGGTGTCGATTCGTGAGCTCGGCATTCTGCGCGACGTGCGCCGCGCCGCCGACGGCGTGCTCGAAGTCGTCATCACGCCGACCTATTCGGGTTGCCCGGCGATGTCGCAGATCGCCGAAGACGTCGCCCACGCGCTGGATGTGGCCGAACTCAAGCCGTACCGGATCGCCACCGTGCTCGCGCCCGCCTGGACCACCGACTGGATGACCGCCGACGCGCGCGAAAAGCTGCGCGCCTACGGCATCGCACCGCCCACGGGCAATTGCGGCAGCGCCGCGCCGTCGCAGGAAAAAGTGCTGCGCTTCGTACCGCGCGCACTGCCGGCGCCGTCGTGCCCCCGTTGCGGCTCGGCGCATACCGAACGCCTCGCGCAATTCGGCTCGACGGCCTGCAAGGCGTTGTACCGCTGCATCGACTGCCGCGAACCCTTCGACTACTTCAAACCATACTGATATGGCCACCCCGCAATTTCATCTGCTGCGTATCCGCGAAGTGCGGCCCGAAACCGCCGACGCGGTTTCAGTCGCTTTCGAAATTCCCGTCGAACTGCGCGACCAATACCGCTTCACGCAGGGCCAGTTCGTCACGCTGAAAACGCACATCGACGGCGAGGAAACGCGCCGCTCGTATTCGATCTGCGTAGGCGTCACCGATTACGATCGCGACGGCGAACTGCGCATCGGTATCAAGCGCGTGCGCGGCGGGCGCTTTTCGAACTTCGCGTTCGATACGCTGCAGCCCGGCCATACGATCGACGTAATGACGCCGGACGGCCGCTTCTTCACGCATCTGAACGCGGACCAGGGCAAGCAGTACATCGCGTTTTCCGGCGGCTCGGGCATCACGCCGGTGCTCGCGATCATCAAGACCACGCTGGAGGTCGAGCCGCGTAGCACGTTCACGCTGGTGTACGGCAACCGCAGCGTGGACCAGATCATGTTCGCGGAAGAACTCGAAGATCTGAAGAACCGCTACATGAACCGCTTCGTGCTCTATCACGTGCTGTCCGACGACCTCCAGGACGTCGAGCTGTTCAACGGCGTGCTCGACCAGGAAAAGTGCGCAGCCTTCATCGAGAACCTGCTGCCGGCGGATGCCATCGACGAAGCGTTCATCTGCGGCCCCGCCCCGATGATGGATGCCGCCGAAGCCGCGCTGAAAGCCGCCGGCGTGCCGCCCGGGAAGGTGCACGTCGAGCGCTTCGGCTCGCCTCTGCCGCAAGCGGGGGTGCCGCCCGTCGAAATCACCGACGACACCCCCGCCGCCGACCTCGAAATCGTCCTCGACGGCAAGAAACGCAAGCTGCGCCTGCCCTATCAGGGCGTGAGCGTGCTCGACGTCGGCCTGCGCGCCGGCCTCGCGCTGCCATACGCATGCAAGGGCGGCGTCTGCTGCACCTGCCGCGCGAAAGTGCTGGAAGGCGAGGTCAAGATGGAAAAGAACTACACGCTGGAAGAACACGAGATTCGCGACGGTTTCGTGCTCACCTGCCAATGCCATCCGATCAGCGATCGCGTCGTGGTGAGCTACGACGAACGTTGAACTGGAGCATTGCGCGGCTGATATGTAACGGCCGCAGCGCTTTCAGCAGGTCCGCGATCCGCTTACACTAGGGGCCGCTCATCGATCGGACAATTGTCCTCATCGAAGAGCGGCCCTTTTTGTTATCTGCCAGCCCAAGCCACTGCCGATGAGCACGATCCATCTCACCAACGGCGATGTCGCCGCCGAGTCACTGCGCACCGCGCTGCATGAGGCGGGCCGCGACGAGCGCGTACACGCGCTGCGCGACGATCTGGCGGTCGGCCCGCTGCGCGGCATCGACGACGCGCCTGATGTGCGGGCGGACTTCTGGGATCGCGTCAGCACGGACACAAAGCGTGATTTCCTTCGCGAATTCCGCGAGCAGGCGGCAGGGCTGGAAACGATCGCGGGCGGCGACGCGAATCTGGTGGTCTGGCACGGCGAGAGCGCGTCCGATCAATTGATGCTGCGCCGCGTCGGCTATCACCTGCGCAACAGCCCGCAGCGGCTCAACGAAGTGCGCCTGTCGGTTCGCGATCTCACCGATCCGGGCGCGTGGGCGCACAGCCGCAGGGACCGCGCGACGTCCGTCGGCATGTTCCCGCCGAGCGTGCTGCAAGCTCGCCTGCCGGACGCCGTACCGATTTCGGTGCTAAGGATCAGCCGGCTCGCGCTCGAATGGCAGGAAGTCAAACAGGCCAACGGCGAGACGCGGCGCTGGCGCGACAACACGTTTACGAGCGGCAGCTTCGCCGACCTCGACGCACTGGTTCTCGAGCACGCGAGCGGCGCCTGGCAGCCGGCCGCGCAAATTGCCGCGGACTTGATGACCGCCGAACTCGGGTTTCTGGTCAGCGACAGCGTTGTGCTGTGGCGCTTCCGCGAACTGGCCGCGAGCAGGCGCATCAGGTTGCGCGGCAACGCGACCGCGTGGCGCACGCTGGAGCTGTGCACCGCCCTTACTCCCTGTCCACATTAATAAAACCAACGACCATGGCCCGCACCCGAGCCCCCGACCACGAAACCCAGCGCGACCAGATTCTCGAATTAGCCGCAGCGAAATTCGCCCAGACCAGCTATCCGAGCACCTCGATGGCCGATCTCGCCGCCGCGAGCGGCACCTCGAAAGCGCGCCTGTACCACTACTACGCAAGCAAGGAAGCGATCCTGTTCGATCTGCTGGACCGTTACACGAAGCGGCTGATGCTGATCATCGCCGAGGTCGAGGGTGCGAGCCAACGCCGCGGATTGACGGAACGGGAGACGTTCGCCGAATTGATCCGCGCGTTCCTGTCGGAATACGAAACGTCGCATAGCCGGCACGTCGCGCTCCTGAACGACGTGAAGTATCTGGTCGACAGCCAGCGCGAGGTCATCCTGAACCGCCAGCGCGACGTGGTGGCGGCGTTCGCGCGGCAGCTGGCGCGCGCCTATCCCGAGCGCGCAACGCGCGAAAACCAGACCGCCCTCACGATGATGGTGTTCGGCATGATCAACTGGACGTTCACCTGGCTCAAGCCAGACGGGCGGATGGGCTATCGGGAATTTGCCGAGCAGGTGGTCAGCATGGTTGATCATGGATTGAGCGCGGCACAGACGTGATGGCGCATGGCAGCATTGTTCTGACGAAATAGTGGCTCACGCGCGACACTTTGCCCCGAACGCTCGTTCAATTTATTTTTCCATTAAAAATCATACATATAAAAATAGGGAGCAAAGTTTTTAGGCGATCCCCTCACATTTTGATACGGGTTTTCCCTAGTGATAAGTATGCGTTTCCGCTAAAATCGTTTTTGCGGTGCACCAATCCGCTCGATCAAAAGGAGAACCTGCCCATGAACATGCTTACACCCCGTGCCGCTGAGCCGATCGTTGCACATGATCGCCCGTTGCAGCCAGGCGGTCGCGCGCCTGCTCTGGTCCGGGAACTCACCGCCGTCGATCGCGAACGGCTGCTCACCCACTTCCTCGCACTCGACGAAGACGATCGCTTGCTGCGTTTCGGTCAGATCGTGCCGGACCACGTCATTGAAAACTACGTCCGCGCGATCGATTTCACGCGCGACACCGTCTTCGGCGTATTCAATAGCCATTTGCAGCTCACCGGCGTCGGCCATCTGGCGTATCTGCCGAGCGAAGGCGACAAGCGCACCGCCGAGTTCGGCGTCTCGGTGCTGGAAAGTGTGCGCGGCCAAGGTATCGGCTCCAAGCTCTTCGAACGCGCCGCCATTCGCAGCCGGAATACGCATGTCACCACGCTCTATATGCACTGCCTGTCGCGCAATTCGACCATGATGCACATCGCGAAGAAGGCCGGCATGAAGATCGAATACGCGTACGGTGAAGCCGATGCCTATCTGACACTGCCGCCGGCAGACCAATCGAGCATCATCGCCGAGATGCTGCAGGAGCAAGCCGCGGTGTTCGACTACGCGCTCAAGCGTCAGGCACGCCAGACATCGAAGCTTTTCGAATCGATTTTGCCGACGGCAGCCGCAGCGTAAGCGGCCCACTTAGGGCGGAAATGACAAGGGCGGCCAAGGCCGCCCTTTTTGTTTTCCTGCCGCCCGCGCCGCCCGGCCCTTACAAAATCGGCAGCGCCGTCGTCTCCTTGATCTTCTCGAGCGAAAAACTTGTCTTCACGTCGATCACCGACGGATGGTGCAGCAACTGGTCCTGCACGAAACGCGAAAAGTGCGCCATATCCTCGACCTGCACACGCAGCAGGTAATCCATGTCGCCAGTCATCGCGTGACACGCCACCACTTCCGGCCACGTTTGCACCGCTGCGCGAAACAGATCGGCATGCGTGGCGTCGCCACGCGGACTGAACGCCGGACCGCCGCGCTTTTCCAGCCGCACGTTGACGTAGGCGAGCAGATCGAGCCCGAGCTTTTGCGCGTCGAGCAGCGCGACGTAGCCGCGAATCACCCCGCTCTCCTCCAGCCGGCGAATACGCCGCAAACATGGGCTGGGCGACAGGTTGACGCGCTCGGCGATCTCCTGATTCGACAACCGGCCATTCTCCTGAAGGATCGCCAGAATACGCCGGTCGATAGCGTCTATCTCTATATTGGCCATTTTCTGCCGCCCATGCGAAAGATTGCGCTAGAAAATAGCGCAAGCGTATCGGTGTGCGATTAAGTTCGCAAGTTTTCGCCGAGGCTCGGCCTTTACACTTGCGTCATTCAGTCGCGCCATATGCGCCCCGCCCCTTAGCTTTGCATGGGACCAGAGTAAGCGCTAAAGCGCTTACTCTGGTCGACACAGGAGACAGACAATGAAGGTTTCAACTTGGGACAACCCGGTCGGCACCGACGGCTTCGAATTCATCGAATACACCGCGCCCGATCCGAAGGCGCTCGGCAAGCTGTTCGAACAGATGGGCTTCACTGCCGTCGCACGGCATCGTCATAAAGACGTGACGCTGTATCGCCAGGGCGAAATCAACTTCATCGTCAACGGGGAACAGGATTCGTTCGCGCAACGTTTCGCGCGCCTGCACGGCCCGTCGATCTGCGCGATTGCGTTCCGCGTGCAGGATGCTGCGAAGGCCTACAAGCAGGCGCTCGAACAAGGCGCCTGGGGCTTCGACAACAAAACCGGTCCGATGGAACTGAACATCCCGGCGATCAAGGGTATCGGCGACTCGCTGATCTATTTCGTCGACCGCTGGCGCGGCAAGAACGGCGCCGAGCCGAACAGCATCGGCAACATCGATATTTACGACGTCGACTTCGAGCCGATTCCGGGGGCGAACCCGAACCCGGTTGGTCACGGTCTCACCTACATCGATCACCTGACGCACAACGTTCACCGCGGACGCATGCAGGAATGGGCGGAGTTCTATGAGCGCCTGTTCAACTTCCGCGAAGTGCGTTACTTCGACATCGAAGGCAAGGTGACGGGCGTGAAGTCAAAGGCGATGACCTCGCCGTGCGGCAAGATCCGCATTCCGATCAACGAAGAAGGGTCGGACACGGCCGGTCAGATCCAGGAATACCTCGACGCCTATCACGGCGAAGGCATCCAGCACATCGCGCTCGGCAGCAACGACATCTATCGTACGGTGGACGGTTTGCGCGCGGCGAATATCGCGCTGCTCGATACGATCGACACGTACTATGAGCTGGTGGACCGCCGCGTGCCGAACCACGGCGAGCCGCTCGACGAACTGCGCAAGCGCAAGATTCTGATCGACGGCGCGCCGG
The DNA here is from genome assembly GCF_058781505.1 of Paraburkholderia sp. FW306-2-2C-D06C. Taxonomy (NCBI): domain Bacteria; kingdom Pseudomonadati; phylum Pseudomonadota; class Betaproteobacteria; order Burkholderiales; family Burkholderiaceae; genus Paraburkholderia; species Paraburkholderia sp. FW306-2-2C-D06C. The sequence goes on along the minus strand of NZ_JBYSWU010000018.1, from coordinate 121,788 downwards.
ACGATCTGCTGCTGCAGATCTTCACCGAAAACCAGATTGGCCCGATCTTCTTCGAGATCATCCAGCGCAAGGGCAACCAGGGCTTCGGCGAGGGCAACTTCAAGGCGTTGTTCGAATCGATCGAACTGGATCAGATCCGCCGCGGCGTGGTGCAGGACAAGGTTTAACAACGTCTCTGCGGCAAGGTGGGTCTGAAATAAAAAGGGCGAAGATCGCAAGATCTTCGCCCTTTGTCGTTTAAGCCGTTGTCCTCAGCCAGACAACGGCCGGGTTTTCAACCGATACGCCGCATCAGCGACGCATCACGAATTCTGCTCTTCCTCGTCGGCCAGCCTGGATCGCGTGAGCCGCTCCACCGCAATGCGCGCCGGCGCGACTTGAGCCGTGCGGGTGACTGCGTTCGACGACAGCGTCCCTGCGCTGCCCGAGCGCGCCGGTGCGCTCATTGCGAAGAATGCGGCTGAGACCATCAGGAACGTCTGGATATGTCTGGTGTTCATGCGTACTCCTTTTCTGACTGCCCTGCTGTCGCGAAGCTTCACCGAATGTGGAGCGTTGCGCGGACATTGCTCACAGGTGCGGGGTTAGACAGACATTTCCACCTCGGTTCCGCAGTTTTGAAGGTTTTACAGCTTGTTACAGCGGCATGACGCACGCCGCCGGCCGTTGGCTGCAACCCGGCGCGATTCCTCGCAAATCACGCCGCGCCGCCGCATTTTTGGCGCGAAGTGGCGGGTTTTCACCAGTGCTACCATCACTTAAAACACGTCAATATGGCGACCCTGGCCCGACGCATTCACAAGATGCCGCGGCCCAAGAAAGTTTTGGCGATCCCAAACTGGGTGGAGGAGTAAACATAATGAATGCCCCGCTAGACGCAGGTCAGCGAGCCTCGCTCGAAGCCGCGTTGTCTTCCGTCACGCTCGACGACAAATACACCCTCGAACGCGGCCGCGCCTACATGAGCGGCATCCAGGCGCTAGTGCGCCTGCCGATGTTGCAGCAGGAACGCGACCGGGCCGCCGGACTCAATACCGCCGGCTTCATCTCCGGCTATCGCGGATCGCCGCTCGGCGGACTCGACCAGTCGTTGTGGAAAGCGAAGCAGCACCTCGCCGCACACCAGGTCGTGTTCCAGCCCGGCGTCAATGAAGACCTCGCGGCAACCGCCGTGTGGGGGTCGCAGCAGGTCAACCTGTACCCGAGCGCCAAGTACGACGGCGTGTTCTCGATGTGGTACGGCAAAGGTCCGGGCGTCGACCGCAGCGGCGACGTTTTCAAGCACGGCAACTCGGCCGGCTCATCGCAGCATGGCGGTGTTCTCGTCCTGGCGGGCGACGACCACGCGGCCAAATCCTCGACACTCGCGCACCAGTCCGAACACATCTTCAAGGCGTGCGGTTTGCCGGTGCTGTTCCCGTCGAACGTGCAGGAATACCTCGACTTCGGCCTGCACGGCTGGGCAATGAGCCGCTATTCCGGCCTGTGGGTCGCGATGAAGTGCGTGACCGACGTGGTCGAGTCGTCAGCCTCGGTCGATATCGATCCGCAACGCACCAAAATCATTTTGCCGGACGACTTCGCGATGCCCGAAGGCGGCCTGAATATCCGCTGGCCGGATCCGCCGCTGGTCCAGGAAGCGCGTCTGCTGGACTACAAGTGGTACGCGGCGCTCGCTTACGTGCGCGCGAACAAGCTTGACCGCATCGAAATCGATTCGCCGCATGCGCGTTTCGGCATCATGACGGGCGGCAAAGCCTATCTCGACGTCCGCCAGGCGCTGACCGATCTCGGTCTCGACGACGAAACCTGTGCGCGTATCGGCATCCGTCTGTACAAGGTCGGCTGCGTATGGCCGCTCGAAGCGCAAGGCGCGCACACCTTCGCGCGCGGTCTCGACGAAATTCTGGTGGTCGAAGAGAAGCGCCAGATTCTCGAGTACGCGATCAAGGAAGAACTGTACAACTGGCCGGACACGCAGCGTCCGCGGGTGTTCGGCAAGTTCGACGAGAAAGACGGCGCAGGCGGCGAATGGTCCGTGCCGATGGGCAACTGGCTGCTGCCGGCGCATTACGAGCTGTCGCCGGCGATCATCGCCAAGGCAATCGCCACGCGGCTCGACAAGTTCGATCTGCCGTCAGACGTGCGCGCTCGCATCGCCATGCGCATCGCCGTGATCGAAGCGAAGGAAAAAGCGCTGGCGCGCCCGCGCGTCGAAGCCGAGCGCAAACCGTGGTTCTGCTCGGGCTGCCCGCACAACACGTCGACCAATGTGCCGGCAGGCTCGCGCGCGATGGCCGGCATCGGCTGTCACTACATGACCGTGTGGATGGACCGCAGCACCAGCACCTTCAGCCAGATGGGCGGCGAAGGCGTCGCGTGGATCGGGCAGGCGCCGTTCACCAACGACAAGCATGTGTTCGCCAACCTCGGCGACGGCACCTATTTCCACTCGGGCCTGCTCGCGATTCGCGCGGCGATCGCGTCGAAGGCGAACATCACCTACAAGATTCTCTATAACGACGCGGTCGCCATGACCGGCGGCCAGCCGGTCGACGGCGTGCTGACCGTGCCGCAAATCACGCATCAACTTGCCGCCGAAGGCGCGACGAAGATTGTGATCGTCACCGATGAACCGGGGAAGTACTCGGCGAACGTCGGCCTCGCGCCCGGCATCGATATTCATCATCGCGACAAGCTCGATGAGGTACAGCGCCAGCTTCGCGAGATTTCCGGCACCACGATCCTGATTTACGACCAGACCTGCGCGACTGAAAAGCGCCGCCGCAGGAAACGCGGCACGTATCCGGATCCGGCGCGCCGCGTGGTGATCAACGAGGCCGTGTGCGAAGGCTGCGGCGATTGCTCGGTCAAGTCGAATTGTCTGTCGGTCGAGCCTTTAGATACCGAGTACGGCACCAAGCGCCAGATCAATCAATCGACCTGCAACAAAGACTTCTCGTGCGTCAACGGGTTTTGCCCGAGCTTCGTGTCGGTGGAAGGCGGCCAACTGCGCAAGCCGAAGGCGGCGTCCGGCATTGTTGGCGACGCGATGCCGCCGGTGCCGGAACCCGAGCTGCCGTCGATCGAACGCCCTTACGGGGTGCTGGTGACGGGTGTCGGCGGCACGGGCGTCGTGACGATCGGTGCGCTGCTGGGCATGGCCGCGCATCTGGAGAACAAGGGCGTCACGGTACTCGACGTTACCGGCCTCGCGCAAAAAGGCGGCGCCGTGATGAGCCACGTGCAGATCGCTAACCAGCCGGCGGATATCCACGCGACGCGCATCGCGATGGGCGAAGCGAGCCTCGTGATCGGCTGCGACGCAATCGTCACCGCCAGCGACGAATGCGTCTCGCGGATGCAAGTGGGCCGCACGCGCGTCGTGCTGAATAGCGCACACACGCCGACGGCCGAGCTCATCAAGAACCCGAACTGGCGCTTCCCGGGCAGCAGCACGGAAGCGGATGTGCGCGCCGGCGCCGGCGACGATGCTGTCGATACGGTCGACGCGAATCACTTCGCCGTCGCGCTGCTCGGCGACGCGATCTATACGAACCCGTTCGTGCTCGGCTATGCATGGCAGCGTGGCTGGGTACCGCTGACGTATCAATCGCTGATGCGGGCGATCGAACTGAACAATGTGCAGGTCGAGAAGAATCGCGCGGCATTCGAATGGGGCCGTCGCGCCGCGCACGATCTGGCCGCCGTGCGCAAGCTCGCGCAGTCGCAAGGACGCGGTGGCGCCGAGGAAACGGCGAGCAGCAAGATCATCTCGCTGCATACGCCGAAGGCGCTCGACACGCTGATCGACAAGCGCGCCGACTACCTCGCCGCATGGCAAAACGCGGCGTACGCTGACCGGTATCGCGCGTTGGTGTCGCAAATGCGTGCGGCGGAATCGGCGCTCGATCCGATCGACGGCCAGTTGCCGTTGACTGAAGCCGTCGCGAAGAACCTGCACAAGCTGATGGCGTACAAGGACGAGTATGAAGTCGCACGCCTGTATAGCGACCCGGCGTTCATCGAAAAGCTGAAGACCACTTTCGAAGGCGACTGGAAGCTGCACCTCCACCTCGCGCCGCCGACGTTCTCAAAGAAGGACGCTCAGGGTCACCTGATCAAGAAGAAGTACGGACCGTGGATGTTCAGCGCCATGCACGTGCTGGCCAGGCTGAAGTTCCTGCGCGGCACCGCATTCGATGTGTTCGGCAAGACGGAAGAACGTCGCACCGAGCGTGCGTTGATCGTCGAATACGAGGCACTGGTGCGCGAACTGATCGGCGGTCTGACGGCGCAAAAACGTGAACTGGCGATCGAACTGGCGAATCTGCCGGACGGTATCCGCGGCTACGGTCACGTGAAGGAAAACAACCTGAAGGGTGTGCGGGTCAAGTGGAACGAGTTGCTGACGCGCTGGCGCTCGCCGGAGGCAGGAAAGGCTCAGCACGCGGCTTGATCGGGTCCGCCGGATCGGACCGGCTTGATCGGTTGCATCGGCCTGAAACGGAAAAAGGCGGCTGTCCTCGCGGACAGCCGCCTTTTTCGCCTGTTTCGACAAGAATTCGCCAATAAAAAACGCCACGGAATCACTTCCGTGGCGTTTTCATTGGCTGGCAGCAGGTGCCGCAATGCGGCGCCGCTTCAACCTTCAACCCATCCGCATTACTGCGCGTTCACCCGCTTGCGTGCGTTGGCCGAGGCCACTGCCGTCATGTTGATGATCCGGCGCACGGTCGCTGCCGGCGTCAGGACATGCACCGGCTTTTCCGCGCCCAGCAGGAACGGACCGACCGTCACGCCTTCGCCGCCGACCATCTTCAGCAGGTTGTAAGCGATATTCGCCGCTTCGACGTTCGGCATGATCAGCAGGTTCGCTTCGCCGGTCAACGTGGTGCCCGGGAACGCCGCCTTGCGGACCACTTCCGACAACGCCGCATCGCCGTGCATTTCACCGTCGATTTCGAGCGAAGGCGCACGTTCGACGATCAGCTTGCGCGCCGCCGTCATGCGTTGCGACGACGAAGACGGCGCACTGCCGAAGTTCGAATTCGACAGCAACGCGACCTTCGGCGTAATGCCGAACTTCTCGATCTCGCGCGAAGCCAGCATCGTCATGTCGGCGAGCTGTTCGGCAGTCGGCGTCTCATTCACGTACGTATCGCAGATGAACAGGTTCCGGCCCGGCAGCATCAGCAGATTCATCGCGGCGAAGTTCTCCACGTTGTCCGCCTTGCCGAGCACCTGCTCGATGAACTTCAGATGCGTGTGGTACTGGCCGATCATCCCGCAGATCATGCCGTCCGCTTCGCCGAGGCGCACGAGGATCGCGCCGATCAGCGTGTTGAACTTGCGCATCGCGGCCTTCGCGACGTCCGGCGTCACACCTTCACGCGCGCCGAGTTCGTGGTACGCCTGCCAGCATTGCTGATAGCGCGGATCGTCTTCCGGATCGACGATTTCGAAGTCTTCGCCGCACTTGAGCTTCGAGCCCATCTTCTTCAGACGCATCTCGATCACCGACGGGCGGCCGACCAGAATCGGCCTGGCGATCTTTTCCAGCAGCACGAATTGCGCGGCGCGCAGCACGCGCTCGTCTTCGCCTTCGGCGAACACGATTCGCGCCGGCTCCGACTTCGCCGCGGCGAACACCGGACGCATCACCATGCCGGTGCGGTACACGGTCGTGCCGAGCTCTTCGCGGTACGCGCCCATGTCCTTGATCGGACGGGTCGCGACGCCCGAGTCCATCGCGGCTTGCGCGACAGCCGGCGCGATCTTGATGATCAGACGCGGATCGAACGGCTTCGGAATCAGGTACTCAGGACCGAATTCGAGCGAGTGGCCTTCGTAGGCCTTGGCGACTTCATCGCCCTGATCGGTTTCTTCGGCCAGCTCGGCGATCGCGCGCACGCACGCGAGCTTCATTTCTTCCGTGATCGTGGTCGCGCCGACATCCAGCGCACCGCGGAAGATGAACGGGAAGCACAGCACGTTGTTGACCTGGTTCGGGTAGTCCGAACGGCCAGTCGCGATGATGCAGTCCGGGCGCACCTTCTTCGCTTCTTCCGGGCGGATTTCCGGCTCCGGATTGGCCAGCGCGAGAATCAGCGGCCGCGTGCCCATTTCGGCGACCATTTCCGGCTTCAGCACGCCGGCGCTCGAGCAGCCGAGGAACACGTCGGCGCCGCGAATCGCGTCAGCCAGCGTGCGCGCTTCGGTGTTCGCCGCATAACGTTCCTTCGACGGATCCAGATTGCCGCGGCCTTCGTAGATCACGCCCTTCGAATCGGCGACGAGAATGTTCTTCTTCGACAGACCCAGGTTCACCAGCAGATCCAGACACGCGATCGCCGCGGCGCCCGCGCCCGAACACACCAGCTTCACTTCGTCGAGCTTCTTGCCGACCACTTTCAGGCCGTTCAGAATCGCCGCCGACGCGATGATCGCGGTGCCGTGCTGATCGTCGTGGAAGACCGGAATCTTCATGCGCTCGCGCAGCTTCTTCTCGATGTAGAAGCATTCCGGCGCTTTGATGTCTTCGAGGTTGATGCCGCCCAGCGTGGGTTCGAGCATCGCGATCGCTTCGACCAGCTTGTCCGGATCGGACTCGGAGAGTTCGATGTCGAACACGTCGATGCCCGCGAACTTCTTGAAGAGGCAGCCCTTGCCTTCCATCACCGGCTTCGCGGCGAGCGGGCCGATGTTGCCAAGACCCAGCACGGCCGTGCCGTTCGTGATCACGCCGACGAGGTTGCCGCGCGAGGTGTACTTCTGCGCGTCGAGCGGTTCGTCGTAGATCGCCATACAGGCCGCGGCGACGCCCGGCGAGTAAGCCAGCGACAAGTCGAGCTGGTTCGACAGCGGCTTGGTGGGCGTGACCGAAATCTTGCCGGGTTTCGGATTCTGGTGGTATGCGAGAGCGCTTTGCTTAAGTTGTTCGTCCATTTTTTGGCCTGCGAGACGTAAGAAATTGGGCCCGGCACACTGCACCGTAGGCGTCGCTTGCCTCTATCGAATGGATAATCGACGGCGGCGGTTTTCGCATGCGCCGGTTGGGCGCGGCGTCGAACCTCGGCGGAGGACAAGACGGTGCGGAGTGCTACGCGGGTCGGTTAGTGTACACCCCGAATGCGTCGATGCACTGACTGGTTAACGCGGCTCACCATCGGCGAAACAGGGCGCTGCCATGCTGCAGCGCCGCATCCGGGGCGCGTTTTGCACGCTGCCGCGGATGCGTCATTCGAGCGCGGCGCCGCGTCGTTCGGGGATCAGAAACAGCGTGGCGAAGATGTCGAGCAGATAGATCGACGCGAGCAACCCGAGCGCCGCGCCGAACGAATAGCGTGCGGCCAACGCGCCCACCGCGACCGGCCCGAAGCCGCCGACCGCCCGTCCGACGTTGAACAGCACGTTCTGCGCGGTGGCGCGCGCATCGGTCGGATAAAGCTCGGAGATCAGCGCGCCATAGCCGCCGATCATCCCGTTGACGAACACGCCCATTGCTGCGCCGCCGATCAGCAGCGCCATCGGCATCGTCAGATGGGCGTAGACGAACACCATCACGACGGCGCCCGCCTGGTAGACCAGGAACGCCGGCTTGCGGCCGAAGCGGTCGGCGGCGATGCCGAACAGCCAGATGCCGCACGCCATGCCGAGAACCGTCGCGGCGGTCCACAGCCCGGATTTGGTCAGCGAATAGCCGAAGGTCTTCGACAAATAGCTCGGCAGCCAGATCATCAGACCGTAATAGCCGAAGTTCTGCACCGAACAGAGAATCGCCACGCCGATGCTCGTGCGTGCAGTGCGCGCGTCGGCCACCAGCAACTTCAGCGGCAGCTTGCGCATGCCGCGCGCCACGCGTTCGGCGAACAGCGCCGGCTCCTCAACACGCCGTCGCACGAAAAACGACACCACTGCGGGCAACAACCCGAGCGCGAACATGCCGCGCCAGCCGATCATCGGCAACAGCAGCGGGGTGAGCAGCGCAGCCGCCAGCACGCCGAGTTGCCAGCCAAGCCCGACATACGACGACACGCGCGCCCGCTGCGAAGCCGGCCACGCTTCGGCCACCAGCGTCATACCGATACCGAACTCGCCGCCCAGACCAATGCCGGCAATGGTCCGATAGGTCAGCAGGTCGGCATAGCCTTGCGCCACCGCGCACAAGCCGGTGAACACGGCAAAGATCAGGATGGTCCATGTGAGCATGCGCACGCGGCCGAAATAGTCGCTCAGCACGCCGAAGATCAACCCGCCGGCCACCGCGCCGATCAGCGTCCACGTGACAAGCGAACCGGCCTGCGCAGACGACAGATGCAGATCGGCGGCAATCACCGGCAGCATGAAACCGAGGATCAGCAGGTCGAAGCCGTCCATCGCGTAGCCGAGCACCGAGGCGATTAGTGCCCGGCCGGCATAGCCGGGTTTAGCGGGTGCAAGGGTGTCGGCAGCAGAGGAAGCGGGGGTCATTGAAAGCGATCCGTAGGTCGAGGGGCGCCAAAGATGCGCGAACGCCCGGGAAATTCGCGTGAGTGTAAAGGCCGCCCAAGCCGCTCACAAGCAAGCCAAAAAGCGGGTCCAAACGAAGCCCGAAAGACCCTCCCGGCGGAACCGTCATGGCCGCCGTTCGCCGCCGGTAAGCACTACGGCTTCCTCGGAAGAGCCCAATTCGGGTAAAATGTCGGGCTACGCGCGCAGCAAACACCGGCCTGCACTCCACTGACCGGCTGCGTATTCCGCCCGGCATTTCGCTCACAACGGCGCGGCATACCCCGCTTGCTGCGCCACCGGGCCGCGCGCCCGCCTTCCCCCGCTCACACCCAAGGATCCGCCCATGACAGGCTTCGATCGCCAGACGATCTCCGACACCACCGCCAGGATGCTGCTGGAAGTGCAAGCAGTGCACTTCAACGCGGAGAAACCGTACATTTTCACGTCCGGCTGGGCGAGCCCGGTTTATATCGACTGCCGCAAGCTGATCTCGTATCCGCGCGTACGTCGCGGCCTGATGGAAATGGCCGAAACCACCCTCCTGCGCGACGTCGGCTATGAGCAGATCGACGCGGTCGCCGGTGGCGAAACCGCCGGCATTCCGTTCGCGGCATGGCTGTCCGACCGCCTGATGGTGCCGATGCAATACGTGCGCAAGAAGCCGAAGGGTTTCGGCCGCAACGCGCAGATCGAAGGTCTGCTGACCGAAGGCCAACGCGTGCTGCTGGTCGAAGACCTGACCACCGACAGCCGCAGCAAGATCAACTTCATCAACGCGCTGCGCACGGCCGGCGCCACGGTGAACCACTGCTTCGTGCTGTTCCACTACAACATCTTCAAGGAAAGCGTGTCGGTGCTGAAAGACATCGACGTCGATCTGCACGCGCTTGCCACGTGGTGGGACGTGTTGCGCGTCGCCAAGCAAGCGGGCTACTTCGACACCAAGACGCTCGACGAAGTGGAGAAATTCCTCCACGCACCGGCCGAATGGTCGGCAGCGCACGGCGGCGCAACCTCGACGCCGCAGTAGGCGCAGCGTCGCCGCTCGAGGCGGCTGAAACAAGAAAGGCCGCCTGTCTTGTCGACAGGCGGCCTTTTTCATTGAGTTCGCCCGGGCGGGCGAACTAGCGCATCGCGGCTAAGACGCGGCGCCGGTATCGCCCGCCGAATGCGACGACAGATTCAGCAAGCCGTTGCTCTGCGCGTACTGGAACAACTCCGAATCGCGGTCGATGCCGAGCTTGCGCATCGCGGTGTTCTTCTGCGTGCTGATCGTCTTGATGCTGCGATTGAGCTGTTCCGAGATTTCCTTGATCATCATGCCGGACACGAACAGGCGCACGACCTCGAGTTCACGCCTCGACAGCATCGCGTCGTCGCTCTTGCCGCCGGCATTCATGCGCAGCGTATCGAGCGACGCCTTGACCGACGGGCTCATGTATTCGAGGTTGCGGCTGACGTGCTGCACCGCGAGGCCGATATGGCTCAGATCGTCCGATTTGTTGACGACCGAGGTGACGCCGAGTTCGCTCAGCCGCTTGAGCAACGCGGCGTTTTCCAGCATCGTCAGCACGACGATGGGAAGGCCGGGAAAATTGCGGCGCAAATAGCCGATCAACGGCAAACCGTCGCCGTATTGGCCGCCTGGCATCGCCAGATCCGTAACGAGTACATCGCACGCAACCGTCCGCAGCACCTTCATTAACTCGGTTGACTGGCGCGCTCGCGCGACCACCTGAAGGCCTGGAAACTTGAGCAAAGCCTGTTCGGCGCCGAACAGAATCACCGGATGGTCGTCGGCCACCACGACCCTGACTGGATCTTGCATTGCCCTTCCCTCGACTGATAAACCGCTCTCCAAAACTTCTGCCATCCCTTTCTATTCTGTGTACTCAAACTATTCGAGTGCGCAGTCTTTTGCCCACGCAGAATATTCCTCCGACTATAGCCGATTTCGCCCCCAACCAAGCCCGCCAACTGGGCTGACGAATGGCCAATCAAGCTAATGTTAGACTTGATTCGATCTTGGGGCACAAAATAGGGACAATAATCATCGCGAGGACAACCGCCTCGCGCCCTGACAGGAGAACCGGCACATGCGCTCGCGTTGCCTGGTTGTTTCGCTTGCCTCAACCTACCGCCGCCTGCCGTCCTTCACCTGCGCAATGCTGAGTCTTGCGCTACTGGCGGCGCAGGGCCCTCACGCGCTCGCCGAAGGCACATTCGCGCTCACCAGCGCCAGCTTCCATGCAGGCGGGACGGTGGATGCCGCGCAAGTCTTCAATCAGGACGACTGCAAAGGCGGCAACCGCTCGCCGCAACTGACCTGGCACGACGCGCCGGCCGGCGCGCGCAGCTTCGCGGTCACCCTGTTCGACCCGGATGCGCCCGGCCGCGGCTGGTGGCATTGGGCGGTCGCTGGCATTCCGGCCACCGTCGACCGCTTGCCGGAGAACGCCAGCTCGTCGGGCTACCTCAAGAAACTCGGTGCGGTCGAAGCGCGCAACGATTTCGACGTCGACGGCTACGGCGGCCCCTGCCCGCCACCCGGTAAACCACATCGCTATGTGATCACCGTTTATGCGCTGAGCACCGCCGACCTGCGGCTCGGGCAGGGCCGCCCGGCGCTGATGTTCGATCACGAGATCAGCACCGCGACGCTCGGCAGTGCGCGGATGGTGGTCAATTACGGGCGATAGCGCCGGCCGCGGGCGATCTGGAAACGGCACGGATGTTCGGCGCGCGCATCGACAGGCGCGCGGTGCAACCGCACTCGGCCGCTCGTCAATCTGCTCCGAACCCGCCTGTATCGGCTTGCATCTGCCGCATAACCGGTCGCGCCGATATCATTTTTGGCGCACATCGTCGTTTTTTCACCCCATTTTTCACCCCTTTTGCGCCCCGATCAGTACGACCACCGCCATCACGTCTTAAAATAGCGTTCCGGCGCGGTGTCGCGCCCCGTTTCCAGCCAAGCAGCCAGTGAGATCGAGATGAGCACGAAAGTTTTTGTCGACGGACAGGAAGGCACGACCGGCCTGAAGATTTTCGAATACCTGTCGCAACGCGCCGACGTGGAGATTCTGCGTATCGAAGAAGCGAAGCGCAAAGACCTCGACGAGCGCCATCGTCTCATCAACGCATCGGACGTCACGTTCCTGTGCCTACCGGATGTCGCCTCGCGCGAATCGGCCTCGCTGGTGGACAACGATCGTACCGTGCTGATCGACGCCAGCACGGCCTTCCGCACTGCCGCCGACTGGGCTTACGGTCTGCCTGAACTGGCGCGCTCGCAGCGCGAGCGTCTGCGCACCGCGAAACGCATCGCCGTGCCGGGCTGTCACGCGTCGGCCTTCGTGCTGGCGATGCGTCCGCTCGTCGACGCAGGCGTCGTGGCGCCGGACTTCGCCGCGCATGCGTACTCGATCACCGGCTACAGCGGCGGCGGCAAGAAGATGATTGCCGACTACGAAGCCGGCGGCAACGCCAGGCTCAAGAGCCCGCGTCCGTACGCGCTCGGCCTCACGCACAAGCATCTGCCGGAAATGGCGGCACATACGGGCCTGAAGTCGGCACCGGTGTTCACGCCGATCATCGGCGACTTCTACAAGGGTCTGGCGGTCACCACCTTCTTCTCGCCGAACCAGTTGGCCAAGAAGACGGCGCCGCAAGACGTGCAGGCGCTGTTCGCCGAATACTACGCGGGCGAGGCGTTCGTGAACGTCGCCTCGTTCGATGCAGACGCAAACCTCGACGGCGGCTTCTTCGACGTGCAGGCGAACAACGACACCAATCGTGTCGACCTGTTCGTGTTCGGCAACGAGGAGCGCTTCGTGACTGTCGCGCGTCTGGATAACCTGGGCAAAGGCGCATCGGGCGCGGCGATCCAGTGCATGAACCTCGCGATCGGCGCCGCCGAAGAAAGCGGATTGAAACGCTAATACGTCCGCGATCGAGACGGCATTGGCCGTTAATCCAGAGAAAAGCCGGTCTTTGCAGACCGGCTTTTCTGTTTTAAAACCCGCACATCAAATCCTTCTTTCTCAGTTAATCGGTAGCAGCCCGTATTTCTTTTAAAACAAAAATCGGACTATTCATCATCGAGTCGGTAAATCGTTCCCGAGATCGACTCACACAGCATAGTTTTCCGCCTGGGGAAACTCCTGATTTTTTCGCGAACGATCGTTCGAAGATGATAGAGCCTTTTTGCTGTTTCGCTTGCCTGGTAAGCCTGTGCGGCGAAGCAACGGTACCGCTGTCCCAGCAAAAATTCCTTTTTGTTTAAAAGGCCCGCCAGCATCCATCCAGCATGCATCCCGCAAAAAAAGCGCTGTTTGAATCAGTCTTTTTAGACGGTTCTTTCAATTGACAGGCATTAACTGCGCAGCGAAATTACTTCGCACAATTACATGAAGGGAGACAGCAGGATGTCGCTTGCCATTATTCGAGGCTTGACAACGGCCATTGCCACGGTCCCATTTCTCATCGCTTGCGGCGGCGGCAAAGCCGACAATCCCAGCGCGATCAGTGCGCCGCAGTGCTCGGGTTCGAGCTGCGGCGTCCAGGGTCCGCCGGCTCAAGGCGCGGGCGCAGCCGCGCTGTGTCCGGCCAATGCGGACATCGTCAAGACCACGTTCCTCGGCGGCGCAGGCAGCGGCGAAGTGGTGCAACTGAATATCGACGCCACCGCGATGACCTACACGCTGAAGTGGCTCAAGTCGCCGATCCCGTTGACCAGCGCCGACGTCACGGTGACGCGTGAAGGCACGCAGATCACCGGCGCGGTGATTCACCCGCCGACCGGCACGCTGCCGACCGCGGAGCAGACACGTTGCGCGTTCATCCTCGGCAAAGGCACCGGCACCGCGGCTGCCGACGGCACGACTTACACGACGCCCGACTTCGTCAACAACCCGAACCCGCCGATGATCCTGGTCGGCCTGGGCGTAGCGGGCGGCGGCATTCCTGGCGCGACGGTCGAGTACGCCGGGCTGACCATTGCTCCGTTGCCGGGCCTGCAGAACATCGGCGCCGTGCCCAAGCGTCATTTCGACTTCTATCCGTTCCTCGGCTTTGCCAGCACGACGACGGACCTCACCAAGCTGGCTGGCACCTACAACGGCCTGCTCTACCACATCGTGCCCTCGGGCTCTTACGCGGCAACGGCCACCAACACGGTTGAAACCTTCGATGCAAGCGGCAACTGCACCGGCTCCAATCAGGCCAACGCCGCGTTCAACCCGAGTACGAGCGGATGCCTGACGACCGGTACGGCGTGGACCGTCAACAGCAGCGGCTACTTCGACAGCCAGCAGGCGCCGCAGATCGGTGCGCAACTGAAGCTGCCGCCGTTCAATCAGCCGAGCGGCAAGTCGGCTCAGGCACACATGATTCTCGGTCAGATCAACGGTGCGACGGTGCCGCTCGTCATCCGCACGGGCTCAGTGAATCTTGGCACGGCGCCGTCGCATCTCGACGCCAAGGTCGACGACGAATCCGGCATCGCCATGCTCGCCACCGCCACTCCGCTCGCATCCGGCGGTTTCGACGGCGGCTATGTCGGCGCGGACTCGAACTTCAAGTACACCGCGACGTTGATCCAGGGCGGCGTGGGCACCTTCATCAACCCGACGACCTCCACGACGGAAGACGGTTTCGGTTTGGGCTACGGCCTGCCGAGCCCGGGGCTGGTCGGCGTGCAGGACAAGAACGGCAAGACCGGTTTGGCGATTGCCTCCGGCGGCCTGTACGCGATCGCCATTCAGGACACGATGAATGGCGGCGTGGCGCCGACCTCGCAACTCAATGGCTCCGCTGCCGGCGCACCGTACTTCGGCGTCGGAGCGCAGATCAGCAAATAAGGGACGGCCAGACAGCAGTTGGCAGTACGAGAAATAACTAGAGCAAGAGAGGTGGCTGGACTGGGAGCCAGCCACACACAACGAGAAAATTCTGGAGGCGGTATGAATTGGAGATTCCTTTCGGTGCTCGCTCTTGCGGCACCGTTGCTGGGGGCGTGCGGCGGTGGTGGTGGCGGCGGTGACGGACCGGTGACTGAAGTTCGCCTGTGTCCTGCTTCGCTCGACTACGGCACGGTGTTCACGGGCGGCGGCGGCGACGGCGAACTGGTCAAGCTGCAACTCGATACGACCAGGATGACCTGGCAAGTCAGCTACATCGAATCGCCGATTCCGGCGACCCCCGGCACCGTCGTGCCAACGCGCGCCGGTCAGACTGCAAGCGGCACGCTGACGCAGGAAACCTTGCTGCCGACGAACAAGCTCAATCAGTGCGCTTTCCGGCTGAACGGCGCGAGTCTCGATCCGAACCGTCCGGCACGGATTTTCGTTGGCGAAGGCGTCGCGGGCGGCACGATTCCGGGCGCGGAAATCTCGTTCGGCGGGATTCTCGGCGTGGGCGCGGTACCCGATACCAAGTTCCCGTACTACCCGTTCATCGGCTTCTCGTCGATTGAAACAAACATCGCGAATGTGGCGGGCACCTACAACCAGCTCGGCTATCACCAGGTTCCGTCGCAAAACTTCGCGCCGGTCGCGGTCGATTCGAAGATCACGATCAACGCGGACGGCACGTGGAGCGAGTGCGACAACTCCGGGGTCAACGCGGGCAAGTGTCAGCAGCCGGGCACGAACCTCGTGCAGGCGTCCGACGGCAGCGGCGCGTTCCAGACCAACAACTTCCAGGGCCAGGCCAAACCGACGCTCGCCACTACGCCGAAAGCCAGGGGCTACATGATCGTCGGCAAGCTGCGCAACCAGCTGGTGCCGATCCTGGTTCGCGCCGGCGCAGCGAACTCGTCGGTCACCGTGCCGCAGAACGGCGAGCTGGGACCGTACGCGGACGACGAATCGGGCATCTCGATCCTGGCGCCGCAAAACGCGATCGCGCTGAACTCGCAGAACGGCGAGTACATCGGCGTGGATAGCCAGTTCGACTACCGCACCACCGCATTCGAAGGCACGCAGGCCACGCTGCTCGATCCGTTCAATCCGTCGCAGGCTTCGCTTGCGACGGCGCTGGATCTGAGCTTCACGCAAACCGTGCCGGGCGTGGTGACGACGACCCATGTGGGCGCCTCGACGGGCACCACGCCGACCGGAAAGATGATCTTCACGGGCGGCGTGTTCGGCTACCTCGACCTGACCAACGCGGCCTCGCCGTACTTCACGATCGGCGCCTTCGTCCAGTAACGGGCGAAGCACGCGCCGCCTGCACGCAACGAGGGCGTTTGCGTCCCGGCTGCTGCGTCCGGCAACGACGCGGCAGCCAGCGCCCACAGAGTATTCAGCGCAACGGCCGGGCAGCCGGGTAGCCGCCACGCGCCTTTCCAGGCGCGCGCGCATCAGGAGGGGGAACAACATGAAAAAAATCTATCTCGCGGTACTGGCCGCTTGCCTGTCCGCCAGTGCTCACGCCCAGCATGCGGGCGACAACGTCGCCGTACTCGGCTGGTTTCACGTCATGCCGCAGGATTCGAGCACGCCGCTGACCACCAACGTCGCGCCGACGCCGATCAATACGCCGTTGCGTCTGCCGAGCTCGTTCACGTCGGCCGGCACAGGCTTGTCGACTACCAAAGCCGACACCGCCGGCCTCGTGTTCAGTCATTACCTCACCGACCACATCGCGGTGACGACGGTGGCGGGCGTACCGCCGGTCTTTAAGATCTATGGACACGGCACCATCAAGCCGCCGGGACCGGCGGGCGCGCTCGGCCAGCAGAATCTCGGCGATCCGCAGACCAATCCGATCGTGAAGAGCGTGCGTCAATGGAGCCCGGCGCTGCTGTTCCAGTACTACTTCAATGCGCCGACCGCGAAGTTCAGGCCGTTCGTCGGCATCGGCGTGTCGTACAACTGGTTCTCCGATGTCCAGCTGAGCCCGAACTTCGTGCAGTCGACGCAGAACAACCTCGGCGCGGTGCTAGCCGCCGGCGCGGGCAAGCCCGGGCAGACGCAGGTATCGGCGAAGGCTTCGTCGTCATGGCAGCCGGTGTTCAATGCGGGTCTGTCGTACAACATCACCGATCACTGGGGCATGGTGGCGTCGGTCACGTACATCCCGCTGAAGACGACCTCGTCGGTCATCGTCAAGGCGGCGGACGGCACGGAACTGGGTGTCTCCAAGGCGGAGCTGAAAGCGGATCCGATCATTTCGTTCCTGGCCGTCTCGTATAAGTTCTAGGTTCGACGCAGACGTGACAAAGCCGGCGGCCCTTCCAGGGGGCCAGCCGGCTTTGTCGTTCGGGATTCCGGGCGAAACGCGAAATTCAGGGTAAAAAAAAGCCCGCCTAAGTTGGCGGGCTGAATCCATATCAGAGGAGACATGGAGGAGACAAGACGAACTATAGCAAGCGGTTTGGTGCGGCGCAACATTCAAATTAGGGTTGACCCTCATCGTTGCTTACACGCAACACTTTACTGGTCGGATTGATGACGGCGCCAAGCGCCCGCCTAGTGGCGCACTAGCGCCATCATCGCGCCGAAGCCAACAAACACCCCGCCCGTCAGACGATTGAACATCTTCGCGACGCTGCGGCTCTTCAATTTGGCGCCGATCCGCGTGCCGAATCCGGCGTACACGAGATACCAGCTCACCTCGATGACCGCGAACGTGGCGACGAGGACGCCGAACTGCGCCAGCTTCGGCTGCGCGGCGTCGATGAATTGCGGCAGCAGCGCGGCGGCGAACAGAATCGCCTTCGGGTTGCTGCCGGCCACGAGGAAGCCATTGCGAAACAGCGCGGCGCGCGAACGCGCGGGTTTTGCGGCCAGTTCGTCTGCTTCGCCGGCGGCGGCTTCGTCGGCCGGCGCACGCCATGCCTTGATGCCCAGATAGACGAGGTACGCGGCGCCGATCATGCGCAACGCGTTGAACATCGCCGGCCATGCTTCGAGAAACACGCCAAGGCCTGCCGCCGACACCGCCAGCATCAGAACCAGCGCCGACAGACACCCGGCCATGGTCGCGCTGGAGCGGCGCAGGCCGTGCCGGGCGCCGTGAGTCATGACCAGCAGCATGTTCGGGCCAGGAATCGCGGAAACGACGAAGACGGTGGCGGCGAACAGCCACCAGGTATGCAGACTCATGAGAATCGACGCGAAAAAAAGATCGGGCGGCTATTATGCCCGCTCACGCGGATCCGCGGCGCAGCAGTGCTACTTGACTTACAACGGCAGCCCGCGGCGGCTCAGCGCCGGAATACAGAAATCGCCACGCCTTGCGGACTCGCCTTCGCGCGACACCGCCCACGCGCGGAGATTCAGCGCCCTGCCCGCCGCGCCGCCACCTCGCCCAGCACCGCGAAGTCTTTCTCGCCGTCCCCGTGAGCCACCGCTTCCAGCAGGCTGTCGCGCACGACGCTCGCAATCGGCAGCGGCGTCGTCACCGCGTCGGCGGCGGCCAATGCAAGACGCACGTCCTTCAGCCCAAGGCGCGCCTTGAACAGCGCCGGCTCGTAGCGCTGCTCCGCGATCAACTTGCCGTAGCCCTGATATACCGGGCCTGGGAAAAGACCGCTTGTGATCACGTCGAGGAAATCCTGCATCGCAACGCCGTGCCCGGTCACCAGCGTCGCCGCCTCGCCGAGCGTCTCGACGGCGGCGGCCAGCATGAAGTTCGCCGCCAGCTTCATCACGTTCGCCTGCTGCGGCAGCGAACCGATCCGCCACGTTTTCTGGCCGATGACGTCGAAAATCGGCTGAAGGCGGTCGATCGCCTCGGCCGGGCCGCCGGCGACGATCGTCAGCTTGCCCGCCGCCGCGACGTCGGACCGCCCCAGTACCGGCGCGGCGACGTAATTGACGCCGCGCGACGCGTGCGCCGTCGCCAGTTCCTCGGCGAGCGCCACCGAGATCGTCGCCATGTTCACGTGGATCAGGCCGCGCGTGGCGTGCTCCAGCAGCGACGCGGTGATGACTTCGCGCAGCGCGGCATCGTCGGCGAGCATCGAGAACACGGCGTCGCCCGCAAACGCTTCGGCCGGCGTCGCGACGATCCGCGCACCCGCCTCGGCGAGCCGCTGCGCGCGTTCCGGCGAGCGGTTCCACACGCGCACCTGATGCCCGGCTTTCAAAATATTGGCAACCATCGCGGCGCCCATCTCGCCGAGACCGATAAAACCGATGTCCATCTGTCGCTCCGTCATTTCTAAAGAACTGGAAGTAAAGCACACCCGTGCGACACGTGCAGGACAGCACGCATCGAAACACGGTGCGATACTGATGCGATGGTCACCGCGACATTCCGCTTCTATGAGGAGCTGAACGACTTTCTCGCCCGGCCGCTGCGCCGGCGCGCGTTCAGTTGCGCCTGCGCGAACGGCGCCACCGCGAAGCACATGATCGAGGCGCTCGGCGTGCCGCATACGGAAGTCGAGCTGATTCTGGTGAACGGCGAATCGGTCGGTTTCAATCACCCGGTCTCGGACGGCGACCGCATCGCCGTCTATCCGAAGTTTGAAGCGCTCGACATCCAGCCGCTGTTGCGTGTGCGCGAGCGGCCGCTGCGCGTCATGCGCTTCATCGCCGATGCGCATCTGGGCGGTCTCGCGCCGCTGCTGCGGCTGGCCGGCTTCGATACGCTCTACGACAACCATTACCCCGACGCCGATATCGAAACGCTCGCCGCCGAGGAACAGCGCATCGTTCTAACGCGCGACCGCGAGTTATTGAAACGCCGCACTATCACGCACGGTTGCTACGTGCGCACGCTGAGGCCCCGCGAGCAGTTGCGCGAAGTGTTTGAACGGCTCGATCTGGCCGGCAGCGCGCAGCCGTTTCGCTTGTGCCTGATGTGCAATGCGCCGTTGCGGCGCATCGCCAAAGAAGAAGTCGCCGGCCGCGCGCCCGAAGGCGTGCTGGAACGGCATACGCAATTCGTCACCTGCGACGTCTGCCGGCGCGTGTTCTGGGAAGGCACGCACTGGCAAAGAATGCGCGCGCTGATGGACAGCGTGGCCGGTGCACCGGACCGGGCTGCCGGAGCGGCACCCGAGCAGAAATCGAACGGCGCCTGCACGCCGCGTGAGTCCTGAGTGCCGCCGCTCACGTAGCGCGCGGCGCGATGCGTACAATGCGGGATTACTTATCTGGCAGAGGCCTTCCGTATGGCGATGAAAAAGACCGACCTTGAAAAGAACAAGGCACTCAAGCTGAACAACGCAATGAAACTGGCGACCACCGACCGTTTCGGCAAAGCCGCGGCCGCCGAGCCGAAACTCGATCGCCGCGAGCAGCGCAAGCTCGATCAGGCGCAGGGCCTCGTCGCCTTTGCCTGCAAGCTGGACGGCGAACTGGTCGCGCAACTGAAAGAACGGGCTGTCGCGCATCCGCACGGCATGACCGGACTGCTGAACGAAGTCATCAAACGCGGCCTCGCGGGTTAAGGTTGCCGCGAGCGCCATTGCCGCGCTGCATCTGCGCGACGGGCAGGCAAACAACAAACCGCCGCGCGAATACAAAAAGGCCAGAGCAGAAGCTCTGGCCTTTTTGCTGGTGACGCTGAACTATAGCTTCAGCTTAGTTCGCCGTGCCCTTGTCGTTCGTGCCGGCTGCCGAAGCGGCTGCCGAAACCGGAGCGCGCTTGCCGTGCGTCTTCAGCTTCTTGATGTGGTGCTTCTTCGGCGTGCTAGCTGCAGCTGCCGGCGCTGCTGCGTCCGATGCCTGTGCGAAAGCTTGAACGGAAACCAGCGCGATCGATGCTGCTGCGAGCGAGACGATAACTTTTTTCATGTGTTGTTCCCCAAACCTGAACGGCAGAGTCAATGTGAATGAATAAGCTGCACGGTAAAGCAGACATGGCTTGAGCGCCTTCCCGCTCCCCGCGGGAGAGTATTACGCAGTGTAGGCGGTTTGTCATGCCTAAAACTCGATATGTATTTTCCGGGAGACACGTTGCTTTCGCGATGCTCTCACTCATTAAATACATCGCATTAGGGCAATTACCTAGGTGATCGTTTTAGACCAGGTTGCGCAGCAGGCTGGCGGTTTCCTGCAAGGTCGGCAGCACCCGGTGCAGCGCGGCGTTTGCCGACTCCTGGCCGATCGGCATGCTGACGCTGATCGCCGCCACCACCGAGCCGTGCCGGTCTCGCAGCGGCACCGCAACACCGCGCATACCCAGTTCCAGTTGCTGGTCGGTGACCACATAGCCATTGCGGCGGATTTCGCCGAGCACTTCGCGCAACTGCCCGACTGTCGAATACGTGTACGGCGTGAACACCTTGATCGGGTACGAGGCGAGCCACTGCTCGATATCCTCCGGCGCGCGAAACGCCAGCAGGACCAGGCCCGCCGACGACAACGGCGCAGGCGCTCGCGAGCCGAGCACGAATCCGACCGCCATCGCCCGGTTCACGCCATTGCGCGCGACGTAGACCACGTCGTGTTCGTCGAGAATCGCAACCAGTGCGGTTTCCTGCACGGTGGCCGTGATGCGCTGCAGGAAGGGTTGCACCGTGCGCGGCAAGCGCGCCGAATCCAGATACGACTGGCCGAGCCGCAGCACCCGCGGCGCTAGCCAGAACAGCTTGCCGTCGGTGTCCACGTAGCCGAGTTCACGTAGCGTCAGCAGATAGCGGCGCGCCGCTGTGCGCGACAGCGCCGCACGCGAGGCCACCATGGTCGGTGTCATACGTGTGTGCGCTTCGTCGAATGCTTCGATGATCGCAAGCGCCTTGGCGGCGCCGGCGATCCAGTCTTTCTCGTCCATTGTGTTTACCTGAAAATCGGTCGGCTCGGCGGCTCAGCCGCTCCGTGAACGTCATGGCTGTTGCGCGATTATCGCGCGACGAGCGCCCTCGCTGCTGAACACCGCGAAGGTGATGGAAGAGAACCCGACGGCCTTGCGCCTGAAGGAACTCGAAACGCTCGAGCGGATCGCGGAACGCATCGACCGGATCTCCGTGTTCGGCGGGCTGGATCAGGTGCTGAACGGACTGGTGAGCATCAAGGGCGCGCAAACGTCGTAGAGTTAAAGTGCGGTCGCGGTGAGACAGGCGGCCGCTGTACAAAAGAGAGAGAAGCAAAATGGATTACCAACTGATGGAAGTAGCGGACGGCAAGCCGGTCAAGATGTGGACCGAAGGCGTCGCCATCGACGATTTTGCACGCGATCAACTCATGTACACGGCCAGGCTGCCGTTCATCTTCAAGCACCTGGCGGTGATGCCGGATGTGCACGCGGGCAAAGGCTCGACGATCGGCAGCGTGATTCCCACGCTCGGCGCGATCATTCCGGCGGCGGTCGGCGTGGACATCGGCTGCGGCATGATGGCTGTCCGCACTACGCTCAAAGCAGCGGATCTGCCGGACTCGCTGGCCGGCCTGCGCAGCGCGATCGAACGCGCGGTGCCGCACGGCCGAGCGCCGGGCCGGCGCGATCCGGGCGCGTGGGAACGGCCGCCGCAGCCGGTCGACATCGCGTGGAAGTCGCTCGCCGCGGGCTTCAAGCGCATCGTCGACAAGTATCCGAAACTCGCGCGCACTAACAACTACGTGCATCTGGGTACGCTCGGCACCGGCAATCACTTTGTCGAAGTGTGCGTGGACGAAGCGGACAGCGTGTGGTTCATGCTGCACAGCGGTTCGCGCGGCGTCGGCAATGCGATTGGCAATCTGTTCATCGAACTGGCGCAAGCGGATATGCGGCAGCACCTTGCCAATCTGCCGGACCGGAACCTCGCCTACTTTGAAGAAGGCAGCGCGCACTTCGACGATTATGTCGAAGCGGTCGGCTGGGCTCAGGACTACGCGCGGCAGAATCGCGAACTGATGATGGGCGCGGTGATCCGCGCGGCGCAATCGATTATCGCCAAGCCGTTTTCGCTCGATGAGCACGCGGTGAACTGCCACCACAACTACGTGCAGAAGGAACGTCACTTCGGCACGGAGATTCTGGTGACGCGCAAGGGCGCGGTGTCGGCGCAGAAGGGGCAACTCGGCATCGTTCCGGGCTCGATGGGCGCGAAGAGTTTTATCGTGCGCGGGCTCGGCAATGCGGAGAGCTTCTGTTCATGCAGTCATGGCGCGGGTCGTGCAATGAGCCGCACCGAAGCAAAGCGGCGCTTTTCCGTCGAGGACCAGATCAAGGCGACGGCGCACGTCGAATGCCGTAAGGACGCAGGCGTGATCGACGAAATCCCGATGGCCTATAAGGACATCGACGCCGTCATGGCGGCGCAGCGCAGTCTCGTCGAGGTGGTCCACACGCTGCGGCAAGTGGTGTGCGTGAAGGGTTAGCGGGTGCGCGCGGATCGATGTTTCAATGATCTGTCGCTGCTCGCCGAAATCAATGCGCTGCTCGCGCTGAAAATGCGGGCGGGCGAAGGCGAATATGGCCCGCGGCGACCGGCGATCCATCGGTTTATCGAAGCGTCGCCAGCCGATGTACAAAGTCCGTCTGACTACAAACGGCCCGAGGGCGACGCCGCCATGCTGGACGCCTATCTGCGCGACGTGATCCGCTCGTAGAGCCTCGGCACCGTCGTCGAAGCGCCTCGTGCGCTTCGACATTAAGCCGCGCGCGGCTGGGCGAACATTTTGGGTGTGTCCCCAGTGGGTGGGAACACGCACCAGCAGCCGTCGTCGTGGCGAAAGAAAAACAAACCGCGCGAGCCGGTTTCCAATGAGGCCTCGACGCGGACATAACGCCTGCCACCCAGCCTGGTACGGCTGAATTCGGTCACGTGAACTGGAATCGAGGGTCCCGGCGCCAGCCATTTCTCGACCAGGAAACGCAGCGAATGCTCGCTCGCGGCTTTCATGATCCGCTCCGGACCGGTTTGTCTTGACGTGATTCGCGCGCGGCTTCGGTGCTTTCGTCACTGTCGCCGGCTGCGTCCGCATCGCGTTCGGCGGATGCGAGGGCCATGGCCCGGTTGGTCGCCGCCGCCCGCAGCGTGCTGCAATGAGCGGCATGCCTGATATCCGAAAGAAGACGGACTAGCTGTCGTGCTGTTCTGCGTTTCATTACACCCCCCCGCACCGCACCAATAACTTCATAAAACACTTTAACTCTATGCCTGGATCGGGCGTTCCTGAAGAGGTTTTGACAAAATAGCAACAGTTGCGCTTGCAAAATGAGACACGCAATCTTCGTACCGTCCGACTTCAATGTGCGCGCCTCGGAGCGTCAAAGTATGTACGGTGGCGAGCGGATGGCATCGATGAAAAGCTGGCGGAAGCGGCATGTGGAAGTCACTGCGAAGAACCCGAGTTATCCACGTCTGCCTATGGATAACTTCGGGATAGCGGGTCGGACAGCCTGTGCGCGGAATCTTGATAAGACGGGCCGAAGAGCGAGCGCCGCCAAAGTTATCCCGTCTTCGTAGTTTTTCTACAGACGTGTTCCGCAAGGTTATGGTTTTCGCATGCCGTTGATGCGGCGGGGAATTTAAGACTTATCCACAGAAGGGCTTAGCCCTTGTTAACTATTACTACATATATATACGTATGAAGTAAAAGACATAGGATAAGTACCGCTGCACGCTGAAATCAAAGGCTGAACATGCGCCGGGCAATCACGGCGCAAGCGTGGCCAGATGCAATCAGGGCGCTATGCCACTCGCGCTTGCAGGTTGCACGGAAGCAGCCTGCCCTACCGCTGCGGGCATCGCCGGAACGGGCGATGGAGATGGCAATGGAACCGAGGCTTCGACCGGCACGGGCAACATGCGCGTCTCGATGCGGCTGTTTGACACCGGCTGCGTGCGCACCACCGTCTGCAGATAGTGGTCGACGAGGCCGAAGAAACGGTCGTAGAACTTCCCCGACGGAATGGTCTCGCTTGAAATCTTTACCATCGCATCGCTGTTCGAACGGATCGGTAGCGACAACGACCCCAGCACGCTCAACCCGACGCTCGCCGACGTATCGCTTTTCTTCAGGGCAAAGCCGTTTTGCACGGCGTTCACATAGACGATGCTCGTATCGCTCGCCTCTTCACCCGGTGTACAGACGACATGAAATTCCACGACGACGTGCGAATCCCCGGTGGGCTGAAAATTCTTCGTACCGTCGACGGTATCGGTGCGCGTCATGGTTGTCAGATAGCCCTGGCTCAGCAAAGCGCGGCGCGCGGCTTCACAGGTATCGGTGGTGCTCGAGTTGAAATTGCGGGCGTAGGGGCTCGCGCCCGTTTCGAACAATTCCTGCTGGAATTTCGGCTGCGGGGTGCTGCTGCAAGCGGCAAGCGCGAGCAACCCGAGCGAGGCGGCGGTGGTTTTGAAAAACGAGGTGAACATGATCGATCGGAAGGGGCGCTACGTGAACTCGACTGGGAATGCATTGTAGAGCGCGTTGCACAAGCTGCGTAAAAAGCGTGCAGCCCGCGCGTGGCGCCGCCGTACATGGCGTGACGGCCGGTTACAGCGCCGGGGTCGGCTGCAACGTATAAGCAGAAAAGGAGCAGGCGCTCAGTTCGACGCCGCGGGCAATCCGTTCGACAACCCCGACGCGCCGATCGTCCCGGCAGCGTTGCCGGCCGGCATTGCAAAGGAGTTGGCCCAGTGGTCCGGCGCCGCACAACGATCGGCCGGACGCGCCTCGCACATGCCGGCCGGCACGTCCGGCTGCTGCGCCGCGTCTTGCGGGCCGGCCACTTCAGCGAAGTCTTCGACGCGCAAGCTCACCTTCTGCGCGTACGCCTGCGAGCCGCCGTAGCTCTTGAGCGCAGCGTTCAGGTCGCCATTGGCCGAGCGCATGTAGCCGTACAGGATCGCCGAACCGACGTCGATGTTGGTGGTCGGCTCGGTCAGGTCCTTCACGTGTCTCAGCATCCCTCTGTGGGCGCCTGGCACGACCTGCATCAGGCCGGTTGCGCCGTTGGCGCCCTTGGCCTTTTCCTTGAAGCGGGATTCGATCGAGATGATCGCCAGCAGCAGTGCCGGCGGAAGTGAATACTTCGAGGCGGCGGATTGCACCGCGTCCGAAATCTTTTGAGCCTTTTCCTTCGCCAGACCGAATTTTTGCGTCAGATACGCGGACATGCGGTCAGTGTTTTCCTCAGCCGTTGCGGCTTGCATCAGGCCGAGCGAAAGCACGATCAGGCAAAGTAACCGGCTCATGACGGAGGATAGAGAAGGAAGGGAATTCGCGAATTATAGCGCTGCCCCAAAATGAGGTACCGATCAGCCAAAATTCGTCTTATCAAAGCGGGCCGGCCGATGGGGAAGAACACCCGGCGCGCCGCGGTGTCACGCAGCGATCCTGACTTGAACAGCCTGCAATTGCCCTCCCCCGCAGGATTGCCGACCAGTGTTTCGATTCGTAACTTATGCGCCGTTAGTTGCAAATTTCCATCGAGAGAGTGCTCAACTTAACTGGTGCGCATCGGATCGGGCTGCGGCGTCATTGCCCGTAGCGGCGATGCAAGGCCGCGGCAACCTCCGCCATCTGCGCGCGCAGTTCCGGCGGCGCCAGCACTTCGGCTTCGGCGCCGAAGCGCAGTAGCTCCGCACACGCCTGTCTCACCGAGCCGACGGGCAGCGTGACGGTGCGCCAGCCATCCGCCGCATCCGGTTCGCTGATCGTGGCCGCGGCACGCGCGAACGGCGACACGAAGGCTTCGAGCATTTGCATGCCCCACGGCGACAGACGCAGCGTCGCCTCGCTTGCATGCATCTGTTCGGACAGACGCTGTGTGCTGTCCTGCCAGAACGCAGCGAGATCGAAGGCGGCCGGCCGTTCGAAGGTGTCGTCCAGCACGCTCAAATCGCGAATACGAGAGATGCGGTAGATGCGGATATCCGCATCTACGCGCCCGGCCACATACCACGCGCCGCTTTTCAGCACGATGCCAAGCGGTTCGATCCGGCGAAACTTTTCGGCCTTCCAGCTTTGATAGCGAATCTGCAACGGGTGCTGTTCCCAGACCGCGTTGGCGATCAGCGGCAGATGCACGGGCTGATCGGCATCGGAGAACCAGGCGGGGGCGTCGAGGTGAAAACGCGAGCGCATGCGCTCGGCAGTGGAGCGCAGTTCGACCGGCAATGCGGCGAGCAGCTTGGTTTGCGCGCCCGCCATCACCGCACCCAGGCCAAGCGCCTGCACAGGCCCCGGCAAGCCGGCGAGAAACAGCGCCTCGGCTTCTTGCGACGACA
This sequence comes from Paraburkholderia sp. FW306-2-2C-D06C, assembly GCF_058781505.1. Taxonomy (NCBI): domain Bacteria; kingdom Pseudomonadati; phylum Pseudomonadota; class Betaproteobacteria; order Burkholderiales; family Burkholderiaceae; genus Paraburkholderia; species Paraburkholderia sp. FW306-2-2C-D06C. The sequence continues at coordinate 95,174 of NZ_JBYSWU010000018.1, read as the reverse complement.
GACCGTTAAGGCGCGTGCGGTAGCCGTCTAGCAATCGGTAGCCGCCTTCCGCGCCGCGCTCGCTACGCACGGGGACGCCTGCGGCGCTCAACGCGTCGATGTCGCGATAAATGGTGCGCAGCGAGACCGCGCATTCGTCGGCGAGCGATTGGGCCGTGACCTGCCCACGCGCTTGCAACGCCATCAGAATGGAAAGTAGGCGGCTGGCTCGCATGCGGACAAGTGTAGTCATACCTGACACAAACTGACAGGTATGGGCGCTTAAGATGGGTGAACCCGGTGCAGCATCGTTGTTGCCATTGCTCAAGACGTTTAACCAGAGGGCCTCGCCATGACCACAGACCGCACGATCACGCTGTTCCATTCACCACAATGCCGCTCGATCAGTACGCTCACGCTGCTCGAAGAACTCGGCGCCCCGTATCAGCTGAAGGTGCTGAACATAAAGGCCGGCGAGCAGCGCAAGGCGCCGTATCTCGCGATCAACCCGCTCGGCAAGGTGCCGGCGATCTATCACGGCGACGCGCTGGTGACCGAACAGGTCGCGATCTTTATTTATCTGGCCGACCTGTTCCCGGAAGCCGGCCTCGCGCCGGCGTTGAACGACCCGTCGCGCGGGCCGTATCTTCGCTGGTTGGTGTACTACGCGGCGTGCTATGAGCCAGCGCTGGTCGACAAGTCGATGAAGCGTGAGCCGGCGCCGCCGGCGCGATCACCTTATGGCGATTTCGATTCGATGATCGGAACGGTGGCCGCCCGGTTGCAAGCATCTCCCTATTTGCTCGGGGACAAGATTTCCGCCGCGGATATCTTGTGGGGCATCGCGCTGCATTGGGGGATGCTGTTCCAGCTGGTGCCTGAAACACCGGTATTGCTGGGGTACGCCGAGCGCATTTGCGCGCGGCCGAGTTTCGTGAAGGCGAGCGAGATGGACGTGGCGCTCGCGGCCAAACATGAGGCAGCGCTCAAGGGCGCGTGACGGGCGTTGTCCGATCCAGGTCGAGTGCGGCAGGCGGGTTGCGTTTCAGGTTGGATCCACGGAGATTTGAGACAATGAACGCCGCCGGTGAACGCCTTCCCCGGAACAACCGGGTGAAGCTCCGGCTTTCTGAGCAGATGCTGCCCCATCGAACAAGAGATGTTTCAGGTATGAGCAAGACCGCATTTATTCCCAGCGTACCCGCGACGTCCGAGGATGACTTTGAAGTTTCGGCGACGTCGAAACTGGCCGGCTACCGACGCTTCTTCGGCGTGTTGAAGGTGGTTCGAACGACCGACGGCCGCGTGCTGTTCCCATTCGACGGCGCGCCGGAACTTGGGCCGTTTCCCACTAAGCTGGAAGCGGTAGCGGCGGCGCAAGTGTACGGCGAACATATCGTGACCAGCGATCTGGCGCGTCCGGAGTTGTAGACGCTGAAGCGGTGCATCGACGCACCGGCGCATCCGCTCATTGCGGAACATCCAATCGAAGGCTGCAGCGTTCGGAGTTTCGACGCAACAAAGTCAATTTGCGCCGGAGGATGAAACGGGCAGCCGCCGCGTCGAAGCGGTCGAGCCGGTGGTGAGCTTCGGCGAGGCGCTGTGGTACTGGCTGAAGCTTGGCTTTATCAGCTTCGGAGGCCCGGCCGGGCAGATTGCCATCATGCATCAGGACCTGGTCGAACGAAAACGCTGGATTTCCGAAAAGCGCTTTTTACACGCGGGCACAAGGCCGGCGACACGACGTTTGGCCCGGCCATCCTCGACGACGACACGCCCACTCCGCGACACGCGCTGTTCACGTGGAAGCGCTTCGCGGCCGTGCTGGCTTTCTTCATGCTCATATGGCTCGCGACCCTCACGCTCGCGTTCGGCTGGACCGGAACGCTGCCGCAAATAGCCTGGTTTTTCACCAAAGCCGCCTTGCTGACCTTCGGCGGCGCATATGCGGTGCTGCCGTACGTCTATCAGGGCGCCGTCGATCATTACCACTGGTTGAGCGTCCTTCAGATGATAGATGGCCTCGCGCTCGGCGAAACGACGCCTGGGCCGATGGTGTGTGCAGTGAGAAACGGAAGCAGCCGGGTGCTCGCGCTTGCGGGGCGCGCGAGCTATTGAGACCTTTGCAATGTGGGCGAGCGAGTCCCACAAGGAATTTCCTCCGCGGTCGAGAAGCGATACGTACCCTTGCCGGCTTCCTTTGCGTCGTACAACGCCGCGTCGGCTCGCTTCATCAATCGTTCGAAGGACTCGCCGCTCGCCGAGAACGCAATGCCGATGCTGGTGCCGATGCTGACAGCCTCGCCGATTGATAGCCAATACGGCGTGGCTATTTGGCGGATAACGCGTTGAGCGAGTGCGACGGCGCCGGAAGGTGTTGCGTTCTCGAAGACAATGGCGAACTCATCGCCGCCGAGTCGCGCCACCAACTCTTCACGTTGAAGCAACTCTCGCAATCGGTTTGCAACGGTTACCAGTACCTCGTCTCCGGCATGATGACCAAGTCTGTCGTTAACCTGTTTGAAACCGTCCAGATCGAGATACATCACCGCCACTGCGGGTTCGCGGTTTGCCGCGGAACAGCAAAGTATCCGTTCAATCTCGTCGCGCAGTTCGCGGCGATTGGGAAGGCCCGTGAGTGGGTCGTGACGCGCCAGATAGAGGATTTTCGCTTCGGACTCCCGGCGCTCCGTAACGTCCTCGATAATGATGACAGCGCTTCCATCGGGTACCGGGTTTCGGGTCATCTCGAGCTGGCGGCCGTCGTTGAGTTCCATGTCGAACGGACTCCCTTCCTTTGACAGCCATACAGCGCACTGCTCGACAAGTTGCCTTCTGAGCGTTTCCCCAAACTTCACCAGTCCCACATGGCCGATAAATTCCGGGAGCGGGACGTTGAGCTTCAGCATCTCGACAGTCGCGCCGAACAGTTCTGCGGTTCGGCGGTTGGCAATAATCACCTTGCCGGCGCTATCAATCGTGCATAGCCCGTGAGGCATATGGGCCAATGCGGCGTCGAATCTGGCTGCAAGTTCAGCATGTCGCTGTTCAGCCGTCATCAGGGCAACGAGCACCTGATAGTGTCTCCGGACAACCGAAGCCATTGCGGCGATGTACATGAAGAGTGGCGGCACGAGAATCCACGACCCGCCGCGAGGTGCGAGCAGCGCGCCCAGACCAATGGGTAATGCGCCCAGGCAAATCTGTGCGATGGCCAGACGGGGCAAGGCTGCATTTCTCGACGCTATACCGCCAAGAATTCCGGCGGTTACCATGACGGCGAGTGAGGCTAACTCCGCATCCGGGGACATGACACAGGCCATCGTCCCGATGCCGAACAGGAAGCAGGCCAGCAGCGAAACCGGCGCGTAGTGGGTTGCCCACGGACCCGGATGGGCCGCTTCTGTGCGGTTGCGCACGACGTAAGCATGCGCGATGCCGAGTCGCGCGGCGAGGACGCATATATCCGCTACCAGCCATAGAGCTGCCCACATCTGATGCAGACGGACGAGGGCAACGAACGCAACAAATGCGCTGGCGAGGCCCGACAGGAGCAGTGGCCGGGTATTCTCAAACAACGTCGATAGCAGTGACGAGCGGATGGCAGCTGTAACCTGCCCGTGCCCCGACGACGGTGTCGCAAGAATCGAATTGAGGATGGACGTCCTGCCTGACATAGTGTGGCCGCGCGGTGAAGGTTAGTTTCCGGGCCGCGTCAATCGACGGCAACTCTCTGCGTTTACGGCGGAAGCGGTTACTTTCTTGATGGGCGCAGATACTTACTCGACATGCTAAGCCAATTCGCCTGATATATGCACGGATGGTCGCCCCCCGTATGGAACCAGCAGGTGTCCGCCAATGCAGCAGTCTGGCTCGTGCTGTGCGAGCCAGGTCACGTGACAACGTCCCACGCGGTATTGAGCGAGTGTCATTGTCCCAGGCAGGCGACCCGAATCATCGTTAAGCATTGACAGGCATAAGGGATTTTCCACGGTACTTCGGTGAGACCAAGGGGCGCATTGGCTTTCGGTCATTCGTCGTTGTACGATCTGAACGGATGGGCAGATAGCATCCGAAATCATGGCGCGTCGTGGAGCTACCGTGCGAGCAGGTGTTAGCCGCTGGCTATCTCCCTCCACAATGCTAAATTCGCGGGTGTCCCGGAAATGAACTCCCACATTCTCGTGCCGGCAACAGCAGGAGCGTCCACACCGATTGCTGGCGACGACAGCGGAAATGTGGATTCGATAACACCGGCAACGTCGACGTCCGACGCGTTTGTGCGTTTGGCGACGTCAATTTCTGGAGACGCTGCGCGGCGTGCTCGCGCATTGCATTTGAAAGAAGCAGACCCTGAAGTCCTGCACAAGCTTCGTGTCGCTCTACGCCGGCTGCGCTCGCTCTGGTGGGCGTACGAGCCGCTACTCGACCGGAAAGACTCGAAGCTGCAACGTGGAGAGTTCAAATCCCTGGCCAACGCTGCAGGCAAAACTCGCGACTGGGATATCCTGCGCGACCTGCTTGCCGCTGACCGGTCGATGCAGCCGGTTTTTACCTCGCTCATCGAGTCTGTAGACGTGCATCGCGCCGACGCCCTGTCGTTCAGCCGCAGGACAATCGGGAACGCCGGCGTTGAACAGATGCTGCAGCGTGCGCTGGCAGGCGCCCGACACCAGCTGGATTCGCGAGCCAACACTCTGACGCTCGCCGGGTTTGCCGAGGACCGTGTGAAATCGGTTGAGAGGACACTGAGGAAGCGAGTGAATCGAGCGGTATCGGACAAATATTCAGGGTACGCTGCGCTTCACGAGGTGCGAATCGCGGCGAAAAAGCTGCGATATCTGCTGGAGTTCTTTTCGCCGGTCCTCGATGGCAGTCATCAGGCGACAATTGAGCGGTTGACGTCGTTGCAGGACGAACTCGGGAAGCTCAATGACCTCGTCACGAGCGAAACGTTACTTCGAGAGTATTCGTTCCAGCTCGGCGAGCGAAAGGTGGTCGAAGAGGCCGTCAGGTATCTGCAAGACCAGAAGAGGCATCACATGCACAACGTGCACAAGATATTGCGCACGACACGATAGCCGTTCAGCCAGCGCCCCGCCCCGACGCCCAGTCTCACTTACCTCCCGGCGGATTTTCGTTGCTTCGTTTCCGCGCGGCGCGATAGGTCGGAGTCGTCGTCAATGACAGGGAACCCCGGGAATGCTGCAACCCTGAGCAGCCTCTCCAGTACCCGAGATCGACACTGGGTATCGTGAGGCGATTTAATGAACTTTGTGGCGCTCGCCTAGTGCCGGTCTTGCGGAACACCGCGCAGATTTTCACGAACGCGTTTGGTGACCAGGACGGTCAGGTAGTCCAGGATTCGCGCACCGTCGCTGTATTCGGCCCACGTGTCCGCATACATTTTCGACACAGTCTCAGTCGGTGTATTGGTGTCGGAGGCAATTGCCTTGACGACATCTTCAAAGTTGGGCTGGACCATGGTGTGCTCCTGACTTTCGAAGGGAGGGCGCGCGCCTGCGGAAAGCCGATTAAACGATGTTGTCGACCCGCATGCAAATTGAATCGATCTATCGTTGAGGCAGGTCAGTTGTCGTCATTTTGTCTACACAGATTCTGTCGTTCACCTGACTGGTAGCGTGCCTACTCCACATCTCCGCGACGGCCACTAGCGACCCGGCAGATGCACACGTCGAGCGCGCACTGCACAAATTCAATCGTTTCAGAGGCTTGCCCCGCTTGCTCGCGAATCGTCCACAGCCTTGCAAACAGATTACGTGGACAACTTGCGGGCCATACCCGTAGGGTGGCATCGCCGATGCAGTCTGGGAAACGCTCAAAAACCGTATATACTGTTTATATCATTTCCCCATCAGGAGACGGACATGAGCGAAGCAAGCATCAGGAAGCCGACAAAGAAGGCCTTTCACTTTCCCAAGAACGTAAACGGCCACGCGAAGGCCGATGGCAAGCAGGCACATGAGGTAAACGCGCCGGCCAGCGAAGTCGCAGATGCGAAACCTGTCTCGACAAAGGCCGCAAAACAGAAGCGCGCCGCAGCGGTCGAGGCGGCGCCAGCCAGTCCCGCTGCTGAAATGAAGCCGAAGCGCGAGAAGAAGGAAAAGGTCGTGCGTGACAGCTTCACCATGCCGAAGTCCGACTACGAAAAAATCGCGGCGCTGAAACAGAAGTGTCTTGACGCAGGCGTGTCGGTGAAAAAGAGCGAGCTACTGCGGGCTGGCCTGCTCCTGCTCGAATCGGCCGCATCCAAGCGTCTGCTGGCCGCTATTTCTGCAGTCGAAACCGTCAAGACCGGTCGACCAGCAAAATAGTAGCGGGGCGATTTCCCCGCTTGACGTGGCTAGCGTGCTTCCGCATCGCACGCTAGCAATTCTTCGTTGCTTATGTCCGCCTCGCGCGAATTGGACTGTCGGTTGCTTGCACGAACCAACGGTCTGACAGGACTGCACAACCGTCGCGCCTTCGAGGAAACGACACTGACGGAGTGGGAGCACGTACAACGAATCAGGCACCCATTGTCGATGCTTCCGTCGACGTTGAGCCCTTCAAGGGTTTCAACGATTTGTACAGGCACTCCGTGGTTGATGACGCAATGTTTGCGGCCGCCAATTGCGTCGTGTAACGGAGGTTTGAACCACTGGCGAGTTCGGCCGAGGAGCGAAGATGTCGGATAAACATCTTTCCAGCAGGTTTGACGTCGACCTCAACCGGCTTTCAACGAGGCTGCTCGAAATGGGCGGACTGGTCGAGGCACAGATTACATGCGCGATGGAGGCGCTGAACACCTTCGATTTGACGCTTGTTGAGCAGGTCCGTGAGGGTGAACACCGGCTCAATGCGATGGAAATTGAAATCGATGAGGAAGTGAGCAACATCATCGCTCGTCGACAGCCCACGGCTCGTGACCTGCGACTTCTGATGGCTGCCTCGAAGTGCGTCACCAACCTCGAGCGTGCAGGCGACGAGGCCAGGAAGATTGCCAAGCGAACCCGCCGCATCGCCATGGAGACCAACGCGCGAACCGTTAACATCGCTGAAATCAAGGCCTCCGGCGAAATGGCATCACACATTCTTCGCCGGGCGCTTGATGCATTTGCGAGGATGGATACCGTTGCAGCCGCGCAGATTGTCCGGGACGACGAAGCCATCGATAACGAGTTCGAGACCTTCGTGCGCAAGCTCATAACGTCCATGATGGAAGACCCCCGGACAATCTCGATGGGACTCGACTACCTGTTCATAGCGAAGGCCATTGAACGTATCGGCGACCACGCGACCAACATCGCTGAGTTTGTCGTCTACGTTGTTAAGGGTACCGACGTTCGCCACGTGCCCCGAGAGCAGATTGAGCATCGCTGAAAAGTATTAACGTTCGACCACTTCGACGAGACAGCGTGCCACAGCATGGACCTTCCCATGGCGGGAAGGTCAAGGGGCAGTAAGCGCTTTAATCGAGCGACCGCTGTGTGCAGAGGGCGACGCAGGCTACAAATTCCATGGAACATGAATAAAATACCTTCGCTATAATCCGAGCCATGAAATTTCTCCGGACATTGCTGCTCCTGTTGCTTTGCGCTGTGCTGCCCATCAGTGGGCTGGCAGCAAGCGGGCTGACTGGAGAATGTCCGATGCAGATGAGCATGGGCTCCGACGATGGTAGTGCGATGTCTTCGGAGATGCCGGGCTGCGAGACGATGAAATCCTCGCAGCCGGGGAAAGCCAAAGGCTTCTTCTGCAAGGTAACGGCGCAATGCCAACTCGGTAGTCTGTATCACCCGGTCTCCACTACCGAGGTAACCCGTCCCGCCGGGCTGTCCAGCCCCGTCGCCTTCCATTACGCACAGTCGCTGTCCGTCCGTGAACCGGCCGGTCTCTGGCGACCTCCTCGCGCCATCTAATCCCTTTCTGACAGGTTCGCCGCGTTTGCGGCGAGGTCGTCCTGCGTCCAGGACGTGGATTCCCTGTGGGAGTCCGCCGTTGGGGTTAGAACATGCCTTTAACTATTGGCACGCCGTCATGCCGGCGTGCACCACTGCGCACGCGTTCGCTTGTCGCCGCGTTGATTCTCAAGAGCGTCGCTGCGTACGCGCAGGAAGCACCCGTCACGCTTGATGCGGCACTTCAGTCCGCTACCGACCGCTCCGCCGCCATCGGGGCGGCGCAAGCATCGGTGCGCGCCAGTTCGGAAGCCGCCGTCCGAGCCGGCCAGTTGCCTGACCCGATGCTGAAGGCTGGCGTCGACAACCTGCCGGTGAACGGGCCGCAACGGTTCACCATCGGTCAGGATTTCATGACCATGCGCCGTATCGGCATCGAACAGGAATGGGTGTCTGGCGACAAGCGACGGCTGCGGTCCGCTCTGGCGAACGGCGTCGTGGACCGCGAGCGCGCCGGCTATCTGGCCCAGCTCGCGAACACGCGCCAGCAAACGGCCACGGCGTGGCTGAACGCGGTCTATGCGAAGAAAGCTGTCTCGCTGCAGCAGGAACTCGTTGACCACATGACCCATGAGCTGGATGCGACGAAAGCTTCTTATCGTGGGGCGAAATCTACTGCGGCCGATGTCACGCAAGCCCAGGCAATGCTGGCGCAGACCCAGGACCAGTTGCTGAAGGCCCAGCAGACGTTTCAGACCGCACTCATCGGCCTGTCCAGATGGACGGCCGTTCCCGTATCCGATGTGGCCGGCGACCCGCCGGCACCGCAATCCTATGTATCGTCCCTGCCGCCCGACGAGCTTCGTCAGGTGCAACCGGCACTCGTCGCAGCCGCCCGGGACATTGCCGTAGCTGACGCCGATACCGCTGTCGCCAACAGCAACCGCCGCCCCAACTGGACATGGGAAGTCTCCTACCAGCAACGTGGCGGGCAGTACTCGAACATGGTGTCAGTTGGCGTCAGCATCCCGCTGCCCCTGAACCGCAAGAACCGTCAGGACCGTGACGCCGCCGAAAAAGCGGAACTTGGCACCAAGGCGCGCCTGATGTACGAGGACGCGCAGCGTCAGGTCGAAGCGGATATCCGCACGCAGTCTGCAACCCTGACCAGTGGTCGCGAACGCATTACCAATCTCAACCATTCCCTGCTGCCGGCTGCGGACCAGCGCGTGCAACTCGCGGCTGCGGCGTACAAGGCAGGCACCGGGTCGCTGGCGGACACATTCGCTGCAAGGCGTGCGCAACTCGATACTCAGCTTCAGGTGCTCGACCTGCAGCGCGACGTATCGCAAACCTGGGCCCAACTGGAATACCAGGTCGTGCCCGCCTCGATGTCCGCTTCGATGCCCGTCAGTCAGTGAAGGAGAACAACATGCAAAAGAAACAACTGGCGCGCGCGGCTTTAACGGCGTTTGCCGCTGCGGTGCTCCTCGGCCTCGGCTATGTCGCCGGCACGCATCGTCCTGCGATGGGTGGCGCAAGCGCTGTCGCAGCCACACCGTCCGGCAACAAGGTTGACCCGAAGACGGGTCGCAAGGTGCTTTACTGGCATGACCCGATGGTCCCGAACCAGCATTTTGACAAGCCGGGTAAGTCGCCTTTCATGGACATGCAGCTGGAGCCGGTTTATGCCGACGAGGGAGGCGCGAGTGGCATCAAGATTGACTCAGGGCTGCAGCAGAACCTGGGCATTCGCTACGCGACCGTGCGTCGGCAGGAAACGACGGAGGGATTCGACGCTGTCGGCACCACGCAATTCGACGAATCGCGGTCAGACGTTGTCCAGTCGCGCGTCACGGGTTACATCGACCACCTTTATGCCAGCGCGCCGATGCAGCGGATTGCGAAAGGGGCACCGATTGCGTCGCTGTTCGTACCCGACTGGCTGGCACCGCAGGAAGAGTATCTCGCGCTCAAGCGCAGTGGGATGGATAGCAGCATGCTGGAAGCGTCGCGCGCGCGGATGCGGGCGATGTCGATTCCGGACGGTGTCGTCGCGAACCTTGACCGGACCGGAAAGGCACAGACTCATGTCGTTCTGTCGTCGCCGGAAACAGGTGTCGTGAGCGAACTGAACGTCAGGGATGGCGCGATGGTGGCACCAGGACAGACGCTTGCCAAGGTCGCTGGTCTCTCGAAGCTGTGGCTCATCGTCGAAATCCCCGAGGCGCTTGCACTGAGCGTGCAGCCCGGCATGACGGTGGATGCGACGTTCGCGGGAGACCCGACCCAGCACTTCAAGGGGCAGATTCGCGAAATCCTGCCCGGCATCAGCACCAGCAGCCGCACGCTGCAGGCACGCCTTGAAATCGACAACGCCGCGCTCAAGCTGACACCCGGCATGCTGATGCGGGTGCGTGTCGGTGGACAGAAGGCGGTATCGCGTCTGCTCGTTCCGTCCGAGGCAGTCATCACGACGGGCAAGCGCTCGGTGGTTATCGCCAGGAAGAGCGATGGCCGTCTGCAGCCCGTATCCGTCACCGTTGGAAACGATGTCGGCGATGAGACCGAGGTGTTGAGCGGCCTGAGTGACGGCGAGCAGGTCATCGCGTCCGGCCAGTTCCTGATTGACTCCGAGGCCAGCCTGAAATCGGTTCTGCCACGACTGGAAGGCAGCGCAGGTACGGGGCCGAGCGCGCCTGCGCCCGCGTCCGCGCCGGCTGCACCTGCAGCGAAAACATACGAGACCACCGGCAAGGTCGAAAAGGTGACGGCCGGGGACATCACGTTCTCGCACCAACCGGTCCCAGCCCTGGGCTGGGGCGCAATGACGATGTCGTTCGGCAAACCGTCGCCAACTGCCTTTCCGGACGTGCGAGCCGGCCAGACGGTGCATTTCGTCTTCAGACAGTCGGCTGATGGTTACCAGCTGACGAAGGTCGAGCCGGTCGGAGGCGCCAAATGATTGCGCGTCTTATCAGGTGGTCAATCCACAACCGGTTCCTCGTGCTGCTGGCGACCGTGCTCGTCACGGCCTGGGGCGTCTATTCGGTTACACAAACGCCGCTCGATGCGCTGCCTGACCTGTCCGATACGCAGGTCATCATCAAGGCGTCGTATCCGGGCAAGGCGCCGCAGGTCATCGAGGACCAGGTCACGTATCCGCTCACCACCACGTTGCTCGGCGTGCCGGGCGCGAAAACCATCCGGGCGTATTCGTCGTTCGGCGACACGTTCGTCTACGTGCTATTCGACGACAAGACCGACCAGTATTGGGCGCGCTCGCGGGTGCTCGAATATCTGAATCAGGTGCAGAGCCGCCTGCCGCAGGGGGCGACCGTCTCCCTTGGACCGGATGCAACTGGCGTGGGCTGGGTGTACGAATACGCACTTGTCGACAGGACCGGACAGCACGACCTCGGACAACTGCGCGCGCTGAACGACTGGTTCCTGAAGTTCGAATTGAAGTCCGTACCGGATGTGTCTGAGGTCGCCAGCATTGGCGGCATGGTGCGCCAGTACCAGGTTGTGCTCGACCCGGACAAGCTGCGCGCATACGGCATTACGCAAGCGATGGTATCTGACGCGCTGGGCAAGGCGAACCGGGAGTCGGGCGGGTCAGTCGTTGAGATGGCCGAGTCCGAATATATGGTGCGGTCGTCCGGCTACCTGCATTCCCTCGACGATTTCCGCAACATCGTGCTGCGGACCAACGAGGCAGGCACGCCGGTTCTGCTCGGTGACGTAGCCCGGATTCAAATAGGACCCGAAATGCGGCGGGGCATCGCCGAGCTGAATGGCCAGGGCGAGGTAGCTGGCGGTGTCATCGTCATGCGCTCCGGCAAGAACGCGCTGACGACAATCGACGCGGTGAAGGCGAAACTCGCCGACCTGAAGCGTTCACTGCCGGCCGGAGTCGAGGTCGTGACGACCTACGACCGCTCCCAGCTCATCGAGCGCGCGGTGGACAACCTGAAGGACAAGCTCATCGAGGAATTCATCATCGTTGGGCTGGTCTGCGCGGTGTTCCTGTTCCACCTGCGCAGTGCGTTTGTCGCGATTCTGTCGCTGCCGCTCGGTGTGCTGGCCGCGTTCATCGTGATGCGTTATCAGGGTGTCAACGCGAACCTGATGTCGCTGGGCGGTATTGCGATTGCCATCGGCGCGATGATTGACGCGGCCATCGTGATGATTGAGAACGCCCACAAGCATCTGGAGGCGTACGAGCACGACCATCCGGGAGAACCAATCACGACGGCACAGCGCTGGGAGCTCATCGCGACATCGGCGGCTGAGGTGGGGCCCGCACTGTTTTTCTCGCTCCTCATCATCACGCTGTCGTTCATCCCGGTGTTTTCGCTGGAAGGGCAGGAAGGCAAGCTGTTTTCGCCACTTGCCTTCACCAAGACCTACACGATTGCCGCTGCGGCCGGCCTGTCGGTAACGCTGGTGCCGGTATTGATGGGCTACCTCATCCGGGGCCGAATTCCGCACGAGAACGCCAACCCCATCAATCGCGTACTGATTCGACTATACCGACCGTTGCTGGAAGCGACGCTGCGGCGGCCGTGGGTTGCGATCGGCCTGGCAGTGGTCGCGCTCGCCGCGTCGGTAGTTCCCCTCTCTCAGCTCGGTGGCGAATTCATGCCGCCGCTCGACGAGGGTGACTTGCTGTACATGCCGACGGCCCTTCCGGGAATCTCTGCCGAAAAGGCCAGCGAACTACTCCAGCAGACTGACCGGCTCATCAAGACGGTGCCAGAGGTGGCGACCGTCTTCGGCAAGTCCGGCCGTGCTGACACTGCGACCGACCCGGCGCCACTCGAGATGTTCGAGACCACCATCCAGTTCAAGCCGCGCAGTCAGTGGCGTCCCGGCATGACACCGGAGAAGCTGGTCGACGAACTGGACCGGACCGTCAAGGTGCCGGGGCTGTCGAACGTGTGGGTACCCCCCATCCGGAATCGTCTGGACATGCTGTCGACCGGCATCAAGACGCCGGTCGGCGTCAAGATTTCCGGCAGCGACCTTGGGCACATCGACAGAATCGCGGCGCAGGTTGAATCTGCCGTGAAGAATGTACCCGGCGTAACGTCCGCACTGGCCGAACGGCTGAACGGCGGCCGGTATATCGATGTCGACATCGACCGGTTGGCGGCAGCACGTTACGGGCTTGCAGTGGCGGACATCCAGTCAGTCGTGTCCTCAGCAGTGGGTGGTGACAACGTCGGCGAAGTCATTGCCGGCCGCGAGCGGTTTCCCATCAATATCCGCTATCCACGCGAAATCCGGGATTCGCTCGAGAGGCTGCGTCAGCTGCCGGTCGTCACGGACCGTGGCGCACAGATCCAGCTCGGCGATGTCGCGCACATCACGATTGCCGATGGCCCTCCGATGATTCGCAGCGAGAACGCGCGCCTTTCTGGCTACGTGTACGTGGACATCCGTAACACGGACCTGCAGTCGGCTGTGAAAGCAATGCAGCGTGCTGTTGCGGAACAGGTCGTACTGCCTCCCGGTTACTCGATTGCATGGTCTGGACAGTTCGAATATCTGGAGCGTGCGGCGGCGAAGTTGCGCACGGTTATCCCCGTGACGCTTGTCGTCATCTTCGTGCTGTTGTTCCTGACGTTCAACTCTGCGGCTGATGCGCTGCTGCTGATGTCGACCGTGCCGTTCGCTCTGGTCGGCGGCTTCTGGCTCATCTGGATTCTGGGCCACGCGGTATCTGTCGCGACCGCAGTCGGATTCATCGCGCTCGCGGGCGTGGCGGCGGAGTTCGGCGTCGTCATGCTGCTGTACCTGAAGGGGGCGCTGAATCGCAGGCTGGAAGCCGGCGATCCGCTGACCGAGGCGCTTCTGTTCGACGCGATTCGGGAAGGCGCGGTATTGCGCGTGAGGCCGAAGGCAATGACGGTTGCGGTCGTGCTCGCCGGTCTCATCCCCATCATGGTCGGCCACGGCGCTGGCTCGGAAGTCATGCAGCGCATCGCCGCACCGATGGTCGGTGGCATGGTCACGGCGCCCATCCTTTCGATGTTCGTTATTCCCGCAGCCTGGTTCCTGCTTCAGCGCCGCCGCGCGAGACAGGCAAGCGGTGCGCGGCTACCCCATGCAGTACCTTCCGGCATGAAAGTGCCATCTACCCAAACTGGAGAAATTCAATGAAGAAGTTGATTGTTGCGTCCGTTGCCCTTGTAGCCATCGTTGCCGCGCCTGCGTTTGCCGGTGACGACATGGCCGGCATGAACATGTCCATGAAACCGTCGGCTACAAAACCGTCGTCGAATAGCGCGCTCACTGACGCTGAGGTGAAGAAGGTGGACCCGGCCACCGGCATGGTCACGCTGATGCACGGGGCGCTGGAGAACGTCGGGATGCCGCCGATGACGATGGCGTTCAAGGCGAAGGATACTGCGATGGTCAAGCAGGTTCACGAGGGCGACAAGGTGAAGGTTCGTGTCGAAAACGTGAATGGGACGCTGACCATCGTGAAGCTGGAAAAGCAGTCGTAATGAGGTAGTCACACTGGACTGCAGGCTCTCCGTCCGTCGTGAGCCAGCAGTCCGGCTTGCGTGGATAGAGGCCAAGCGATGCGAACAACATCAATTTCCGCCCAGCGAGGCATTTGCCGTCCGAAGGATACGCTCAACCGCGTATTGTGGGTCGCACTCGGCTTGTTGTTCATACTGACGTCGCTGGCTGCTCACGCGGTGAACGAGTCCGACCTGCTGCCGCCTGAACAGGCGTTCCCGTTGAGGGTCACGCTCAATGCGCCGCAAGAGGTAGCGCTGTATTTCGACACACAGCCCGGCTATTACCTGTACCGGGACAGGTTCAGCTTTGCGGCTGACGGCGCACCGATGAAACCGGACCAGATGCCACCCGGAGAACTGAAAAATGACCCGACGTTCGGCACGGTCACGGTCTACCACAGACCGGTGCAAATCCATATTCATTTGCCTCGCCCCATAGCGCCCAGCGTCGAGCTGTCCGTCACATCGCAGGGATGCGCGGACGCGGGTGTCTGCTATCCGCCGCAGACGCGAAGCTATCGTGTGGCGGCCGATGGCTCTGTGACGTCCGTCGCAACAGAGAATAAAGCCACGGCTGGCGTCACAGAATTCCCGAGCGTTGGCGAGAGCCCGTCGCCCACCGTGTCTGGAATCAACCTGCATCCAGCGAACGGTATTTCCTTACCGGAGCTGCTGGGTTTTCTGTTCGCCGGCCTGCTGATTGCAGGCACGGTCTGCATGTATCCGCTCATCCCCATCGTAACGGCCGTGATAGGAGGAACCCGGGAGCGGTCGTCCCTGGGACGAGGCTTCGCGCTGTCGCTCGCCTATGTGCAAGGGCTTGCAATTACCTACGCGGTCGCCGGCACCATTGCTGCACTCATCGGCATCCCGTTGGTGGCCGTGACGCAAAAGCCGTGGGTGCTGGCTGGCTTTGGCCTGCTCATGGTTATCCTTGCGCTCGGGATGTTCGGCCTGTTCAGGCTGCAACTGCCAACCAGCTGGCAAACCCGACTTACCGACTGGAGCAATCGCCTGCCAGGCGGGAGGATTGTTCCAGTGTTCGTGATGGGTATGCTATCCGCACTGATTGTTGGGCCGTGTTCGACCCCAGCGTTGGCAGGTGCGCTGCTCTATATCGCGAACAGCCGTGATGTCGTCGGCGGAGCGCTGGCACTGTATGTGATGGGCATCGGGATAGGCATTCCATTGCTGCTCGTCGGCACGTTCGGGGCGCACATTCTGCCCAGGTCGGGCCACTGGATGATTGCAATTCAGAACACGCTTGGCGTCATGCTGCTCGCCGCCGCATTGTGGTTTGTCTATTCGCTGCTGCCAGGATGGCTGCTGATGATACTGGTCGCGCTGCTGCTGACCAGTTGCGGCATGATGCTCAGGGCTTTTGACCCGCTACCGCCTGACGCACCCGGTATTTCCCGAGTGGGAAAGGCGCTTGG
The DNA here is from genome assembly GCF_058781505.1 of Paraburkholderia sp. FW306-2-2C-D06C. Classification (NCBI taxonomy): domain Bacteria; kingdom Pseudomonadati; phylum Pseudomonadota; class Betaproteobacteria; order Burkholderiales; family Burkholderiaceae; genus Paraburkholderia; species Paraburkholderia sp. FW306-2-2C-D06C. The sequence goes on along the minus strand of NZ_JBYSWU010000018.1, from coordinate 79,322 downwards.
CATATTGCTGCTGGTCGCCGGAGTTGCTGAATTCATTGGTGTTGCATCGGGCAACTTCGACGTTCTGGAACCGCTTCGAGGCGTTATGCGTTCGTCGTCATCGGCGAGCGCAGACGTGAATGCAAATGCAACCGCACGATTTGAGGCGGTACGGTCGAATGCCGAACTCGACCAGGCGCTGAAGGCAGCGGGCGGCCAGCCTGTGATGGTCGATTTCTATGCAGATTGGTGCATCAGCTGCAAGGAACTCGAGCGCTTTACCTTCACCGACTCACGTGTGGTCAGCGAATTTGCTCACTGGAAGCTGTTGCGAGTCGATGTGACGAAGAACACCGCAGAGGATACCGCGATGCTGCGGCGCTTCGGGCTCTTTGGGCCGCCGGCCCTGATTTTCTTTGGCCGGAACGGCCGACAACAACCCGATGCCCAACTTGCGGGATTCGTCGGTGCCGATGCATTCCTCGCGCATCTGAAGCAATGGGGGCAGTAGCGTGAACCTGTACACGAGTTCGAGGGGCAGCACGCGATGTGCTGCCGCAGCACCTATACTGAAATCCATGAAAGTCTGGGCCAAACTCGTCGCGTGCTTTCTGATTGCGTGGTTGCCGCTGCTCGGCTACCCGGCGCAGGCTTCGGTTTGTCCAGCGGCGGTGGCGGCCGCCCATCAGCAGATACAAGCCTCACACGGGGCGGACATGGTGACGTGCGAGCAAGGAGCCCGTCACCACGCCGTCAACGCCCAGCCTGCATGTCACGGCTGCATGGGGGGCGGCCTCGTCTGCGGTGTGCCTGGCATACCCGTGACGTACGCCGTTATGGTTTTACCTTCCTCGCCTGTCTATCGGGCTGTCGCCCGCACGTTCGCAGAACAGTTCATTCCCGAACTGCCGGCACCTCCGCCGCGCTCGCTGTAACTCCCTAGTCGACCAGGTTCGAACGGCTTCACTCCGTGGCTCACGCACGTTTGCCATGCACGTGATGAACGTCGACCCGCGCGTCAGAAACTGCTTTCTCAGTGACACGATTAAACCGAATCCGGAGAGTTACATGACCACGAAATTTCTACGAGCAGCAGCGCTGTCGGCGCTTCTATTGACCGCAGGCACTGTTGCCATGGCAGCCGGTGGTACGGGCAATAACCCGAGCTCACCCGCGCAAACACGCGAACACGGCTCCTCCATGATGGGAATGGGAGGAATGGGCGGCGGCATGATGGGCAGCTGTCCAATGATGGGCGGCAATATGGGCATGGACCCGAAGACCGCGATGCGCATGCACGGCGAAATGATGAAGGCGATGGGCGACATCATGCTCAAGTACTCGGACCAGGCAGGTACATCTCCGTCGAAGTGACGCGGATTTCTTCCAGACATGGATACCAATCTAATTTCAGTAAGGAAGCAACCATGAAGTGCAATACAAAGACGATGGTGACGACCGGACTTGCGCTCGCATTGGTACTCGCGCTCGGCTACTGGGCGCTGCCACAGTTTCGAGGGTCCCTGACGTCATTCATCCTGGTCGCCTGCTCGTTGGTGTGTCCGCTGTCGATGCTGTTCATGATGCAAGGCATGCAGTCTGGTGCCGACAAGCCGGATGCGCGGGATGAAGCCGTGGGGGAGCAGAAATCATGAGTTGATTCTTGCGAGGCTTAGCTAAATTGCACGGAACAGTACGACCTCACGTCTCGTCGCGCTGTTCCGTGAATGGTGCAACGGAGGGAATCATGTTCGACAACGCCCGGATATTCAACGTTGTCGTCGCTATCTTCGCCGTCATGGGCCTCGTCGCTGTGCTCGGTGTCGTCGGCATGGCGGTGATGCCATCCGCGAAATTGAGCTTCGTGTACTCGTTGGGCAAGCCTGGCGCTCCATTCTTCAGGTCGATGAGGACCTGCTGTCCGCAACGTTGGGGTTAAGTGCGTTGTCGGTCGGCCAATCCTCAAGGGCGCAGGAACTGTTCGTTGCCGACGTCGGGGACAATTCAGTCAAGCATTTCGATGCCTCGAGCGGGACATATCTTGGCGCCTTTATTGCGCCGAAGACTGCCGGGCTAAAGGGACCCATGGGGATGATTTTTACGGGTGGGCAACTTGTGGTTGTCAACCAGAACCTGGGCACCGGCCAAAGCGGCGAGGTTCTGCAGTTCGACAGTGCGACCGGCACTTTTGTCGGCAAACTTGTCGCCTCGAGCGACCGAAACGCACCCTTCGCGCCGCGTGGCATCGTACGCGGAGGGCGGGACAACGGCTTCTACGTGGCCGATATCGGTGACTAGGCTGGCAAGTGTGCCAATCAAGGCAACGTCAAAGAATATGACGCTGCGGGCGCCTTTCTAGGCAATCTGGACCGGCAAGCGTTCACTGCCGAGTTCCATCCACGCGGTGTGGTTTTCGGGCCGGACGGTCTTCTGTATGTCTCGGCAGTGGGTTGCCTCGACCCGAAGGACCCGCTCTACAACCCGCTCACCAGATACATCTTGCGCTTCGATGCCCGCACCAAGGCATTTGATGGCGATGCCTTCCAAAGAGGCGGCTGGTACAAACTTTTTTGTGTAGGTACAACCTTTTTGTGCGCCGTTAAATACCGGTGGCGAGCCTGCCCCCTCACTCCACCGTAACCGACTTCGCCAGATTCCTCGGCTTATCCACATCCGTGCCCCTTGCACAAGCCGTGTGATAAGCCAGCAACTGCAACGGCACAACGTGCAGAATCGGCGACAGTAGGCCATAGTGCTCCGGCATCCGGATCACATGCAGCCCCTCATCATTGACGATCTTCGTATCCGCATCAGCGAACACATACAGCTGGCCGCCGCGCGCGCGCACTTCCTGAATATTCGACTTCAGCTTTTCCAGCAGCGCGTCGTTCGGCGCCACCGTCACGACCGGCATGGCTTCAGTCACGAGCGCCAACGGCCCATGTTTCAGCTCACCGGCCGGATACGCTTCCGCGTGAATATAGGAAATTTCCTTGAGCTTCAGCGCGCCTTCAAGCGCAATTGGATAATGCAACCCGCGCCCGAGGAACAACGCATGCTCCTTGCGCGAAAACTCTTCCGACCACGCGATGATCTGCGGCTCCAGCGCCAGCACGCTATTCAACGCGGCCGGCAAGTGGCGCAGCTGCCTGAAATAGTCCGCCTCCTGCGCCGCATTCACATGCCCACGCAACTTCGCGAGCGTCACCGCCAGCACGAACAGCGCGACCAGTTGCGTCGTGAACGCCTTGGTCGACGCCACGCCGATCTCGCGCCCCGCGTGTGTCAGGAACGACAACTCGGTCAGGCGCACCATCGCGCTGGTGCCCACATTGCACACCGCCAGCGTATGTTTGTGCCCCAGCGACTGCGCATGCTTCAGCGCGGCCAGCGTATCCGCCGTCTCGCCCGACTGCGAAATCACCACCACCAGCGACTTCGGATTCGGCACCGACTCCCGATAGCGATACTCGCTCGCAATCTCAACCTGGGTCGGAATCTTCGCGATCGATTCGAGCCAGTACTTCGCGGTCAACCCCGAGTAGTAGCTCGTGCCGCACGCCAGAATCAGAAGGCTGTCGATATCCGCGAACACCTTGTCCGCGCCTGCGCCGAATAGCGAAGCGTCGAACGAATCGGCTGGCGGGATCGTGTCGGTGATCGCGCGTGGCTGCTCGAAGATTTCCTTTTGCATGAAGTGACGATACGGGCCGAGTTCGACCGCGCCGCCATACGCTGCAACCTGACGCACTTCGCGGCGCGCTTCGTTGCCGTCGCGCTCGGCGATGCGAACGCCGTCGAGCGACAACTCACAAACGTCGCCTTCTTCGAGGAAAATGAAACGCTCGGTGCTGCCGGCCAGCGCCAGCGCATCCGAAGCCAGGAAGTTCTCGCCGCTCCCGAGGCCCACTACCAATGGCGAACCTTGCCGCGCGCCGACCACCGTATGCGGCTGATCCTTGTGCAGCACCGCAATCGCATACGCGCCGTGCAACTGCCCGACGGCCTCGCGCACGGCGGCGAACAGATCACCGCGATACAGACTGTGAATCAGGTGCGCGATAACCTCCGTATCGGTCTGCGACACGAACACGTAACCCTTGCCCCGCAGTATTTCGCGCAAAGACTCGTAGTTCTCGATGATGCCGTTGTGTACCAACGCGAGCGCATCTTTCGAGAAGATCGGGTGGGCGTTGTCCGTCACCGGCGCGCCGTGCGTTGCCCAGCGCGTATGGGCGATCCCCGTGATGCCTTCAAGACAGCTCTCGTGCACCTGTTCGTCGAGATCCGCCACACGCGCGACGCTGCGTGCGCGGCGCGGCCCGTCGTTGCCGAGCACGGCGACGCCGCACGAGTCGTAGCCGCGATACTCCAGACGCCGCAGTCCTTCGATCAGGACGGGGACGATATTACGTTGCGCAACCGCGCCGACAATGCCGCACATGGCTTAATTCCTTTTCAAGGCCGGGTTTCAGGGGCGCGCCTCACGCGCGCCGTGCCCATCAGCTTTTCTTCCTGGTCGGACGGACATAGCCCGTCTTGCTCGTTTGAGTCTTGTCGTTCAGGACCAGCATGTCTTCTTCGACGTCCTTCCAGACCGTCGTGCCCGCCGCGATCGTCACGCCGCGCTTCACGCGCACCGGCGCGACGAGTTGCGTGTCCGAGCCGACGAACACGTCGTCTTCGATGATCGTGCGGAATTTATTCGCGCCGTCGTAGTTGCAGGTAATGGTGCCCGCGCCAATATTCACGCGCGCGCCGATGTCCGCATCGCCGATGTAGGTCAGGTGGTTCGCCTTCGAGCCGTGGCCGAGCACCGCGTTTTTCACTTCGACGAAATTGCCGACGTGCGATTCGTCCTGCAACGACGCGCCGGGACGCAGCCGCGCATACGGCCCGAGCACGACGTTCGCGCCGACTTCGGCGCCCTCGATATGCGTGAACGCATCGACACGCGTCCCCGCGCCGATGGACGCGTTGCGGATCACGCAGTTCGGTCCGATCGTCACGTTGTCGGCCAGCGTTACGCGGCCTTCGAACACGCAGTTCACATCGATCGAGACGTCGCGCCCGCATTCGAGCGTGCCGCGCACGTCGAGCCGCGCCGGATCGGCAAGCGTGACGCCCGCGACCAGCAACGCATCGGCGACGGTGTGCTGATGAATCCGCTCGAGTTCGGCAAGCTGCTGCTTGCTGTTCACGCCAAGCGTTTCCCACTCTTCGTCCGGCTGCGTGGTGACGACTTCGAACCCTGCCTCGATTGCCAGTTCGACGGCGTCGGTCAGGTAGAACTCGCCTTGCGCATTGTCGTTCTTCAGCGACGCGAGCCAGCCGCCGAGGCGCTCGGTCGGCACGACGATGATGCCGGTGTTGATTTCGGCGATACCCAGTTGTTCAGGCGTCGCGTCTTTCTGTTCGACGATGCGCGAGACCTTGCCCTGCGCGTCGCGCACGATACGGCCATAGCCGCTCGGGTCGGCGAGCGTCACAGTGAGGACGCCGTAGCCGCCCTGCCCTGCGCGGTCGGTCAACGCCTGCAGCGTGCTGGCGCGGGTCAGCGGCACATCGCCGTACAGCACGAGCGTGGGCACCGCAGGATCGAGCAGCGGCAGCGCCTGCAGCACCGCGTGGCCGGTGCCGAGCTGCTGCTCCTGCACGGCGAACTGGACATCCGGCGCCGCCACGGCTTTGCGCACGGCTTCGGCGCCATGGCCGATCACCACGACGAGACGCGTGGGCTCGAGCGTGCGGGCAGTGTCGATGACGTGAGCGAGGAGTGGCCGGCCGGCCAAAGGATGGAGCACCTTGGGAAGCGCGGAGCGCATGCGCTTACCGGTGCCTGCCGCCAAAATCACGATGTTCATGGCGTCGGCGAAGAGACGAGTTTGGAGCCCGCAATTCTACCATGCAGCTTCTGACGGCAAGGCCGCACGCGGATACCTTGTTACAGGCTGAAATAGCCGGAAACGCGCGGTTTCCGGGCGCTTCATAGCGGCCTCGAACAGCCGCCCAAACAACCGCTCGAACAACCGCTCAAGCGATCGCCCAAACAACCGCTCAAACAACCGCTCAAACAACCGCTCAAACAACCGCCCAAACAACCGCTCAAAGATCGTCGAACTGGACGATCGAAATCGGCTTCGATCCGTTAAGGGTTGCGCCATCGCCGGCGTCGGTCGAACATGGTTCTTCGTCGAACGCGATATCGCCTTGCGGGTCGGCCTCGCCGGTTGCGCGCAGACCGGCGAACGGGAACAGCTTGTGATCCATCAGATGCGACGGCACGATGTTCGACAAGGCATTGAACATGTTTTCGACGCGACCCGGGAAACGCTTTTCCCAATCGCGGACGAGTGCCTTCATTTCCGCGCGCTTCAGGTTCGGCTGGCTGCCGCACAGATTGCACGGAATGATCGGAAATTCGCGCAACTCCGCATATTTTTCCAGATCGGTTTCCTTCACATAGGCGAGCGGGCGGATCACGATGTTCTTGCCGTCGTCCGATTGCAGCTTGGGCGGCATGCCCTTCAGCTTGCCGCCGTAGAACAGGTTCAGCAGCAGCGTTTGCAGGATGTCGTCGCGATGATGGCCGAGCGCGATCTTGGTCGCGCCGAGTTCGCCGGCGACGCGGTACAGGATGCCGCGCCGCAGCCGCGAGCACAGCGAGCAGGTGGTCTTGCCTTCCGGCACCAGCCGCTTGACGATGCTGTACGTATCCTGGTTCTCGATGTGAAACGGAATGTCGAGCTGCTTCAGATACTCGGGCAGCACGTGCTCGGGAAAACCGGGCTGCTTCTGGTCGAGGTTCACGGCGACGATGTCGAAGTGGATCGGCGCGCGTTCGCGCAGCCGCATCAGCACGTCGAGCATCGCGTAGCTGTCCTTGCCGCCCGACAGGCAGACCATCACCTTGTCGCCGTCCTCGATCATGTTGAAGTCGCCAATCGCCTGACCGACCTGGCGCGCGAGGCGCTTGAACAGCTTGTTGTTCTCGTACGCTTCTTTCTGCTCGCGGCGCGTGAGCGGCGACCTGGCCTTCGCGGCGTGCCCGGCTTCAGTGGCCTCGGTGGCCTCAGTGTCGTTCAGGAGTTCCTGAGCATTCATGGCTCAATCCTCTTTGATACGGAAGACTTCGACGCCCACCGCGTCGCAGTCGGGATAAACGTCCGGCTTTTCAGTCGACACGCGCGCCGCCCGCACCTGCGGATGCTCGAGCATCGTCTTGACGAGGTCGTCGCAGAGCGTTTCCTGCAAGTGGATGTGTCCTTGCTCGACGCGGCGCGCGATGGTCGAACGCATGAAGTCGTAGTCGACGACTTCGCGCAGCTTGTCTTCGACCGGCGTGGACAGCGCGAGCGGCACGAACAGTTCGACGTTGATCACGACGCGCTGTTCGCCGCGCTTTTCGAAGTCGTGCACACCGATGTTGATGTGCACTTCGTAATTGCGCAGAAAGAGCCGGCGGCAATCGGCGAGCCGGGGATGCGAAAGAGCGGCAAACATGTTCGTTCCAGTCGAAAAAAGCGTGCGGGGCACGCAAAGGGACGCTTCAAAGCACGGCAACCGCCATTGTCGGCAGGCCGCGCGCGCTTCAGGCGCCCGTCAAAAACATTACGTCGCGCGGCAGCGGCACGAGGTGCTGCCCGCCGTCGACCACCAGCGTCGTTCCGGTGACGCCCGCTGCATCGGCGAGATACAGCGCGGCGGCGACAATATCCTCCGGCCGCGACGCGCGGCCCAGAGGCGTAGCTCGGTGAGCTTCTGCGAAACCGGACGGCGTCTGATCGCCGGATTGCATCGTCAGACCGGGCGCGAGCCCGACCACGCGCACTTTCGGCGCCAACGCCTGCGCGAGCGCAACCGTCGCCGTCTGCAACGCGGCCTTCGACAGCGTGTACGACAGGTAATCCGGGTTCAGGTTGTACAGCTTCTGGTCCAGCACGTTGATGACGACCGCGCGCTGGCTTTCGTCGGCGCGCGCGGCCTCCGGCGTCGCCTCGAACAGCATACGCGCCAGCACCAGCGGCGCGCCGAGATTCATCGCCGTCAGCTTCAGCAGCAGCTCGTAGCCGACGTTCTGCGCGGTGTCTTCCTCGAAGCGCGACGCATTGTTGACGATGCACGTCGGGCGGCCCAGCGCGGCGGTACACGCCGGCAGGAGCCGCTCGACCTGGGCCTCGTCGCCCAATTCCGCGTGCAGAGCGACCGCACGGCGGCCCATGGCGGCGATTTCCTTGACCACTTCGTCCGCCTCCGCCTTCGACGCGCCGTGATGGACCGCCACGTCCCAGCCGCGCGCGGCAAAGCCGAGCGCGAGCGCCCGGCCGATGCGCCGGGCGGCGCCGGTAATCAGCACGATGCGCGGCGTTTCGGGCGCGCGGGCGGCGGCGGTGTCGAAAGAGGCGGTCATTTACAATGCGGGGATGAATCCGAAAGCTCACCAACCCGATAGTTTACCTGCTCCCGGCCCGAGCGCGCTGGCGCAGTCCGAAGCGCTGGTCGCGCAGCTCCGCGCGGAGCTCGAAGCCGCCGGCGGCTGGCTGCCGTTCGACCGCTACATGGAACGCGCGCTGTACGCGCCGGGACTCGGCTATTACAGCGGCGGCGCCCGCAAATTCGGCCGCCGCGCGGACGACGGCAGCGACTTCGTCACGGCGCCGGAACTGTCGCCGCTGTTTGCCGCCACCTTGGCGCGCCCGATCGCCGAGGCCTTGCAGGCGAGCGGCACGCGCGACCTGATGGAATTCGGCGCCGGCACCGGCAAACTGGCCGCCGGGTTGCTGAACGCACTCGACGCGCTGGACGTCGCATTCGAGAGCTACTCGATCGTCGATTTATCGGGCGAATTGCGCGAGCGCCAACGCGAAACCATCGAAGCCGCCGCGCCGGCGCTGGCAGCGAAGGTGCGCTGGCTCGACGCGTTGCCGGAGCGCTTCGAGGGCGTGGTGATCGGCAACGAAGTACTGGATGCGATGCCGGTGCGGCTGTTTGCTTTTGGCGGCGGCGCCTGGCACGAGCGCGGCGTGGTTTGGCGCGATGAGGCGTTTGCGTTCGACGACCGCCCTGTTTCCGCGGCTGCGGACATAGCGTTTCTCGCCCAGATCGAGGCTGCCGGCGACGATTACGTGACCGAGACGCACGAAGCGGCGTCCGCTTTCACGCGGACCATTTGCACGATGCTGACGCGTGGCGCGGCCTTTTTCATCGACTATGGTTTTCCGCGTCACGAGTACTACCATGCGCAGCGTGCACAGGGCACGTTGATGTGTCATTACCGGCACCGGGCGCACGGCGATCCATTTGTTCATCCCGGCTTGCAGGACATTACCGCGCACGTGGAATTTACCGGTATCGCCGAAGCCGGGGTCGAGGCCGGGGCGGATCTGTTGGGGTTTACTTCGCAAGCGCGGTTTTTGTTGAATGCGGGGATTACCGAGGCGTTGTCGGAGATCGATCCTTCTGATACGGCGAGATTTTTGCCTGCGGCGAATGCAGTGCAGAAGTTGTTGTCCGAGGCGGAGATGGGAGAGCTGTTCAAGGTGATCGCGTTTTCGCGTGGACTGGATGACACGCTTGCGGCGTTTTCCAGTGGCGACCGGTCACATACGCTTTGATTTTTTGCCTCGAGGATTCGCGATGATCCGCTGGCTGTTGACTACGTTTATTGCCGTGGCGGTGTTGTCGGCCTGCTGGCCGTGGCTCAGGAAGATCGGTATTGGACGGATGCCCGGAGATGTGACCTTGCACCTCTTCGGGCGGGAGTATCCGTTTCCTTTTATGTCTACGCTCGTGCTGTCGATAGTGTTGTCTCTGCTGGCTCGGGTTTTGTAGGTTTCGCTTAGACACACAGACATAAACCGCCGGGAGGGCCAAAAAGACCCTTACCCGGCCCTTACCCAGCCCTTACCCAATAGCCGCTTCGACAGCCCGAACTCTCTCCTGATGCACCGCCTCCTTGATCGCCCCCGGTGAGTCAGCGAGCCGCTTGGCCACGGCGCCAGCATCAACAGCCCGTGCAGCCATTAGAGCAATTCGCAAACGCTCAGCTTGCGGATACGCCTGCATCTCAAACCCAAGCCTGCCGCGAGCATCAGACTCACAAGCCTGCAAGGCTTCCGCAAACCGCGCAGGTTTCCGAATCGCATCGCTGCGCTCGAGCAACTTCACCAGCGCGGCAGCGCCCATCTCCATCACGCGATGGAGATTCCCATGCTCCCGCGCGACCAGTAGCGCCAGATCGCGACAGTCATTGGGCACCCGCAGCCGCTCGCATAAAGGCTTCAGCAAATCCACACTGCGCCCCTCATGCCCGATATGCCGCGGCAACACGTCCTCCGGCGTCGTCGCCTTGCCAAGATCGTGGGTCAACGCAGCGAATCGCACGGCCAACGCGTACCCCTGCTGCGCAGCGTAATCGACCACCATCATCACATGCACACCCGTATCCACCTCAGGGTGATAATCGGCCCGCTGCGGCACGCCGAATAGCGCGTCGATCTCCTGCAGAATCCGCGCCAACGCACCGCACTCGCGCAGCACATCGAACATCCGCGAAGGCTTCTTCTCCATCAAACCTCGCGACACTTCCTGCCACACGCGCTCGGCCACCAGCGCATCCACTTCGCCGCCGGCGACCATCTTGCACATCAGCGCCATCGTCTCGGGCGCCACCGTGAAATCGACGAACCGCGCCGCAAACCGCGCAATCCGCAAAATCCGCACGGGATCTTCGAGAAACGCATCGCTGACATGACGGAACAGCCGTGCCTGCAGATCGGCCTGGCCATTGAACGGGTCGATTACCGGCCCGGTCAACTCACCGTCCGGGCGCACCTCGCGCGCCATCGCGTTGATCGTCAAGTCGCGGCGCGCAAGGTCTTCTTCAAGCGTGACGTCGGGCGCGTAGAAAAACTGGAAGCCGTGATAGCCCGCCGCCGTCTTGCGCTCGGTGCGCGCGAGCGCGTATTCCTCGTGCGTCTGTGGATGCAGGAACACAGGAAAATCCTTGCCGACCGGCCTGTAACCCTGCGCAACCATCTGCTCGGGGGTCGCGCCGACCACCACGTAATCGCGATCCTGCACCAGTACGCCCAACAACTCGTCGCGGATCGCGCCGCCTACCGCGTAGATTTTCATGGGCATACGTCTTGATAAGGAATCGCATGCGTTTCATGCAGCGCGCCGTCGATCCACGCCCTCACAGCCGGCAACGCCGTCACGCGCCGAACGTAATCCGCGGCGGCTTCGGACAAAGCCGGCTGCCAGGTGGTGAAGCGCATCACCACAGGCGCGTACATCGCGTCGGCAATGCTGAACTCACCGAACAGGAATGGACCGCCGTATGTGTCGAGGCACCCGCGCCAGATCGCGTCAATGCGCGCGATATCGGCCAGCGCGCCTGGCGTCCCGTTCTTGCCCGGAAACGACGCGCGGATGTTCATCCACATGTTCGAGCGCAATTCGCCAAAGCCCGAATGCATCTCTGCGCTGATGCTGCGCGCGTGAGCGCGTGCCGTTGCGTCGCGTGGCCAGAGCGCGTGTTGCGCAAAGCGCTCAGCCAGCGTCTCGGCGATCGTCAGCGAATCCCAAATGGCCGAGCCGTTTTCGTCGATCAGACACGGCACCTTGCCGGGGCCCGTGGGCGCGTGAGCCAGAATTGCGGAGTTCGTGTTGGGTTCACCCAGTTCGACCGGCACCTCCTCGAACGGAATGCCGAAATGTTTGAACAGCAGCCACGGACGCATCGACCACGACGAATAGTTCTTGTCACCGATAAGCAGCTTCATGCTTTGTATAAAGAGAGGAGAGAAAAAGGTTCAGCGCCCCGCGTTGGCGCGAAAACAGTTGAAGCGCGAGCGGCTCGACGCGCCGGTCAGATACACGGGCGCAATCGTCTCGATGCTGGCCGGCTCGATGCCCAGTTCGGGCGCAATCGGCCCGCTCAGCACGTTGTCGACTTTCATCGAATCGAGATTGTCGCGCGAAATCACCGGCTCGCCGGGCGCCATTTCGAACGTCAATGCCTGCAAACGCGCCAATGCTTCCGGCAGACGGATGATCCGCGCATGCCGCCCGATCACGTCGCCGCAATACCTGACGAGGTCTTCGAGCGAATAGACAGTGGGGCCGCCCAGTTCGTAGGTATGGCCGCTGGCTGCGTCGAGATCGAGTACGTTGACGATTGCTTTGGCGACGTCGCCGACATACACCGGCTGGAACTTCGCATCCGGCATGGCGAGCGGAATCACTGGGAAGACACGCTGCAGGAACGCGAACTTGTTGAGGAATTCGTCCTCGGCGCCGAACACCACGGAAGGCCGGAAGATCGTCCACGCCACATTGGCCGCATGCACGGCCTTTTCGCCGTCGCCCTTCGAGCGCGAGTACATGCTCGGCCCGTTCATGTCGGCGCCGAGCGCGCTGAGATGAATCAGCCGATGCACGCCCTTGCCTTCGCAAGCAGCAACGATTTTGGTCGGCAGTTCGACGTGCGCCCTGGCGAACTCGCGGCCATACGGTGTGCCGCGTTTGCCATGTAACGTGCCGACCAGGTTGATCACGGCATCGGCATTCTCGACGAAGCGCGCGAGCTGGACCGGATCGAATACGTCGGCCTCGATCACGTCGACGGGCAGCAGTGTGAGATGGCGGGCGTTATAGCGCCGGCGAGTGGCAATGCGCACGTCTTTGCCCATTTCAACGAGCGCGTTGACGAGATGGCTGCCAATAAAACCGGAGCCGCCGATGATCGCAATGGCTTGATGTCGCATTTTCGACTCCCTGGTGGAAGCCGCGGCAACGGCTGGCGTGGCGCACCGCCGCATCGACCGGATGCGGCGGCACGGCGCTTACGGTGCGATATAACCCAGACGCGCCTTCAGCGATTGCGGACGGCCTTCGAACAATGCCGCGTAGTAGACCGTGTTGGACAACACATTCTTGACGTAGTCGCGCGTTTCCTGGAACGGAATCGTCTCGGCGAAGATCGCGCCTTCCACCGGGCGCTGCAACGATTCCCGCCAGTTGCGCGGACGGCCCGGCCCGGCGTTGTAGCCGGCGGTTGCCAGCACGGCGGACCCGTCGAACTGATTGTAGATCATCGACAAATAGTTAGTGCCGAGCAGGATATTGGTGTTGATATCGTTCATCTGCTCGCGCGTAATCGGACCGAGGCCGATCTTCTTCGCGACCAGTTGCGCGGTGCCCGGCATCAACTGCATCAGGCCGCTCGCGCCGACTTCCGAGCGTGCGTTCATGATGAAGCGCGATTCCTGGCGAATCAGCCCGTACGCCCATTCGATGTCGAGCCCGTTCGACTGCGAATCGCGCTCGACGATATCGCGGAACGGCGACAGATAGCGCAGCGAGAAATCGTGTTCGCTCTTCGTGCGGTCCGCCGTGTTCACGGTGCGGTCATACAGCTCGATACGGCGCGCGTATTCGGCGACGGCGATCAGTTGCCGGTCGCTCAAGGTGCGCAGCGGCCAGTTCCATTCGCGATTGCCTTCGAGCCGCAGATTCAGCGCATAGAAACGCTGCGCCAGATCGAACCCCGGCGTATTGCCCGCCTGCTGGACTTCGGCGTCGGTCACGCTGGTTTTCGGCGGCACGGTGATCTTCTGGCCGAGCTCTTCCGCAGCCAGTTGGCCGTAGAAGTTGAAACCCTGCGAGATCGATTCGAATTCCTGGTTGGCCGTGGTGGTGTCGCCGGCCTGCTTCAGCGCGCGCGCATGCCAGTACACCCACGACGGCTGATTGCGCAGCGGCGCCGGCATCTGTTCGGTCGACCAGCGCACCATGTTCCAGTCGCCCGCCAGCAGCGCGGTGCGGGTGCGCCATTCGTACGCGGGATTCGACAGCGGCGCATTCGCCGACAGACGATACCAGTCGAGCGCGCCCGGCATCTGCCTCGCGGCGGCCTGATAGGCAATCGTGCCCCAGCCGATCGCGCGCTCGGGCGAGTTCAGCGACGGCGCCACCGACGCGAACGTGGCCGCTGCCATGGCCGGGTCGTTGCGCGCCATCCGCGTGATCGCCAGCAACGCGAGTTGATGCGACTGCGAATCGGGACCGACGCCGCGCGCCAGCAACAACGGCGGCGTGCTCGCGGCCTGGCCGAACAGCACCGGATCGGGCGCCTGGTTGCCGAGCGCATCGACCAGCTTGCTGCCGGTATTCGTGTAGTTCTGCTCGTACGCGAGACGGATCTGCTGCCACACGTCGTCGGTGCTGAATTGCTGGTTGACCGCCAGCACGGTGATCAGATCGACGCAGCCGTCGCCATACACTTTCGGATCGACCAGCAGCGCACGCGCCGCCTCGGCGACGTTCTCGCCGCGCGCGGCGCGCGATTCGAGCGCGTAGCACTTCACTTGCGTATCGTCGTTCAGCACGAAACGCGCGTATTGCTGGTCGAAGTTGCGCCAGTCGTGACGCGTGCCGAGTACGGTGAGGTAATCGTTGCGCATGCGGTCGGCGATGGCCTGGCCGTCGTACTTCTTCAGGAACGCCAGAACCGGCTCATCGGGCGCGTCGACGCGCGCATGGCCGGTGGAATCGAACAGCTGAGGCTTGATCTGGAAATACTCCAGATAAGACGGCGCCGGATAGCCCGGAATCATGCTCGCCAGCTGTGCTGCGCGCGCCGCATCATTATTGCGGGCGGCCTCGCGAAGCTGGACGAAGATCTGGTCGTCGTTCGTGAGTTGCGAAAGAGGAATGGGCTTGACGGCGGAAGCCGTGCTACATGCGACGAGCGCGGCTGCAGCAAGCGCCAGACCGGCCGCGCGATATACTCGGAAAAGGCGTTTTGACATCGTTGTTTCTGGAGCGCGAATTGAACCCAAGCATAGCATGCAACCCCGTCGCCGAATCGAAAAAGGCGCTGCGTCGAATGCTATTGGAAGCAAGGCTGCAAGCGGCTTCCGAGCCCGCGCACAATGTCGCGCTGAACCGCCGCATACTCGATGCGCTGAAACGCTTCAGCGTGAACAGCGTGGGGTTTTACTGGCCGCTCGCGGGCGAATTCGACGCGCGCGCCGCGATCGCGGTCTGGCTCGCAGCCAGCGCGCAACGCGAAGCGAGTTTGCCGGTCGTCAAAGAACGCGGCGCGCCGCTCGAGTACCACGCATGGAAGCCCGATACGCCGATGAAGATCGGTCATCACAAGATTGCTGAACCGGCCTCGGGGTGCGTCGTGATTCCCGATCTGCTGTTCGTGCCGTGCGTCGGTTTCGACGAGGACGGTTACCGGTTGGGCTATGGCGGCGGCTATTACGACCGCACGCTGGGCGCGTGGCCGGGGCCGAAGAAACCGGTCACGGTCGGTATCGCTTACGAAGCGTGCCGCACGCCAGCGCTGCAACGCGAAGCCCACGACGTCCCGCTCGATCTGATCGTGACCGAAGCCGGCCTCTATCCACGGTCGGCGGATTAAGCGCTCAAGCGTGCGGCGAGCGCCCCGTCAGCCGCATCCGCGCGAGGATGCGGCCACGAAGACCTCTTATAAAGACGCCGCGGCCCGCGCGGCCGTGTCGTACAGCCCGGACGCGTTGCGCATCAACTGCGCAGCCTCGCCGATCTGCTCATTGGTCAAGCCGCTTTCCTTCAGCGTCGAAATCAGACAGCTCTCGCGCACCTCGCGATACTTCAGGCAGAGCTCACGGCCCGCATCGCTCGCCGAGAAGAACACTTCCTTGCCGGTCTTTTCGCTTATTACATACCCTCTAGCTACGAGCTTCTTCAACGCGTAGGTGGCGACGTGCGTGTCCTCGATGTTCAGCACGAAGCAGATATCCGCGAGCTTCTTGCGACGCTCGCGATGGCTGACGTGGTGCAGCAGCGAGACTTCGATGGCGGTCATGTCCTTGTCGCCGGCCGCCGACATGCAACGCACCATCCAGCGGTTGAACGCATTGCCCGCCATGATGAGCGCGTACTCCAACTCGGACAGTTCCGCGCTTGTGTCAGATACGAGATGTTCCGAGGAGACGATCTTGGTGGGGTGGCGCGACATGGTGACGATTCTCGAAGCTGAAAAAGGAGGTGTCGGGAGTGTACGACGAGCCACCGGTTCCCGGGAGGCCGGCGAAAACTCTTATTGAGAAATTGTTGATATTTTATTGATAATGTACTATTCAAACGTCGCCTGTCCTATGCCAATAACCTTCGGTAGGGGCGACGTACCCGAATTCTCCGACTCGATCTGGGCCAGCAAGTGATGAGCCAACCAAGAATTTTTCCGCTCGGCGATGCCGCGCTTGTCTGCGAGGCGCCGCCGCCCGCGACGCTGGCATGCCAGCGGCGCGTGTGGGCCGCCGCCGAGGCCGCGCGAGACTGGCCACATGTGCTGGAGGTCGTGCCGGGCATGAATAACCTGACGCTGGTGTTCGATCCGCTCGAAGCCGATTGCGAAACGCTTGCCGGCCAGTTGCGGGCCGCGTGGGAGGCGATCGGCGATGTGCCCGTGCCAGGCCGCGAAGTCGAGATTCCGGTGCAGTACGGCGGCGAGTTCGGCCCCGATCTGCAAGTGGTCGCCAATCACACCGGCTTGACGGTGCGGGAAGTCGTGCAGCGTCATGCGGGGGGCGAGTACGTGGTGTTCTTCCTCGGCTTCCAGCCGGGCTTCGCCTATATGGGCGGCCTCGCGGAAGCGCTGCACACGCCGCGCCGTTCATCGCCGCGGCTCGAAGTGCCGGCAGGTTCGGTCGGCATCGGCGGTGAGCAGACCGGCATTTATCCGGCCACTTCGCCCGGCGGCTGGCAGCTGATCGGCCGCACCGAACTGCCGCTGTTCGATCCGGCGCGCCGCCCGCCCACGCTGCTGCAACCGGGCGACCGGGTGCGCTTCACCGTCGCGGGGATACACGCATGATCGATGTGATTCGCGCGGGTCTCCTGACCACGATTCAGGACCTCGGCCGTCACGGCTACCGGCATCTCGGTGTCGCGATGGGAGGCGCGCTCGACCGTCTGTCGCTCGAAGTCGGCAATCGCCTCGTCGGCAACCGGCCCGATGCGGCCGGCCTGGAAATCACTTTCGGCCCGACCGTGCTGCGCTTTCTGCGCGCCACGCGCGTGGCGATCACCGGCACCGAATTCGGCGCGACGCTCGACGGCAAGCCGGTTTATTCGTGGTGGAGCCTGCCGGTGCAGGCCGGCCAGGAACTGGTGCTGCAGGCGGCCAAACGCGGCATGCGCGGCTACGTCTGCATCGCGGGCGGCATCGACGTATTGCCGATGCTCGGTTCGCGCAGCACCGATCTGGCCGGCCATTTCGGCGGACTCGGCGGCCGGGCGCTGCGCGACGGCGACCGCCTGCCGGTCGGCGCCCCGCCGCAGCGCGGCCATGTCGGCTTCAGCCCCGAGGCGCCGGAGTTCGGCGTGAAAGCGCCCGCCTGGTGCAAGTTCGTGCTGGTCCACGAGCCGCTGCGGCGCGGCCGGCATCCGTCGGGCGTGCCTTGGGCCGTGCCGATCCGGGTGCTGCGGGGACCGGAGTACGACAGCTTCACACCCGAGGCTCACGAGAGCTTCTGGTCCGACGAATGGCTCGTCACGCCGAACAGCAACCGGATGGGCTACCGTCTCGCGGGCAGCGAACTGAAGCGCACCCGCAAAGCCGATCTGCTGTCGCATGCGGTGTTGCCGGGCACGATCCAGGTGCCGCCCAACGGCCAGCCGATCGTGCTGATGAGCGACGCGCAGACCACCGGCGGTTATCCAAAGATCGGCGCGGTGATTCAGGCCGATCTGTGGAAGCTCGCCCAGGTTCGCCTGAACGCGGCAGTCCGTTTCATCCCGACGACGCCGTACGAGGCGCGTCAGGCTCTCCTGGAAGAACGCACGTATCTGCGGCAGATCGATGCCGCGATCGCGATGCAGGAAGAACGCTGCGCGCGCCAGTTGGCCGTCGCAGCGCTGTAATACGAAGCAGAGGAACACCATGGAAATCGATTTGAACGCCGATCTCGGCGAAGGCTGCGGCTCCGACGAGGCACTGCTCGACCTCGTCAGCTCGGCGAACATCGCGTGCGGCTGGCACGCGGGCGGCGCCAATGCGATGCGCGACTGCGTGCGCTGGGCGGTACAGAAGGGCGTGTCGATCGGCGCGCATCCGAGCTTCAACGATCCCGAGAATTTCGGCCGCAAGGAAATGGACTTGCCGGCCCACGAAATTTACGCGGGCGTGCTGTACCAGCTGGGCGCACTGTCGGCGATCGCGCAAGCCGAGGGCGGGCGCATCGCGCACGTCAAACCGCACGGCGCGCTGTACAACCAGGCCGCGCGCGACGCGAAGATCGCCGACGCGATCGTGTCCGCGGTGCACGATTTCGATCCGTCGGTGGCGGTGTTCGCGCTCGCCAACAGCGGCCTGGTGACGGCCGCACGCAACGCGGGCCTGACCGCCATCGAAGAAGTATTCGCCGACCGCGGCTATCGCGCCGACGGCTCGCTGGTGCCGCGCAAGGAGCCAGGCGCGCTGCTCGACGACGAAGACGAGGTGCTGACCCGCACGCTCGCCATGGTGCGCGAGCACCGCGTGCAGGCCGTGGACGGCCAATGGGTGCCGCTCAACGCGCAAACCATCTGCCTGCACGGCGACGGTCCGCACGCGCTGGCGTTTGCGCGGCGCATCCGCCGCGCGCTAGAAGACGCCGGCATCGAAGTTCACGCGGCCGGCGCTGCCCGCGTCTAGGCGTCGGCCAGGACGCGCCGGACAGCGCGCGAGCCGACCCTCGCGAAGCCCAGAACGCCCCGCTCCCCGCGGGGCGTTCGCCAAGGTTCGCCAAGGTTTGCCAGGTGCAGGACTCATTGCCGTACCCGCGGTCATTCAGCAGATGCAGGTGCAGGTGTAGTCGAAGCAACGCGGCCATCAAGAGCCGCGGCAGCAAGACGGCGCATGGATCATCAGGCGCCGGCTCACGTGAGCCGCCACAAGCGGCGAGGTTGTGAAACCCTGTTTGGAGATCCAGATGCAGACAACAGTCAGTCTATGGCCGCTCATTGGCGTGGCCGTCATCATCGCCGGCTTTTTATTACGGTTCAATCCGATGCTGATCGTGGCGGTCGCCGCGATCGTCACGGGTCTGGCCGCGCACTTCCCGCCCGAAAAGATTCTTGCCGAAATCGGCACCGGCTTCATCAAGACGCGCAATATCCCGTTGATCATCCTGTTGCCGCTCGCCGTGATCGGTCTGCTCGAACGGCATGGGCTGCGCGAGCGCGCGCAAGCATGGATCGGCGGCATCAAGGCCGCCACGGCGGGGCGTTTGCTGATCGTCTATCTGCTGGTGCGCGAACTGACCGCCGCGGTCGGCCTGACCGGTCTCGGCGGCCATCCGCAGATGGTGCGTCCGCTGATCGCGCCGATGGCCGAAGGCGCGACGGAAACCCGCTTCGGCAAGCTCAGCGATGCGATCCGCTTCAAGCTGCGCGCGTTCTCCGCTGCGACCGACAACGTCGGCCTGTTCTTCGGCGAGGACATCTTCGTCGCCTTCGGCGCGATCGTGCTGATGACGACCTTTCTGAAAGAAGCGGGCATCGTCGTCGAGCCGATTCACGTGGCCGTGTGGGGCATTCCGACCGCGGTTTGCGCGTTCGTCATTCACGGCTTCCGCCTGCATCTGCTCGACCGCAAGCTCGAACGCGAATTGCGCGGCAATGCGTCCGCGAGCGCCGCTGCTGTTACGTCGGCGCAACCTGCAACAGGAGACCAGGCATGACGCTCTCGATTACCTATCTGTTCTGGCTGCTGGGCGTCGTGCTGCTCGTGATCGGCGGCATGATCGTCACAGACAAGGAACACCCGCGCCGCTTCACCGCCGGCGGTTTCTGGATGCTCTACGCGCTGATCTTCCTGATCGGCGACAAGCTGCCGCCCGCTTTGGTCGGCGCGGCGGTGGTCGTGATGGCGCTGATCGCCGGCTTCGGCGGCGTGACCGCGGCCAAGCCGAAACTGCTGTCGCTCGAAGCCCGCAAGGCCAGCGCCGCGCGCCTGGGCAACAAGCTGTTCGTGCCCGCGCTGACGATTCCGGTCGTCACCGTGATCATCACGTTGTCGGCGAGCCACCTGATCTTCGGCGGCATACCGCTGATCGAAAAAGCCAACGTGACGCTGATCGGCTTCGGGATCGGCTGCGTGATCGCGCTCGCGATTGCTTGCGTGCTGACGCGCGACACCGTCGGCCAGTCGACGAAGGAAGCGCGCCGGCTGGTCGATGCGCTCTCGTGGGCCGCGGTGCTGCCGCAGATGCTCGGCATGCTCGGCCTCGTGTTCTCGGACGCCGGCGTCGGCAAGGCCGTCGCTCACGTGACCACGGCCTATATCAGCCTCGACTACCGGTTTGTCGCGGTGGCCGTGTACTGCATCGGCATGGCGCTCTTCACGATGGTGATGGGCAACGGCTTCGCCGCCTTCCCGGTGATGACGGGCGGAGTCGGCGTGCCAATTCTGGTCGGCGTGTTTCACGGCAACCCGGCGGTGATGGTCGCGATCGGCATGTTCTCCGGCTACTGCGGCACGCTGATGACGCCGATGGCCGCCAACTTCAACATGGTGCCCGCTGCACTGCTGGAACTGCCGGATAAGAACGCGGTGATCAAGGTGCAGGTGCCGACCGCGCTGACCTTGCTGGTTGTGAACATCTTCCTGTTGAATTTCCTGATGTTCCTGTAGGACTGTGGCCTTTGCCGGGCGTGCGCGGCAAACCTCGACGAATGACAGGTTCGGCGGTGTTTGCCGTGTTTGCCGTGTTTGCCGTGTTTGCCGTGTTTGCCGTGTTTGCCGTGTTCGACGCGTTTGCCGCGTTTGCCGCGTTTGCCGCGCAAGAACGCGCAAAACGGATGCGGCGCAGAACCTCTGCCCGCGGCAAACCAGCGTCGCCGAATTAGGATGCGTCCGATCGTCAGGATGAGTGCAGAAACATAAGCTGGTGGATGGTCTCCCATCCACACGCGCCGGCGCGTACAACGTGCGCCGCCGGCGCTCTCCAGCAGGTTCCCATGGAACAGTCTTCCCACCTCGACACCGCGCGCGCCGACGCGCCGGGCGGCGATACGCCGCCTTCCGCCTATCTCGCCTCAGTGCTCGACGCCGCGCTCGAAGCGCACCAGGCTGGCCGGCTCGATGCCGCCGAGCCTTTCTACCGCGAAGCCCTCGCGCTCGATCCCGCACATGCAAAGGCACTGCACTACTTCGGCGTGCTGCAACACCAGCGCGGCAATCATGGCTTCGCCGCGGAGCTGATGAGCGAAGCACTCGAACTCGATCGCACGGACGCCGCCTGCTGGAGCAATCGCGGCCTCGTGGCCGCCGCGCTCGGCCATCGCCACGAAGCAATGATCTGCTATGACCAGGCGCTGCAGCTACAGCCGGATTTTGCCGACGCACGCAACAACTTCGGTATCGCGCTGCAAGCGCAAGGTTCGCTCGATCAAGCGATCGAGCAATATCGTCTGGCGCTGGCGGCGAACCCGTCGCTCAGCGACGCGCATTTGAACCTCGGCACCGCGTTGAGCAAGCTCGGCCGCTACGACGAGGCACTGGCGTGCTATCAGGACGTGCTGTCGCTCGATCCGCAGTCGGCGGAAGCGCACTTCAACGCAGGCAATGCGCATAACGCGCAGGGCAACCACGACGCTGCAATCGCCAGCTTTCAGCAAGCGCTGCTGTTGCGCCCAAGGTACGCCGAGGCGCACGTCAACCTGGGCAGCCTGATCGGCAAGCTCGGCGACTACGTCGGCGCCGAAACCCACTACCGGCAAGCAGTCGCACTCAAGCCGAACTCGACCAATCTGGTGTGCCTCGGTGGATCGCTCGGCGCGCAAGGCCGTCTCGACGAAGAAGAAGGCTTCTATCGTCAAGCATTGGCACTGAATCCCGAGTACGCGGATGCGCACCAGAATCTTGCGTGGCACCTGCTCAAGCGTGGCGACTATAAGCAAGGCTGGGCGGAGCATGCGAAGCGTTGGCGCACGAACGACTACGAGGCGATCGCCATTCCGGAGGTTGCCGAATGGCGCGGCGAATCGCTCGACGGGCGCCGCGTGCTGCTGGTCGGCGAACAGGGTTTCGGCGACCAGTTCCAGTTCCTGCGCTATGCACGCGTGCTCGAGCAACTCGGCGCAACCGTCGACACCTTCGTACGGGAGCCGCTGCTGCCTCTGGCCGAACGCGTGCCGGGCGTGCGCCGCGCGTTCAGCGGCAAACCTGACGGCGAGTACGATTTCTGGGTGCCGATGACGAGCGTGCCGTCGTGCGTCGGTACGGAACTGACCACGATTCCTGTCGAAGTACCGTATCTGTTCGCCGACAAAGCGCAGGTCAAGGCATGGCGCAAGCGGGTGGACGCCGGCAAATCGAAGCGCAAAGTGGGTTTGGCGTGGGCCGGCAGTCCGACGTTTGGCAATGACCGCTATCGGTCAATGGCACTGACTGACCTGTCCGCGCTAAGCGAGGTCAGGAATGTCGCGTGGTATCCGCTGCAGAAAGGCCCGGCGCACGCCCAGCTAGCCGGCGCGCCTGACGCTTTCCGTGCTCACGATTTCACCGCTGAGCTGAATAGCTTCGACGATACCGCTGCACTCATCATGAATCTCGATCTGGTGATTGCCGTGGACACGGGTGTCGCGCACCTGGCAGGCGCACTGGGCAAGCCAGTATGGGTGCTGCTGCCCGCCAACTCCGACTGGCGTTGGCTCGAAAACCGCAGCGACTCGCCGTGGTATCCGACCATGAAATTATTCCGGCAAACGGAGTTGGGGGATTGGGCGTCGGTGGTCGAAGAAGTCGCTAAAACTTTGCTCGACCAGTAACGTCACCCCGTTCACCCCGTCTCCACCACAAACCCGTGCTGCCGCAAAAGCTGCAGCACGCCTTTACGCCCACCCAGATGCAACGCGCCAATCGCCACGAACACCGGCTTGTTCGGCGCGGCGATCAGCAGCATCCGCGACACGAAGCGCCGGTTGCGCTCATACACGATCTTGTTGTCGATCTGATCGGAGACCCGCTTGTCGCGTGCCAGCTTTTCCGACTTCGCCGCCTGCCATGCCGCAATTGCATCGGCATCGCCCACCCTCCACAGCCGGTGCAAAGCGCGCACGTCGTCGACGTTTTCCGCGGGCGTCTGCACCAGGTCCTGTGCGAGCATTTCGCGTTGCTGCACAAGCGTCAGCCCCGTGAACGCGCGCATCTGCTGCGACAAGGTCTCGAGTCCGACGATCTTGCCGCGCGTCCTGATGTAGACGTTCTGCAATTGCGCCTCCGTGCCGTATTCGGTCTGCAAGCCGGCGCTCAACGAATCGTAGGTTTCGACCAGCAAGGACGCGAGCCACGGCCGCATCTTCTTGATTTCATCCAGCGCGGCAGGATTGCCGCGCAAACGAAACGCGAGCTTGCGCCACAAAGGATCGGGCAACAAACCGGGCAGGCAGTCGCGCCGGCATACGCCGTATTTCGACACGTCGTCTTGCGAGACCAGCAGCTCGTCGGGCGACAGTTCGAGCGCGAGCGTCCCCGAGGCGGCGAGCGCACCCAGGATCGGCGGACGGAATGGCTGGTTGGGCGGGTAGTCGGCGGGATCGCCTACGTGCAACGTGCCGAGCAGGTAGATCGTGGTAGTGCCGCGCGTGGCGACATAGAACGGCATGCGCGCCGGCTGCAAACGCACCGGACCGCTGGCCGTGGTGCCCGGCGCGGCGGGCGGCGGATTGAAGCCGGGCAAGGTGGCGCGCGGCGGCGCCGGCAGATTGGGCACCGGCAATGCCGGCCGCCCCGCCTGAGCAGGCGCGTTGGCGGCGGACCCCGCGGCATGCGCCGCGACGATCGGCCCGTCACCGCTCAGATGCAAGACGGAACAAGCGCCGAGGAGCGCGGCACCGGTCAGTGCACGCGCCCTCCAGCGCCGCGCGAAAGCGGCGTAGCCGCCGTCACGCGAGCGGCGCGTAAAACGACGCGCCGCCACCCCATCAGGCATCCACTTCCCCCACCTCCTCGGCGCGGTGACACGACACCTGACGGCCATCCACTTCACGCAGCTTCGGCTCTTCGCTGCGGCACCGGTCGATCGCATACGGGCAGCGCTGATGGAACGTGCAGCCCGACGGCGGATTCAGCGGCGACGGCATCTCGCCTTGCAGCTTGATCTTGATGCGGCGATCCGATTCGAAGATCGACGGGGTCGCCGACATCAGCGCCCGCGTGTACGGATGCCGCGGCGTCGAGAAAATCCGCTTCTTGTCGCCGAGCTCCGCCACGCCGCCGAAGTACATCACCATCACATCGTCGGCGATATGCTCGACCACCGAGAGGTTGTGCGAGATGAACACGTAGCTGGTCTTGAACTGCTCCTGCAGATCCATGAACAGATTCAGAATCTGCGCCTGGATCGACACGTCGAGCGCGGACACCGGTTCATCCGCGACGACGATCTGCGGATCGAGAATCATCGCGCGCGCAATCGCCACACGCTGCCGCTGGCCGCCGGAGAACATATGCGGATAGCGTTTTGCATGTTCCGGACGCAAGCCGACGGTGCGCATCATCTGCGCAATCCGTTCGGCGCGTTCGCTGGCGCTCAACTGCGTGTTGATCGCGAGCGGTTCGCCGAGCGTCTGCTCGACGGTCTTGCGCGGATTCAGCGAGGCAAACGGATTCTGGAACACCATCTGCACACGCCGCCGCAACGCCGCGATCTTCGCGTGATCGGCGCCGGCTACGTCTTCGCCGTCGATCAGCAAGCGGCCCGCGGTGGGCGTCTCGATCATCGTCAGTTGACGCGCGAGCGTCGACTTGCCGCAACCGGATTCGCCGACCACCGCGAGCGTCTTGCCGCGTTCGAGCGCAAACGACACGCCGTTGAGCGCCTTCACCGTGCCCTGAGCGAACATGCCGCGCTTGACCGTGTAGTGACGCGCGAGCTGGTCGGCGACCAGCACGTGATCGCCCGCATGGTCCGACTGGCGCCGCGTCTCGGGTACTGCGTTCATCGTGCGCCTCCATGGGTGTGAACGTTGGCGTCGCCGCTCAGGTTCAGGGGTTTGATGCAGCGCACGCGCGCGACTTCAGCGTGACCTTGCATCGGCGCCAGTGCCGGCCGCGCCTTCATGCAGTCGTCGACCACATACTTGCAGCGCGGTGCGAAGAGGCAGCCTTTCGGTCGGTCGTCGCGACCCGGCACCATGCCCGGCAATGCGGCGAGCCGCACCGCGCCGACATTGTGCTCGGGAATCGCCGCCAGCAGCGCTTCCGTGTACGGATGGTGCGGCGCGGCGAAGATATCGGGCACGCGGTTGGTTTCGATCACTTCGCCAGCGTACATGACCGCGACGCGCTGCGCGACTTCGGACACCACCGCCAGATCGTGCGAGATCAGCACGAGCGCCATGCCGCGTTCCTTCTGCAGCTTGATCAGCAGCTCCATGATCTGCGCCTGGATGGTCACGTCGAGCGCGGTGGTCGGTTCGTCGGCGATCAGCAGCTTCGGATTGCAGGCAATCGCCATCGCGATCATCACGCGCTGGTTCATCCCGCCCGACATCTGATGCGGAAACGCGCCGATACGGTTCTTCGCGTCCGGAATGCCGACCTGGTCGAGCAATTCGAGCGCGCGCCTATCCAGTTCGCTGCCGCGCAACCCTTCGTGCAGCTTCAGCACTTCCTTGATCTGATAGCCGACCGTGTAGCTCGGATTCAGACTGGTGAGCGCGTCCTGGAACACCATCGCGATGTCTTTGCCGATGATCTTGCGGCGTTCCTTCGCCGACGCCTTCAACAGGTCTTTGCCGTTGAAGGTGACTTCGTCGGCGGTGACTTTGCCCGGCGCGTCGATCAGGCCCATCAGCGCCATCATCGTCACGCTCTTGCCCGAGCCCGATTCGCCGACCACGCCGACTACTTCGCCCGGCGCGACATCGAGGTTGATCCGGTCGACCGCGGGCAGTCCGTTGAAGTTGACCGCCAGATTGCGGATGGTCAATAAGTTGCTGTCAGTACGCGCACGGCCGCCCGAAGCGTGCTGACCGGCCCCCGCCCCGAAGGAAGTCCCCTTGGGGGACTCGGGGGGCAGCGAATGAAGTGAGCGTGGGGGTTGTTCCATTCAGGCCATCCGTTTCAGTTTGGGATCGAGTGCGTCGCGCAGCCCGTCGCCGAGCAGATTGATCGCGAGCACCGAGATCAGGATGGACAGACCCGGCATCGTGACGATCCACCAGGCGCTGTCGATGTAATCGCGCGCCGAAGCGAGCATCGCGCCCCACTCCGCCGACGGCGGTTGCACGCCGAGGCCGAGGAAGCCGAGCGCCGCGGCATCGAGAATCGCCGATGAGAAGCCCAGGGTGGCCTGCACGATCAGCGGTGCGGTGCAGTTCGGCAGCACTTGCGAGAACATCAATCGCAGCGTGCCGGCGCCCGCGACGCGCGAAGCCGTCACATATTCCTTCTGCAGTTCGCCTTGCGCCGACGCACGCGTCAGGCGCACATAACCCGGCAGCGCGACGATCGCGATTGCCAGCATCGTGTTGACGAGGCCCGGACCGATGATCGCGACCACCGCGACGGCGAGCAGCAGCGACGGCAACGCGAGCAGCACGTCCATGATGCGCATGATCGGCGTATCGGCCCATTTCTCGAAGAACGCCGCGACCAGGCCGAGCACGATGCCCGGAATCAGCGCGAGCACCACCGAGACGAAGCCGATCCAGAACGACAGCCGCGCGCCGTACATCAGACGCGAGAGGATGTCGCGGCCCGCTTCGTCGGTGCCGAGAATGAACTTCCAGTTGCCGCCTTCGAGCCACGCGGGCGGAATTTTGACGAAGTCGCGATACTGCTCGATCGGGCTATGCGGCGCGATCAACGGCGCGAAGATCGCGATGAAGATCAGCACCACCACGACGATGCCGGCGCCGACCGCGCCACGGTTACGCGAGAAATTCGCCCAGAATTCGCGGGCGGCGATGGCCCGGCCACTCGGGGGAGTGACGGCCTGGGGGACGGTATTTTGAATGTCTGCCATGGTCGTTCATGCCTCCCGCAGAGCCGCCTCAAGGGAGGCATGCGCCCCCTCGGGGGGCAGCGAACGCAAGTGAGCGTGGGGGTTCATATTGTTGCCTCCCGCAGAGCCGCCTCAAGGGAGGCAACCGCCCCCTCGGGGGGCAGCGAACGCAAGTGAGCGTGGGGGTTCATATTGTTACCTCGTATGGCGAATGCGCGGGTTGAGCACGCCGTACAACAGATCGACGACGAGGTTCACGACGATCACCAAGGTGGCGATCATCAGGATACCGCCCTGCACCACCGGATAATCGCGCCGTCCGATCGCATCGATCAGCCACTTGCCGATTCCCGGCCACGAAAACAGCGTCTCGGTCAGCACCGCGCCCGCAAGCAGCGTGCCGACCTGCAAACCGATCACGGTCACCACCGGAATCAGCGCATTGCGCAACGCATGCACGACGATCACACGCCCGGGCGACAGACCCTTCGCGCGTGCGGTGCGGATGTAGTCTTCGCGCAGCACTTCGAGCATCGACGAACGCGTCATCCGCGCGACCACCGCCAGCGGAATCGTGCCGAGCACGATGGCCGGCAGGATCAGATGGCTCAGCGCGGATTTGAACGCGCCTTCGTCGGTGGACATCATCGCGTCGATCAGCATGAAGCCGGTCACGTGCGGAATGTCGTATTCGACCGCGATACGGCCCGACACCGGCGTCCAGCCGAGCTTCACCGAGAACATCATGATGAGGATCAAGCCCCACCAGAAGATCGGCATCGAGTAGCCGGTCAGGGCCGTGCCCATCACGCTGTGATCGACCACCGTGCCGCGCCTGAGCGCCGCGAACACGCCCGCCGGCAAGCCGATGATCAGCGCGAACAGCATCGCGCACATCGACAGTTCGACGGTAGCGGGAAAGCGTGCGAGGAATTCGCCCATCACGCTGGTGTTGGTGATGATCGAGGTGCCGAGGTCGCCGTGCAGCGCGCGGCCGATGTAGTGGATGTATTGAATCGGCAGCGGCTCGTCGAGCCCCAACCGGTGCATCGCCGCGGCATGCATGGCCGGATCGACGCCGCGCTCGCCCATCATCACTTCGATGGGGTCGCCCGGGATCAGGTGAATCAGCGCAAACGCGAGGATGGTGATGCCGATGAAAGTCGGTATCACCATGCCGACGCGGCGCAAAACGAAGCGGAACATGGTTTGTCCCTATGGTCTTGATGAAGAAAAAACGCAACCGGCGACAAGGGCTTGTGACCCCGGTCGCCGGACCATTTCGACCAGTTTTCTAACCGTGCGAAAAGCGTACTGCGTGAGCTTTACGAATTACTTGACGCTGACGCCGTCGAAGCGCGCGTAGCCAAGCGGCTCGATACGCATGTCGACGACCTTCTTGCTGACAGGCTGATACACCGTCGAGTGGGCGATCGCCGAGAACGGCAGTTGCTGCGCGAAGATCTGCTGAGCCTGCATGTAAGCCGTCGTGCGCGCACCCTGATCGGACGTGACGCGGCCCTTCTGGATCAGATCGTCGAACGGCTTGTAGCACCACTTCGAGAAGTTGTTGCCGTTCACCGCTTCACAACCGAGCAGCGTGCCGAGCCAGTTGTCCGGATCGCCGTTGTCGCCGGTCCAACCGATCAGCATCGTGTCGTCTTCGCCTGCATGCGCACGCTTGATGTACTCGCCCCATTCATACGTGACGATCTTCGCCTTCACGCCGATCCTGGCCCAGTCGGCCTGGATCATTTCCGCCATCAGGCGGGCGTTCGGGTTGTACGCGCGCTGCACCGGCATCGCCCACAGCGTGAGGTCGAAACCGTTCGGGTAGCCGGCCTTCGCCAGCAGCGCCTTGGCCTTGTCCGTATCGAAAGACGCGCTCTTCAGATTCTTGTCATACGACCATTGAGTCGGCGGCATCGGATTCGTCGCAGCCTGGCCCGCGCCCTGATACACCGATTCGACGATCGCCTTCTTGTTGATCGCCATGTCGAGCGCCTGACGCACTTCGAGCTTGTCGACCGGCTTGTGCGACACGTTGTACGCGAGGTAGCCGAGGTTGAAGCCCGGCTGCGACGGCATCGCGATGTTCGCTTCAGCCTTCAGCGGCGCGATGTCGGCCGGACGCGGATAGCTCATCACCTGGCATTCGTCGCGCTTGATCTTCTGCACGCGCACGCCGGCGTCCGGCGTGATCGAGAAGATCAGCTTCGAGATCTTCACCGTGTTCGGCTTCCAGTAATCCGGATTGCCGTCGAAGCGGATCGTCGCGTCCTTCGTATAGCTGCGGAAGACGAACGGACCCGTGCCGACCGGGAACTGGTTGATGTCGGCCGCCTTGCCGGCCTTCAGCAGTTGATCGCCGTATTCGGCCGACAGGATCGACGCGTATTCCATCGCCATATTCTGGATGAACGGCGCGTTGACTTCCTTCAGCGTGAACTTGACGGTGTACGGATCGACCTTGTCGACGCCGGTGATCAGCTTGTCGAGGCCCATGTCGGTGAAGTACGGGAACTGCACCGGGTACGCCTTGCGGAACGGCTGGTTCGTATCCAGCATGCGCTGGAACGTGAACACGACGTCGTCGGCATTGAATTCGCGCGTCGGCTTGAAGAACGACGTGGTCTGGAACTTCACGCCATGACGCAGATGGAACGTATAAGTCTTGCCGTCCGGGGACACTTCCCACTTTTCGGCGAGGCCCGGCTCGACTTTGGTGCCGCCACGCTCGAACTCCACGAGGCGGTTGTAGACGGTGAACGTATTAGCTGTGAAATCAGTGCCCGTGGTGTATTGGGCAGGATCGAAACCCGCGGGACTGCCTTCTGAGCAGTAGACCAGGGTTTTATTCGGAATCTCGGCGCGCGCGACACTTGCGCCCACCATCGATGCCGCTGCAGCAGCGACGAGCGTCGTAACACGCGCGGCGCGCAACAGATTGTTTTGCTTCATGTTTCCTCCAGGTTCGGGGCCGGCTCCCGCCGGCGTAGCGCGATATTACTTGAGCTTGGCTCACACCAACAAGCGGAGGAAATTCCCTCTGTTGACGATCGGAAACCATTCGGGCAGACAAAAAGCCGCACGCCGGCGCTGGCCGGAGCATGCGGCTTCAGAGGGCGGGCTCGGCAAAAAACGGCCCGCTTACAGTCATTTCAGGCCGACGTTCATGAATTGGGTCGGGCCGAACGGGTCGATCTTGAAGCCGGTGACGTCCTTGCTGATCGGCTGATAGACCGTGGAATGGGCGATCGGCGTGAACGGGACCTGTTGTTTGAAGAGTTCCTGAGCCTCCGTATACGCCTTGGTGCGCTCGGGCAGATCCGTGGTGCTGCGGCCTTTTTTGATCAAGTCGTCGTAGGGCTTGTAGCACCATTTGGAGAAGTTGCTGCCGTTCACCGCATCGCAGCCGAGCAACACCCCTAACCAGTTGTCCGGGTCGCCGTAATCGCCGGTCCAGCCGATCAGCATCGCTTCATGCTCGCCGGAATGGCCGCGGCGAATGTATTCGCCCCATTCGTAGGTGGCGATCTTCACCTTGACGCCGATCTTCGCCCAGTCGGCTTGCAGCATTTCGGCCATCAGCCGGGCGTTCGGGTTATAGGGGCGCTGAACCGGCATCGCCCATAAGGTGAGATCGAAGCCGTCCGGATAGCCCGCCTGCTTGAGCAACGCTTTCGCTTTGCCGACGTCGTATGGAGCGTCCTTCAGGTTCTTGTCGTAGCCCCATTGCGTCGGCGGCATGGGATTGGTTGCCGCCTGGCCGGCGCCCTGATACACCGAGTCGATAATCGCCTTCTTATTGATCGACATATCGAGCGCGCGACGCACCATCACATTGTCGAGCGGCTTTTTCGTGGTGTTGTAGGCGATATAGCCAAGGTTGAAACCGACCTGGCTCGGCATCGCTAGCGACGCGTCGGCTTTGACCGCCGGAATATCAGCGGGACGCGGATAAGCCATCACCTGGCATTCGCCGCGTTTGAGCTTTTGCAGCCGTACCGCCGGATCGACGGTAATCGCGAATATCAGTTTGCTGACTTTAACCACGCCCGGTTTCCAGTAATCCGGATTGCCGTCGAAGCGAATCGTGTCGTCCTTGGTATAGCTGCGGAAGATGAACGGGCCGGTGCCGACCGGAAATTGATTGATATCCGGCGCTTTACCCGCTTTCAATAACTGATCGCCGTATTCGGCCGACAAAATCGACGCGAACGGCATCGCGATCTGCTGCAGGAACGGCGCATCGACCTCCTTCAGCGTGAAACGCACCGTGTAGGGATCGAGCTTCTCGATCTTCGAAATATTCTTCGCGAGGCCGAGATCGGTGAAATACGGAAACGGCACCGAGTATGCCTTGCGGAACGGCTGCTCCGGATCGAGCATTCGCTGATAGGTGAAGACGACGTCGTCGGCATTGAATTCGCGCGTCGGCTTGAAGAACGACGTGGTCTGAAACTTCACGCCGTGGCGCAGATAGAACGTGTATTGCAATCCATCTTGCGACACGTCCCATTTCTCGGCGAGGCCCGGTTCGATATCCGTGCTGCCATGCACGAATTCCACGAGCCGGTTATAGACCGTGTACGAGCCGGCGCTGAATTCGACGCTGGTGGTGTATTGCGCGGTGTCGAAGCCCGCCGGGCTGCCCTCGGAGCAGAACACGAGTGTTTTGTCAGGCAGCGTGGCCGCTTGAACCGCCGCGGGTGAAAGAGCGGCGGCCAGAACCGCACAGGCGCTCAAAGCGGGAAGACAGGCATGGCGAACCGCAAACAGCAACTTGGATACTGTCATAACGTTCTCCGCACAGCAGCCACGTCAGCTGCGCTTTGATCATAGACAGCACAAAAATCGGGTTCAATGCGGGCTTACACGCCGCGAGCAAGATACTCACGGGCACCCGCCGTTGCAATGCAGCAACGGTTTTCACCGGGCGAAAAAAAACCGCGCGGCCGGATGAGCCGTGCGGTTTCCGTACAACACGTCGGCGGTGCCGGCGGTATCAGACGCCCAGCCGTTCGCAGATCGCCTTGGTCGCCGCAGCGCCGTTCAGCGTATAGAAATGCAGTCCCGGCACGTTCGCTGCGACCAGACGCCTGCACAGATCGGTCACCACATCCAGCCCGAACGCGCGAATCGACTCGCGATCGTCGCCGAAGCTTTCCAGACGGCGCGCGATCCAGCGCGGCACTTCCGCGCCGCACATCTCCGAGAAACGCATCAGCTGCGAAAAGTTCGTGATCGGCATGATGCCCGGCACGATCGGTACGTCGACGCCGAGCTTCTTCGCATCCTCGACGAAACGGAAGTACGCGTCCGCGTTGAAGAAATACTGCGTGATCGCGGAGTTGGCGCCGGCCTTCACCTTGCGGGCGAAGTTTTCCAGATCCTGGCGCGGCGAGCGGGACTGCGGGTGGTACTCCGGATAGCCGGCCACCTCAATCCAGAACCAGTCGCCGAACTCGGCGCGGATAAAGCTCACCAGTTCCGACGCGTAGCGCAATTCGCCGACTTCGCCCATGCCGGACGGCAGATCGCCGCGCAGCGCGACGATATGGCGGATGCCATGCGCGCGGTACTCGTTGAGAATCGCGCGCAGGCTCTCTTTCGACGAGCCGATGCACGACAGGTGGGGCGCGGCTTCGAGCCCCTCCTTCGCCATCTCGACGACGGTATCGAGCGTGCCCTGTTGCGTCGAGCCGCCCGCGCCGAACGTGACGGACACGAACTTGGGCTTGAGCGCCACGAGCTGCGCACGCGTGGCGCGCAGCTTGTCGACGCCTTCCTGCGTCTTCGGCGGGAAGAATTCGAATGAAAGTTCGATCGGGTTCATGATTCAGTAGATCAACCGATACTGCGGTTGCCGAAAATAAGCGCGGACAGCAGCCACGAAACGATGCTGTACAGAATCGAGCCGAAGAACGCCGACCAGAAACCCGACACTTCGAAACCCTTCAGCAGCGACGCGCACAGCCAGAAGCACAGCGCATTGACCACCAGAATGAAGAGTCCGAGCGTGAGAACCGTCACGGGCAGCGTCAACAGGATCAGCACCGGCCGCAAGATCGTATTGATCAACCCGAGCACCACCGCGACGATCAATGCGGTGCCGAAGCTGCGGATATGAATCGACGGAACGAGGTAGGTGATGATCAGGAGCGCAAGCGCGTTGATCAGCCAGGTCAGCAGCACGGTCATGTAGAGCTCCTTGTAGGCTAGTGTCCGTTCTACGAAAAGAGACGGGCATGGCGAACAGAGCGGCGCCTGGTGCGCCGCCCTGTCGTCAAACCGTCATGCTTTAAAACCGCCCGCGTGCTTAATAGCGGTAGTGGTTCGGCTTGAACGGACCGTTCTTGTCGACGCCGATGTAACCCGCCTGCGCGTCCGACAACACCGTCAGGTTCGCGCCGATGCGCGCCAGATGCAGGCGTGCAACCTTTTCGTCGAGATGCTTCGGCAGCACGTACACCTTGTTCCCGTACTGGTCGCCTTGCGTGAACAGTTCGATCTGAGCCAGCGTCTGGTTCGTGAACGAGTTCGACATCACGAACGACGGGTGGCCCGTTGCGCAACCCAGGTTCACGAGACGCCCTTCAGCCAGCAGGATCACGCGCTTGCCGTCCGGGAAAATGATGTGGTCGACTTGCGGCTTGATGTTGTCCCACTGGTACTGGCGGGTCGACGCCACGTCGATTTCCGAATCGAAGTGACCGATGTTGCAGACGATCGCGTTGTGGCGCATCGCCTTCATGTGATCGTGGTTGATCACGTGGTAGTTGCCGGTGGCCGTCACGAAGATGTCGGCCTTGTCGGCGGCGTATTCCATCGTCACGACGCGGTAGCCTTCCATCGCCGCCTGCAGCGCGCAGATCGGATCGATTTCGGTGACCCACACGGTGGCGCCCAGACCGCGCAGCGATTGCGCGCAGCCCTTGCCCACGTCGCCGTAGCCTGCAACGACCGCGATCTTGCCGGCGATCATCACGTCGGTCGCGCGCTTGATGCCGTCGACCAGCGACTCACGGCAGCCGTACAGGTTGTCGAACTTCGACTTGGTGACCGAGTCGTTGACGTTGATCGCCGGGAACGGCAGACGGCCTTCCTTTTCCATCTGATACAGACGGTGCACGCCGGTCGTGGTTTCTTCGGTCACGCCCTTGATGTGCGCGAGGCGCGTCGAGTACCAGGTCGGATCTGCGTCCAGATGACGGGCGATCGACTTATACAGTGCGACCTCTTCTTCATTGGTCGGCTTCGAGATCACCGAACGGTCTTTCTCGGCCTTCGAGCCGAGGATCAGCAGCAACGTGGCGTCGCCGCCGTCGTCGAGGATCATGTTGGCGAATTCGCCGTTCGGCCATTCGAAGATGCGGTGCGAGAACTCCCAGTATTCGTCGAGCGACTCGCCCTTGAATGCGAACACCGGCGTGCCGGCCTTGGCGATGGCCGCAGCGGCGTGGTCCTGCGTCGAGAAAATATTGCACGAGGCCCAGCGAACATCCGCGCCGAGCGCGGTCAGCGTCTCGATCAGCACGCCGGTCTGGATCGTCATGTGCAGCGAACCGGCGATGCGCGCGCCCTTCAGCGGCTGCTGCGCCTTGTACTCTTCACGCGTTTGCACGAGGCCGGGCATTTCCGTCTCGGCGATGTCGAGTTCCTTGCGGCCCCAGCCGGCAAGCGACATATCGGCAACGATGAAATCCTGGGAAGCTTGGGAATCGATAACTGCGGCGTTCATCACGCCCTCCTTTCTAAGAAATTGACTAGAAATTTGACGTGAGCGCGGTTCGATGCGGTGGATCGGAGCGCGATGCGCATCCGAACCCTCCGATTGAAGCCTTCGAGCCTGGCGGGCGGCCGGCGAATAGTGAATCCGCGGTACCCGTCGCAACGCTCCTCGAAGACGAACGGCGATTGTAGCAAATTGAGATGGCTACGGGGTGCGGATCGGGTTTGTGGAATTCGAGCGTGGGGTACGCCTCGGTGTCAGATCGGCAGCAGCCCCAGCATCGGCGCAAGCAGCACCATCACCACGCCGGCGATCATCATCGTCAAACTGGCGACCACGCCTTCCTCGCTGCCGAGCTCACGCGCCTTCGCGGTGCCCACGCCATGCGCCGCCGCGCCGAACAACGCGCCGCGCGCGAGCCGCGTGCGCAGCGGCACGAGCCCCAGCACCAGTTCACCGAACAGCATCCCGCACACGCCCGTCGCGATCACGAACAGCGCGGTCAGGTCCTTCGGCGCATGAATCTTGTCGGAGACGGCAAGCGCAAACGGCGTCGACACCGAACGGGTCATCAGACTGCGTTGCAGTTCCGGCGAAAGATGCAGCAGCTTCGCCAGCATCAGCGAGCCGCCGACCGCGACCACGATGCCCACCGTCACGCCGACCGTCAGCGAGATCCAGTGCCGTTTGAGCAGCTCGCGGTATTCATAGATAGGCACGGCGAATGCGACCGTGGCGGGACCGAGCAGCCACATCAGCCAGCGTGTGTCCTGGAAGTAGACCGGATACGGAATATGCAGCAGCACGACGATCGCCGCGAGCACCGCCGGCACGGCGAGCAAGGGCGTGAGCCACGGCGACCTGAAGCGCGCGTATAGCGCCTTCGACGCGAAATACAACGCCACCGTCAGCACGAAACAGCCGGCCGCGATCAGACGCGATGCATCGTCGGCGAACAGGGACGAATAAAGCGCGTTCATGGGCAGGCTTCAGCGTGGCAGAGAGGTGGAAGAATAATCAGGCGCGGGCCGCATGCCGCGCGACCATCACGCGGCGCAGCGCCAGCCGGCGTTCGAGCCGTGCGGCCTGTTCGACCGCAAAGGCGACCGCGACCATCACCATCAAGGTGCCGGCGACCACCACCAGCGCGAGACGCCAGCCGTCCTCGCGAAACAGCCCGCCGTACTGCACCGCCGCAACCGCGGCCGGAATGAAGAACAGCAGCATGTCCGACAGCAGCCAGTCGGCGCCGGCCTTGATCCAGCGCGGCGCGATACCGCCGCAGAACAGCAGCGCGAGCAACGCGACCAGACCGACCACGCCGCCCGGCACCGGCAAATGAAGCTGACGCACGACGAAATCGGCGACCAGCCAGAGGCCGGCAAGCGCACCGCTCTGCACGGCGATCCGCGCCACGCGCATCGCGCCGCTGGCGCGGCCGGCGTTCGCGAATCGGGAGAGAAGCTGCGGCGTCATGGCAATCCCCAAGTGACTTTTGATGAAAGTCAGTATAGGTTGCAACGCAACATAAATATAATGACTTACTACCATTCAAACCATTCCAATTTGGAATTTCGGAGTCCCAGATCGTGGAACTACGTGCGCTGCGCTATTTCGTCGAAGTGGTGCGTCAACAGAGCTTCACCGTCGCCGCCGAGCAGATGTTCGTGACGCAGCCGACCATCAGCAAGATGGTCAAGTCGCTGGAAGACGAGATCGGCTCGCCGCTGCTGCTGCGCGACGGGCGCCAGATGGTGCTGACCGACGCTGGCCGGATCGTCTATCAGCGCGGCCAGGACGTGCTGGCCGCTCACGCGCAGTTGCAGGCCGAGCTGAACGATCTCGACACGCTCGGCCGCGGCGAACTGACGATCGGCATTCCGCCGATGGGCGGCTCGCTCTTCACGCCCGCGATCGCCGCGTTCCGTCAGCGCTACCCGAAAATCGAACTGAAGCTGTTCGAGCAGGGTTCGCGCGCGATCGAAGCGGCGCTGATCAACGGCGAGCTGGAGTTGGGCGGCGTGCTGCAACCGGTCGACCCCGAAAATATCGACGTTCTCCCAATGACGCGGCAATTGTTGTGGCTGGTCGCGCGCACCGGTTCGCGCTGGGACGATCTGTACGAGGTGCCGCTTGGCCAGCTGGCCAGCGAACCGTTCGTGTTCTATGGCGAGAGCCTTGCGCTCAATGATGTCGTTCTGAACGCGTGCCGCACGGCGGGGTTTGCGCCGACCATCGTCGGACGTAGCGGGCATTGGGACTTCATGGCGGCGCTGGTGCTGGCCGGGGTCGGCATTGCGCTGTTGCCGGCGCCGTATTGCCGGCGGCTCGACGCCGCGCAGTTTACCTGCCGGCCGGTCGTCGAGCCGGAAATTCCCTGGGAGATGGCGATAGGCTGGCGCCGCAACGGCTATCTGTCGCATGCGGCGCGCGCGTGGCTCGAGGTTGCCCGCGAGACGCTGCCGGGCCAGGCCGGCGACGATTTCATGCTGGGGCCGGGTATCGGCATGAGCGGAATCGCGGCGCCGCTTTCCAGATAAAAACATGCGGCTCGCCAGCGAGCAGCTGCCCGAGCCTGCACCGACGATGATGTAGTCGTATTGCATCCGCTCCTCCTAATGGGCCGCGTTGCCCGCGGACCCTGTCTCGTGCACACTTGTCTACGTGTGTTTTATCGGCATTGCAGGGAGCGTTGCGGCGCCACGGCGAGTTCATGTCAGGGCGATCCCTCTAAACGAAAGCGCAGTTGCGACCCTATGATGAAAGACGCGCGAGCGCCCGCCAGGCTGCCCGCGCAAAGCATTCGAACACGGCGCCGGGCGCGCCGTCCCGTCAGCGTGCGGCACGACACGCAGCGATCAGACAGCACGGCGCAGCGCAACGCAATGCAGCGCCGATCAGCGCCGGCGCGCATCCGGTGAACGGAGACAGCAGATGGAACCGCAAGAGCGCGGGCACGCCCGCGGCCACACACTCGGTCGCACACGCGGTCACACGCACGACGTGACAAATCAGGCGCCGCCGCTGGCGGACTACAACCTGTTTGCGAGCGACGCCGCTTTATCCGCCGCCCTCGAACGCGAAGGCGCCGCGTGGCATCGCGAGGCGCTGCTGCGCGACGGCGCCGCGCTCACCACGCCGGAAACGCTCGCGCTCGCCGAACTGGCCAACCGCCACCCCCCCGAACTGTTCACGCACAGCCCGCGCGGCGAACGCATCGACGCGCTGGAGTTTCATCCGTCGTGGCATACGCTGCTGTCGCTGCTGCGCCGCGAAGGTCTGCACGCGCTGCCGTTTTCCGACCCGCAGCGCGGCGCGATGGTCGCCCGTTGCGCCGGCTACTTCCTGCACGCGCAACTCGAATCCGGTTCGCTCTGCCCGTTGACGATGACCTTCGCGAGCATTCCGGTGTTGCAGCGCGAACCGGCCTTGTTCGGCACGCTGCGCGACAAGCTCTATACCCGCGAACACGATCCGCGCGACGTCCCGCTCGCGCAGAAAACCTCGGCGATGATCGGCATGGGCATGACCGAGAAGCAAGGCGGCTCCGACGTGCGCAGCAACCGGACACGCGCGTACGCCACGCACGGCAGCGGTCGCGGCGCCGAATACCGCCTCGTCGGCCACAAATGGTTTTTCTCCGCGCCGCAATGCGACGCGCATCTGGTGCTCGCCCGCACCGGCGATCACGAAGGCCTGTCGTGCTTCTTCGTGCCGCGCTTCGCGCCGGACGGCAGCAAGAACGCGGTGCAGATCCAGCGGCTGAAAGACAAGCTCGGCAACCGCTCGAATGCGAGCAGCGAAGTCGAGTTCTTCGACGCATTCAGCATCCTGATCGGCGACGAAGGCCGCGGCGTGCCGACCATCATCGAAATGGCGAACTACACGCGGCTCGATTGCGTGATCGGCAGCGCGGCGTTGATGCGCGCGGCGCTGGTGCAGGCGATCCATCACGCGCGGCATCGCAGCGCGTTCGGACGGCATCTCGCCGATCAGCCGCTGATGCGCAACGTGCTGGCCGATCTTGCTTTGGAGTCGGAAGCGGCGACTGTGCTGTTTATGCGTCTCGCGCGGGCTTTTGAAGAATCGGCCGATGCGGCTAACGCATCGCCCGCCGAGCGCGCGTGGCGGCGCATCGTCACGCCGGCGGCGAAGTATTGGGTCTGCAAGCGCGCACTCGAATTCACCGGCGAGGCGATGGAAGTCTGGGGCGGCAACGGCTACGTCGAGACGGCGCCGATGGCGCGTTTTTATCGCGAAGCCCCCGTGAATTCGATCTGGGAAGGTTCGGGCAACGTGATGTGCCTCGACGTGCTGCGCGCCACGGAGCGCGAACCCGAGGCGGCGCAAGCGTTGTTCGCCGCGTGGCAAGCGGATGCGCAGAGCCACCCGGCGCTGGGCGCCGCGCTCGCCAGGCTCGCTGCCACGCTCAACGGACCGGCCGAACATCGCGAGACGTCCGCCCGGCGTATCGCGCAGCAAATCGTGCTGATCGCGCAGGCCAGCTTGCTGATCCAGCATGCGCCCGCCGAAGTCGCCGATGCCTTCATCGCCACGCGGCTCGCCGACAGCTGCGGCGAAAGCGGCCGCGTGTACGGCACGCTGCCGGCTACGTTCGACCACGCGGCGATCATCGAGCGAGCGTTTGCGGCTTGATTGCCGCTTGCTTGCCGCTTGATCGCCGTCACCCAGGCGCCGGACGAAAGCGCGCTGATGCAGGAGGAAATCTTCGGACCGCTGCTGCCGATCGTCCCCTACGACACGCTCGACGACGCGATCGCGTGGATCAACACGCGACCCCGTCCGCGCGCATCTCGCCGGAAACCTCGCCGGAAACTTCGGTGGCGACCACGTCGGTGACGTCCGGCTCCCTGGCGGCCCCGTCTTCGGGCTCATCCTCCGCGCCGCTTTCCAGCCGATGCAGCCACGCCAGCAATTCCGCCACCGCCTGGTAAAGCTGCGGCGGAATCCGCGTATCGAGGTCTACCTGCATCAGCAGCGACACCATCTCCGGCGCTTCATGCACGTAGAGGCCGGCTTCCTTGGCGCGTTGCACGATCATCTCGGCGACGAGGCCGTAGCCCTTGGCGATCACACGCGGCGCGGGTTCGCCGCCGTGCGCGTCATAGACGAGCGCTGCCGCGCTGCGGCGGTGTTTGCGGCTCATCGCATGTCCCAATCGAAATCGTCGAGCGGCGCGGCCTCCGGCCGGACCGCACGAGCGGCGCGGCGCGTAGCCGGCGCCGGTGAGGCCGCCGAGGCGGAGCGCGCATACGCCGAAGCCGCTGCCGCACCTGCCGCGCCTGCTGCGTTGGACACCGTGGCAGGCGCGCCGCCGCCGATCTCGCGGATCGTCAGCCCGTTCAGTTCGATGCCCGCCGCCGCCAGCCGCTGACGAAAGCTCTCGCCCTGCATCGCCAGCCGCGCCGCACCGCCGGGACTCGCCTGCACGCGCGCCACCAGCCGCGTGCCCGTCAGCGTCAATTCCGCATCGACGGTGCCGAGCGTCGGCAGCGACAGCGTCAGACGCGTGCGCCACGGCTGGTCGTCCTCGCTCGCCGTGCCGCCGCCGCTGCGGTTCCATTCGTCGCCGTCCTGCTCGATTGTCCAGTCGAGCTTGGCGCCCGGCCACGCTTCGCCGGTCCAGCGAAACTGCCCGGTCGCGAGCAGATCGAGTTGCTGACGCACCAAAGGAATCGTCGCCGGATGGACCTGAGCTCCCATCGATTGCGAGTTTTGCGACGGCGCGTTTTGCGACGGCGCGCCATCAGCCAAAGGCGCCGCGGCGTTATGCAAGCTCGAGTGCGCGGGCTGGCCGTTCAGATCCGAAAGAGAGTTGGCCAGCACTTCGCCAGCCACGAAACGCGCGGCCTGTGCCGTCTGGATCGCCGGCGTCGCGCGCGCGGCGGCGTTGCCGTCGAGCCCGCCGCTGGCCGCACCGTTGGCCGAGGCGCCCAACCCCTGGCGCTGCGCGGTATTCGCGCTTGGAGCCGGCTCGGCATCGCTCGCCCAGTCGAGCGGCAATTGCGCGGCAGCGGCCACCAGCCTGTTTTGCGCCTCGCCGGCCAGGGCGGCGGGCGAGCGCTGGCCCGCCAGCCATTGCGCGAGATGAGCTTCGTAGAACAAACCGCTGTCGCCGACCGTCTGTTCGAGCGCCGCCGCCAGCGCGGCGACCGGCACCTGCGCGGCGGCCACGTTCGCGGTGGACGTGGTCGCGGCTGCATTCGCAGGGGCATTCGCAGACGAAAACGCGGTATTGGGGGAAGCCGGGGAAAAAGTGTCGAACAGCGGCGAGCCGCCGATTCCGACATCGAGCGCCGGCGCGGCCGGCCAGATCGGCGTCTGGCCAAGCACGGCAGGCGTCGCCTCGCCGCCCGAGTGCACGATCGCGTTGAGCGTCAGCGCGACGGCGGACAGCGCGGTTTGTGCCGAAGCCGGCGGCGTGGCGGGCGCCGCAACGGGCGTCGCCGCCGACGGCGCGGTATCGACGCCCGCCGCACCGGTCTGCGTGGTGGCCGCCGAGCCCGGCGCAATATTGAGCAGACTGTCGACCCGGCTCGCGAGCAGCGAAGCGATGGCCGTGTCGATTCCGTTCATGCCGATTCCTTGGTCACATGGGCAGCGCGCTCAGGTACGATCCGGCGCGCCTGGGCAAATCCAATCCGATCCAGGCAAACCCGGCGCGCCCGGTCAAGCTCAGCGCGCCCCGTACAGTTCCTTGAGCACGCGGGCCGACCGTCCGGCAAACAGGGCCGACAGATTGGCCATGCCCGGATTCGCCAGATCGCGAACCGCAGCGTCGTCGGCGAGGATCTGCCGGATCAGCGCGTATTTGCGCAGGCGCTCCGATTCGTCCAGCTTGACGCCGGTTTCCGCATCCCGCAGCGCATCCACCAGAATCCGGTACTCCTCCTGCAAGCGCACCAGATCGTTCCACAGGGCTCGCCGCGCCGCCGTCAACATGCGGTGGGAAATCGCTGCAATCGCCTCGTAGCGGGCGAAATATTCTGCGTTCGATGTCATCTCATGCTTTCCGCGGCCGGCTGTGCCGCCATCCGCGCGATCTCCGGGGCAATCCCGATCCAGGCTTCTTCTAGCGTCGCCAGCAGGCCATCGACCTCGACCAGCATCGCCTCGCTTTGTTTTATGTTGGCTTCGAGCAGCCGGCGCGCCATATAGCTGTATAGCGCGTCCAACCGCTCTGCAATCTCGCCGCCCGCCTCCCGGTTGAGCGACTGCTGCAGCCCGCTTTCGACGATCTGAATCGCCTTGCCGATCGCTTCTCCGCGAGCCGGCACATTGCCTTGCTGCACATGCATGCGCGCTTGCGCGATCGCTTGCCGGGCGCCCTGATACAACATCACGATCAGACGATGCGGACTCGCGCCCATCACCCCTGTCTCGACGCCCACGCGTGCATACGCATTGGCTCCAGAGTGTCCTGGGGAAAACA
This sequence comes from Paraburkholderia sp. FW306-2-2C-D06C, assembly GCF_058781505.1. Taxonomy (NCBI): domain Bacteria; kingdom Pseudomonadati; phylum Pseudomonadota; class Betaproteobacteria; order Burkholderiales; family Burkholderiaceae; genus Paraburkholderia; species Paraburkholderia sp. FW306-2-2C-D06C. The sequence continues at coordinate 37,162 of NZ_JBYSWU010000018.1, read as the reverse complement.
TCGGCGCTCCTCCTCTCTTGCACTGCGGTTGGTCATGGCAACCCATCCGTGCACGTTGCCGCGCGCCGAACTCTGCCTGTACCTGGTTATCGGATAGGCAGCGGGAAAGCTTTAGTCTGTTGTAAGGAGGATTAAGGGCTGATTGGAGCGGGCCACGTTGGTCGGGCCACGTCGAGCGGGCCACGTCGGTCGGCCCACGTCGGGCGGCCCGGTCGGCCACACGATGTTCAGCGTTCAGGCAGGCAAGCGGGACAGCCTTGCCGCCCGGGCCGCGCTCACACCGACATCTGCATGATGTCGTTATAGGCCGACACCAGTTTGTTGCGCACCTGCAAGCCGAACTGGAAACCGACGTTAGCCTTCTGCATATCGACCATCACGTCGTTCAGCGACACGTTCGACGCGCCGAGTTCGAACGCCTGCGATTCGCCGACCGCCTTGGTCTGATCGCCGCTGATCTTGTCGAGCGACGCCTTCAGCGCCGAGGCGAAGCCGCCGGGCGTCGCCGCGCCGGACTGGCCAGCCGCCGGGTTGTTGCTGCCGGCCGCTTGCGCCGCCATCGACTGCATCTGTTGCAGCGCCGACGAGAGCGCGTTCACGGGCAAAGTCATGTTCTCTCCAGGGAATGACGACCGGCATGCCGAACCGCACCGATCTGAGCGAAAGCATAGCAGCGGGCCTTTAGGGAAAGCCCCGAAACTAGGGGGAAAACCCGGCTCTATTCAAGCAATCGGGTTGAGCGGCCCTGCGGATAATTTCAATGGTGAAAGTATCTGTCCGTGCGCCCGCCGACCCTCGGCGCGGCGCGGCGGCAGAACGCAAAGGCATCCCGGAGATACCCGACGCATGGATTCGTCAGCCAACTCTTTGATCAACCCCGACGCCCGCATGGGCCTCGCCGGCGCGCAGCCGGGCGCGGGCGCGTCCGGCGCCGGCCAGCCGGGCGGCGCGGCCGACCTCGGCGGCTTGGGGGGCAACCTTGGCGGCATGGGCGGCAACTTCGGCCAACGCCTGTCGGGCCTCGCGCAAATGCGCGGCAATCCGCGTGCGCCGCTGATTTTTGCTGTCGCGCTGCTGGTTGCGATCGTGGCGGGCCTGTTCCTGTGGTCGCGCGCGCCGGACTATAAGGTGCTCTACAGCAACCTGTCGGACCGCGACGGCGGCGCGATCATCACCGCGCTCCAGCAGGCCAATATTCCCTACAAGTTCTCCGACGCCGGCGGCGCGATCCTCGTGCCCGCCGAGCAGGTGCATGAAATGCGCCTGCGTCTGGCTTCGCAAGGCCTGCCGAAGAGCGGCTCGGTCGGCTTCGAATTGATGGACAACCAGAAGTTCGGCATCAGCCAGTTCGCCGAGCAGATCAACTATCAGCGCGCACTGGAAGGCGAGCTGCAACGCACGATCGAATCGATTTCCTCGGTGAAGTCGGCGCGCGTGCATCTGGCGATTCCGAAGCCTTCCGTGTTCGTACGCGACAAGGAAGCGCCCTCCGCGTCGGTGCTGGTCGACCTGTATCCGGGCCGCGCGCTCGACGAAGGCCAGGTGCTGGCGATTACCCATATGGTGTCGTCGGCGGTGCCGGATATGCCGGTGCGCGGCGTGACGATCCTCGACCAGGACGGCAACCTGCTGACGAACCCGTCCTCCGGCAGCGGTCTGGACGCCTCGCAGCTGAAGTATCGCCAGCAGATCGAACGCAACACGCAACAGCGCATCGACGCGATCCTCGCGCCGCTGTTCGGCGCCGGCAATGCGCATTCGCAGGTCAGCGCCGATATCGACTTCGCGCGTATCGAGCAGACCTCGGAAAACTACGGCCCGAACGGCAGCCCGCAACAAGCCGCGATCCGCAGCCAGCAATCGAGCAGCGCCACCGAAATGTCGCAGGCGGCCGCCTCGGGCGTGCCCGGCGCGCTGTCGAACCAGCCGCCGCAACCGGCTTCGGCGCCGGTCAATGCGCCGAACGGCGCGAGCGGCGTGACCACCACGCCGGTCAGCGACCGCAAGGATTCGACCACCAACTACGAACTCGACAAGACCGTGCGCCATCTGGAGCAGCCGATGGGCGGCATCAAGCGTCTGTCGGTGGCGGTGGTGGTCAACTATATGCGGGTGGTCGACGCCAAGGGCCACGCCACGATGCAGCCGGTCACCGCCGACAAGCTCACGCAGGTCAATCAGCTGGTGAAGGACGCGATGGGCTTCGACGCGTCGCGCGGCGACTCGGTCAACGTGGTCAACAGCGCGTTCACCGCCGACGTCGACCCGAACGCCGACCTGCCGTGGTGGCGCTCGCCGGACATGATCGCGCTCGCCAGGCAGATCGCGACCTACCTCGGGATCGGCGCCGTCGCCCTGTTCCTCTACTTCGTGATGGTGAAGCCGGCGCTGCGCCGCGCGTTCCCGCCGCCGGAGCCGGTCGCCGCCGCGGCGCTGCCGTCGCCGGACGAGCCGATCCTGCTGGACGGCATCCCGGCCGCCGAGCGCATGGCCGCCGGCACCGCCGCTGAAGCGGAAGCCGACTCCGAGCTGCTGATGCTGGAGAACGCCAAGCACAAATACGAACGGAACCTGGAATTCGCGCGCAACATCGCGCGCCAGGATCCGAAGATCGTTGCAACCGTCGTGAAAAACTGGGTGTCCGATGAGCGCTGAAGGCGTAATGAAGAGCGCGCTCCTGCTGATGTCGATCGGTGAGGAAGAAGCCGCGCAGGTGTTCAAGTTCCTCGGGCCGCGTGAGGTCCAGAAGATCGGCGTCGCGATGGCCGCGCTGAAGAACATCACGCGTGAACAGATCGACGAGGTCCTGCAGGAGTTCGTGCGCGAGGCCGAAAAGCATACGGCGCTGTCGCTCGATTCGAGCGACTACATCCGCTCGGTGCTGACCAAGGCGCTCGGCGACGACAAGGCCGGCGCGATCATCGACCGGATTTTGCAGGGCAGCGACACCAGCGGTATCGAGGGCCTCAAGTGGATGGACTCCGCGGCGGTGGCCGAGCTCATCAAGAACGAGCACCCGCAGATCATCGCGACGATCCTCGTGCACCTGGACCGCGATCAGGCGTCGGAAATCGTCGCGTGTTTCACCGAACGTCTGCGTAACGATGTGCTGTTGCGGATCGCGACGCTCGACGGCATCCAGCCGGCCGCGCTGCGCGAACTCGACGACGTGCTGACGGGCCTGCTGTCCGGCAGCGACAACCTCAAGCGCAGCCCGATGGGCGGCATCCGCACGGCGGCCGAGATTCTCAACTTCATGTCGAGCAACCATGAAGAAGGCGTCATCGAAAACGTCCGCCAGTACGACGCGGAACTCGCGCAAAAGATCATCGACCAGATGTTTGTGTTCGAGAACCTGCTCGATCTGGAAGACCGCGCGATCCAGCTGCTGCTGAAGGAAGTCGAGTCCGAGGCGTTGATCATTTCGCTGAAGGGCGCGCCGCCCGCGCTGCGCCAGAAGTTCCTGTCGAACATGTCGCAGCGCGCCGCCGAACTGCTCGCCGAGGATCTCGACGCGCGCGGTCCGGTGCGCGTCTCCGAAGTCGAGACGCAGCAGCGCCGCATCCTGCAGATCGTGCGCAATCTGGCGGAAAGCGGCCAGATCGTTCTAGGCGGCAAGGCGGAAGATGCGTATGTCTGATACGACCTCCAGGCGCAAGGACAGCCTCTCGGCCTACCAGCGCTGGGAGATGGCCTCGTTCGATCCGGTGCCGCCGGCGCCGCCCGAACCCGAAGTCGACGACGGCGCGTTCGAAGCCGAACTCGAACGTCTGCGCGAGTCCGCGCATGCGCAGGGCATTGCGTCGGGTCACGTGGCCGGACAGGCGCTCGGTTATCAGGCCGGTTACGAGCAAGGTCACGCGCAGGGTTTCGAGCAGGGCCAAAGCGAAGCGCGCGAAGAAGCCGCACGTCTCGCTGCATTGGCCGCGACCTTCAAGGCGGCGCTCGACGGCACCGAGGGCGCGATCTCGGAGACGCTGGTCGCGTTGGCGCTGGACATCGCGCAACAGGTGGTGCGCCAGCACGTGCAGCACGATCCGACCGCACTCATTGCCGCCGCGCGTGAGGTGCTGGCCGCCGAGCCGACGCTGGTCGGCGCACCGGCGCTGATCGTCAGTCCGGCCGACTTGCCGGTCGTCGAAGCCTATCTGATGGAAGAACTGCAAACGCGCGGCTGGACCGTGCGCACCGATGCGTCGGTCGAACGCGGCGGCTGCCGCGCGCAGGCCGGCAGCGGCGAGGTGGATGCCGGCATCGAGACGCGCTGGGAGCGCGTCGCCGCGGCGCTTGGCAAGGTGAGCACATGGTGAAGCCGACGCTCGAAGAGATTCGCGCCAGCGATCTGACGCCGCTCGAACGCGAGCTCGCGCTGGCGTCGTTCGGCGCCGAGGCGCTGGCTCCTTACGATCCCGCCCTCGACACCAATCCGCACATGCAAGCCTGGCGCGGCCGGCTCGACGCGCTGCGCGCGCGCAACGCGATCGCCAGGCCGATGCGCGCCTGCGGACGCCTGACGCGCGCCGCCGGTCTGGTGCTCGAAGCGGTTGGCCTGCGTCTGTCGGTGGGCGCCGAGGTGATGATCGAACTGCCGCCCGGCAGTTCGCTGCCGATGGCCGAAGCCGAAGTGGTCGGCTTCTCCGGCGACAAACTGTTTCTGATGCCGACCACCGAGGTGATCGGCCTCTTGCCCGGCGCGCGCGTTTATCCGCTCGAAAGCGCGCCGATCGCCGATCCGATGGCGGGCGCCAAGCGCCTGCCGGTCGGCTGGGAATTGCTCGGCCGCGTGCTCGATGCGTCGGGCCGGCCGCTCGACGGCCTCGGCCCGCTCGGCACGCACGCCGACGCGCCGCTGTCCGCGCCGGTCATCAACCCGCTGAACCGCGAGCCGATTCACAAGGTGCTCGACGTCGGCGTGCGCGCGATCAACGCGCTTCTGACCGTGGGCCGTGGCCAGCGCATGGGTCTGTTCGCCGGTTCGGGCGTCGGTAAATCGGTGTTGCTCGGAACGATGGCGCGTTACACCAGCGCCGAAGTGATCGTGATCGGCCTGATCGGCGAACGCGGCCGCGAAGTGAAGGAATTCATCGAACAGATTCTCGGCGAGGAAGGTCTGGCGCGCTCCGTCGTGATCGCCGCGCCGGCCGACGTCTCGCCGCTCTTGCGGATGCAGGCCGCGTCGTACTCGACCTCGCTTGCCGAATATTTCCGCGATCAGGGCAAGCACGTGCTGCTGCTGATGGATTCGCTGACCCGCTACGCGATGGCCCAGCGCGAAATCGCGCTGGCCGTGGGCGAGCCGCCCGCCACCAAGGGTTATCCGCCTTCGGTGTTCGCCAAGCTGCCGGCGCTCGTCGAGCGGACCGGCAACGGCCCGGCGGGCGGCGGCTCGATCACCGCGTTCTACACCGTGCTGACCGAAGGCGACGACCAGCAGGACCCGATCGCCGACTCCGCGCGCGCGATTCTCGACGGCCATATCGTGCTGTCGCGTTCGCTCGCCGAGGCCGGTCACTATCCGGCGATCGACATCGAAGCGTCGATTAGCCGGGCAATGACCGCGCTGATCGACGATAACCATCTCGACAAAACGCGTATGTTCAAGCAGATGCTGTCGCGCTATCAGCGCAACCGCGATCTGATCAACGTCGGCGCCTATTCGAGCGGGCGCGACGCGCTGCTCGACCGTGCGATTGCGCTGTATCCGCGGATGGAAGCATTTTTGCAGCAAGGTTTTCGCGAGTGCGCAAACTTTGAGCCGAGTATCGCGATGCTGGACGCGCTGTTTGCCCAAGGAAGCTGACGATGGCGAAACACTTTCCGATCAAGACGCTCATCGGCCTCGCCAAGGACGATGTGGACGCCGCCGCGCAGCGCCTCGGCCGTGCGCAGCGCGAGCGCGGCGAGGTGCAATCGCAGCTCGATTCACTGGTGCAGTACCGCGACGAATATCACGCGCGCTTCACGGCGACCGCCCAGACCGGCATGCCCGCCGGCAACATGCGCAATTTCCAGGCGTTCATCGACACGCTCGACTCCGCCATCGAACAGCAGCGCAATCTGCTGGTGACGGCCAATGCGCGTGTCGAGGCCGCCAAGCCCGACTGGCAGCGCCAGAAGCAGAAACTCGGCTCGTACGAAGTGTTGCAGGCGCGCGGCGAGGCCGTCGAAGCGAGGCAAACGGCGCGGCGCGACCAGCGCGACGCCGACGAACACGCCGCCCGAATTCTGAGGATGCGCGCCGAGGGCGTCTGACGCGCCGCGCGCCGCCTCGACAGACCGAACACCCCGTTTTGACGGATTGACAGGATCATCTATGTCGGCACTCTCACCGATCGGCTCACTGCTCGGCTCCGCCAGCAGCACCTCCACCAGCGCGGCCATGGCCGCCGCGGCGAATGCCAAGCCGTTCTCGCAAACGCTTCAGCAAAGCATCGCCGCGCAAAACAGCGCGGCCGCGCAGAGCGCGAGCATGCCGGCGGCGTCGTCGTCGGCTTCATCCTCCTCCTCGCCGTCCTCACCCGCATCGTCGTCCTCATCCGCACCGTCGTCGCAGGCATCGTCGTCGAGCGTGCATGACGCGCCGCCCGCACCCGACGCCGCCTCGAAGAGCACCGACGGCGCGGATGCCGGGAACGGCAGCAAGAACGACAGCAACGCAGCGAGCGCATCGTCGTCCAGTTCGTCCTCGTCGGGGGCGACGCAGCAGGCCGCGAACGACAAGCCTGCCGCGAACCCGGCGAAATCCGGCAACCCGGTCACGCAGACCGACGCCAGCATCGCCGCAGCTACCGCGGCGGCTGCGATACAGGCGCAGGCTCAAGCTTTGGCCAACGCAAACGGCGCGGCTGCCCCGGCCACCACCGACCCCGCTGCGGCATTGGCTGACGCAGCGGCTTCGCTGCCTGACGCGACGACGGATACCACGACGGGCGGCACCCCCGGCAAAAAGACGAGTGCGACCGATGCGAAGTCGGCACAGGACGCATTGCAGGCGGCGTTGGCCGCGCTGTCGAGCGCTCAGGGCGCGGTGCCGGTGCCCGCTCAGGCGCTGGCGAGCGGCGCGGCGGCGAACGCATCGAGCGCGTCGAGCGCCGCGAGCGGTTTGGCTGGCGATGCGACTACCGGACTGAATGCGTCGGCGGGCGGCAAGACGCTCGTGGCCGGTTTGTTCGGCGACGGCAAGGGAGCGAATGCGGCCAAAGCTGCCTCGCTGACGGCAGCCGCGACCATGGTGGCGGATCCGTCGGCGGCGGCGAAGACGGCTGTTGACGCGTTGGCGTCAACGGCGGGCGGCGGCGCTCAGGCCGACAATCTGGCGTCCTTCAAGAGTGCAGCCGATGCGGCGGCGGCAGCATTGGCCGCCACGCAGGCGGTGGCCGGCGCCGCGAGCACGACCGCGGCCGTGCAAACGACCGGAAACGCCGGCGCGGCCGAAGTGGCGAATGCATTGGCGCCGCAGGTCGGCACGACTGACTGGGAAGACGCGTTGAGTCAGAAGGTGGTGTTCTTGTCGAATGCGCATTCGCAGAGCGCCGAGCTGACTTTGAATCCGAAGGATTTGGGGCCGCTGCAGGTTGTGTTGCAGGTTGCCGATAACCATGCCCATGCGCTTTTTGTTTCTCAGCACCAGCAGGTGAGGGAAGCCGTCGAGGCGGCTTTGCCGAAATTGCGGGAGGCGATGGAGTCCAATGGGATTGGGCTTGGCAGCGCGAGCGTTAGCGATGGGTTTGGCCGGTCGGGGAGTGGGCAGCAGCAGAGTGCTGATTCTGGCCGGTCCGGTGGGAGGGCTACAGCTACGGCTGCTTTTGCCGGCGGCGCTGGGGAGTCTGTTGGGGCTGTTGTGGGGAATGTTGCCGTGCGGCGCTCTGTTGGGTTAGTGGATACGTTTGCTTGATTTTTTTTTGCCTGCGCGGCGCTTCTTCTTGTGTTTGTTTGCCTACGGCGTGGTCTTTGTTTGTTTGCCTTTGGCGGCGGCATTGTTCTGTGTGCCTGCGGCGTTGGCCTTCCTTGATTTTTTGCCCTGTGCGGCACTTATAGTGGTGCTGCCTACGGCGTTGGCCTTTCCTTGATTTGATATTGGTTTATTAGCTTTCCCCCTGTGCGGGGGAGCACCTACTTTTCTTTGCCGGCCGCAAAGAAAAGTAGGCAAAAGAAAGCGGCTCAAACCGCTAATTCTGAAGCGGGCACCTCGGTCAGCCACCGGTAGTGGAAACCTGCCGGACCACACCGTGGTCCATGAGTGCCTGTGACAAGGCAGTCATCCACCCCTTCTCGCGCTACGCGCTCGCCGGCAAGGTCCATCCCACACCACCCGCTTCGGTTTTGCCTGGCGACAGCCATCGGCTTCGCCTCGGCGGGGTGCAGATCTGGATTGCTGTGTTGAGCAGAACCTGAGCGTAATGGCGCAGCGCTTACGCGTGAAATGGCGAGCTACGCCCTGCGCAAAGCGTAGGCGCCAAACGTAGTGGGTGGTTGGATGAAGTACCTTTCTGGCGAGCGCGTAGCGCGAGAAGGGGTGGATGACTGCCTTGTCACCAGGGCGTGAAGGTGCACTGGCACAGATCAGGTGGCCTCCACTCCCCGTCGATCATAGAGGTGCCCGCTTAGTACTTGCGGTGTGAAGCCGCTTTCTTTTGCCTACTTTTCTTTGCGGCCGGCAAAGAAAAGTAGGTGCTCCCCCGCACAGGGGGAAAGCTAATAGACCACAAAGAAAACAAGGAAAGGCCAAAGAAGTCAGAACAGCGAAAGGCACTGCCGTAGGAAAACACAACCAGAAAGCGCCGCACAGGCAAAAAAAAAGCCAAGACCAGCGCCGTAGGCAAACAAACATAAGAAGCGCCGCGAAGGCCAATAATCAAACAACGACCACCTCAGGCAAACCACAAATTGCCGCCGCCAAAGGCAAACAGCACAAGGGGCAACGCTAATAGACCAATAACAAGAGAGAAAGGCAAAAAACTCAGAACAAGCAAAGACACACCGCCGTAGGCAAAAGGAAACCAGCAAGACCGCCCTCCGCCTGAAAGGCAAAAACAAGAGATAGCCCGCATTAACCCTTCTTTTCGACCCATCGCGCCGCAGGCAAATCAACAACAATCACCATCACCAGCACTAACGGCAAGCAAAGCAAACCTCATGGCATCCACGACCGCAAACCAGCAAGCCGCGCCCGCCTCGCCGGGCCCGTTGAAGCGAATCATTCTGATCGCCCTCATTGCGATCCTCGCCGCAGGCGCCGCCGGCGCAGGTGTGTGGTTCTATATGTCCAAACGCAGCCCAGCCCCCGCGTCAGCGGAAACCGCCAGCGCGCCGGCGCCACTGGCGGCGCCGCTCTTCTTCCCGCTCGAATCGATGACGGTCAACCTGCAGTCGGACGACGGTCAGCAACACTTCCTGCGTATCGGCCTCACCCTCAAGCTGAACGACCCGAAAACCCAGCAGGAACTCACCGACCACATGCCGGAAGTGCGCAGCCGCATCCTGCTCGCGCTGTCGAACAAGCATCCCGACGAACTGGCGCCGCTCGAAGGCAAACGCGCCCTCGCCACCGAACTCCTGACGCTGATCGAACAGCCCACCGATAAGGGCGCCACGCCGATCCGCGTTCAGGACGTCCTGTTCACCGAATTCGTCGTGCAGTGACGTCCGCAGTGACGTTATTTCGCGCTGCCATCATCAACCGCCACGGGACGCACGAGGAATAAGGAATGGGCCACGAAGAGTTCATGTCCCAGGAGGAGGTCGATGCCCTCCTCAAGGGCGTAACCGGCGAGTCCGACTCGATCGCCGACCAGAGCGATCGTGCGGGCGTTCGCCCGTACAACATCGCGACGCAGGAACGCATCGTCCGCGGCCGGATGCCGGGCCTCGAAATCATCAACGATCGCTTCGCGCGTCTGTTGCGCGTCGGCATCTTCAACTTCATGCGGCGCTCGGCGGAAATCTCCGTCGGCCCGGTGAAGGTACAGAAATACAGCGAGTTCACCCGCAACCTGCCGATCCCGACCAACCTGAACCTGGTCCACGTGAAGCCGCTGCGCGGCACCTCGCTGTTCGTGTACGACCCGAACCTGGTGTTCTTCGTGGTCGACAATCTGTTCGGCGGCGACGGGCGCTTCCATACCCGCGTCGAAGGCCGCGATTTCACGCAGACCGAGCAGCGCATCATCATGAAGCTGCTCAATCTCACGTTCGAGCACTACGCGACGTCGTGGAAAAGCGTGCGCCCGCTGCAGTTCGAATACGTGCGCTCGGAAATGCATACGCAGTTCGCCAACGTCGCGACGCCGAACGAAATCGTCATCGTCACGCAGTTCTCGATCGAGTTCGGCACCACGGGCGGCACGCTGCACATCTGCATGCCGTATTCGATGATCGAACCGATCCGCGACATCCTGTCGTCGCCGATCCAGGGCGAGGCGCTCGAAGTCGACCGCCGCTGGGTCCGCGTGCTGTCGCAACAGGTGCAGGCCGCGGAAGTGGAACTGACCGCCGACCTCGCGCAGGTGCCGGTCACGTTCGAGCAGATCCTGAATATGCGCAAAGGCGATGTTCTGCCGATCAACATCCCCGAACACATCACGGCGAAGGTCGACGGTGTGCCGGTGATGGAATGCGGCTACGGAATTTTCAATGGTCAGTACGCGTTGCGGGTCCAGAAGATGATCAGCGCAGCCGACACGATGAAGGAAGGTGGATATGAGTGACCTGAAAGCAAAGCCCGAGATGGAATTGCCGGAAGCCGAACAGCTGGCTGCCGCGGAATCCGCCGAGGACGAAGCGGCGATGGCCGACTGGGCCAGCGCGCTCGCCGAGCAGAACGACAACACGGAAGTCAGCGCCACGACAGCCGGCGTGTTCCAGCCGCTGTCGAAGGTCGAGCCGACCTCGACGCGCAACGACATCGACATGATCCTGGACATCCCCGTCCAGATGACCGTCGAACTCGGCCGCACCAAGATCGCGATCCGCAACCTGCTGCAACTCGCGCAAGGTTCGGTCGTGGAACTGGACGGCATGGCCGGCGAACCAATGGACGTGCTGGTCAACGGCTGCCTGATCGCACAGGGTGAAGTCGTGGTCGTCAACGACAAGTTCGGTATTCGTCTGACCGACATCATCACGCCGTCCGAACGCATCCGGAAGCTGAATCGATGAAATGCATTGCCGGTCGCGCCGTGCTGGATGCGTCGCGCAATGTTCCCGCTCGCGCGGGGCTCGCGGTGAGGGCCGTGACCGCTTCGGCGGCGCTGTTCGCGCTGACGTTCGTATCATCCGCCGCGCACGCGGCCGACATGAACGCGGTCAACAACGCTGCGAAAATCGCCTCGGGTGTCGGTGCAGGCACGGCCGTTCCGGCGCTCGGCGTCGGCGCGGTGTTGCAAACGATCGTCGGCCTGCTGGTCGTGATCGCTCTGGTATTCGGTTGTGCGTGGCTCGCGCGCCGCTTCGGCTGGCAGCCGGCGAAGCGCGGCGGTCTCGTGAAGACCATCGGCGGCGCTTCGCTCGGCGGCAAGGAGCGCGTCGCGGTGGTCGAGATCGGCGATACGTGGCTCGTGCTCGGCACGGCGCCCGGCAATGTGCGTCTGTTGCATACGATGCCGGCCGGTTCGGCCGCAATCGATCCGCTCGCAGGCACGCCACCCGCCGCTGCGGGTGAACGCGCATCCTTGCCCGGCACCTTCGGCCAACGCTTTCGCGATGCTTTGAAAGGCGAAATGGGCAAACGTTTCAACGCACTCAGCGACGCCAACGGTATCAACGGGCAAGGCAGCGGGGATCGGTAATGCAGTTCAGTCTTCAACCAGCGCGTGATGCGCAAGCCACACGCGTGTCGTCCGCCGCTTCGAAAATCGTCCCCGTGCTGCGCCGTTTCGCCCCTGTTGCATTGCCGGCGCTGATGCTCGCGCTGCCGACGCTGTCGTTCGCGCAAACCGCCGGCCTGCCGGCCTTCAACACGAGCCCTGGCCCGAACGGCGGCACGACCTACTCGCTGAGCGTGCAGACGATGCTGCTGCTCACGATGCTGTCGTTCCTGCCGGCGATGGTGTTGATGATGACGAGCTTCACGCGCATCATCATCGTGTTGTCGTTGTTGCGTCAGGCGCTCGGCACGACCACCACGCCGCCGAATCAGGTGCTGGTCGGCCTCGCGCTGTTTCTCACGCTGTTCGTGATGTCGCCGGTGCTCGACAAGGCCTATACCGAAGGCTACAAGCCGTTCTCCGACGGCTCGATGCCGATGGAGCAGGCGGTTTCGCGCGGCCTTGCGCCGTTCAAGACCTTCATGCTGCGCCAGACCCGCGAAAGCGATCTCGCCCTCTTCGCCCGCATCTCGCATGCCGCGCCGATGCAAGGTCCGGAAGACGTGCCGCTGTCGCTGCTGGTGCCGTCGTTCGTCACCAGCGAATTGAAAACCGGCTTCCAGATCGGCTTTACGATTTTCATCCCGTTCCTCATCATCGACATGGTGGTGGCGAGCGTGCTGATGTCGATGGGGATGATGATGGTGTCGCCCGCCACCATCTCGCTGCCGTTCAAACTGATGCTGTTCGTGCTGGTCGACGGCTGGCAGTTGCTGCTCGGCTCGCTCGCGCAGAGCTTCGTTTGAGCCTCGTGCTGATTGGCTTCGCCGGGCATCGCTTGTCGGTATCGCTTGTCGGTATCGCTTGTCGGTATCGCTTGTCGGTATCGCTTGTCGGTATCGCTGATCGGCCCCGCTTATCGATTTCGTCCAACCTTTCACACTTCCGGTCGAACCATCATGAATTCCGAATCCGTCATGACGCTGGCGCACCAGGCCATGTATGTCGGCCTGCTGCTCGCCGCACCGCTCCTGCTGGTCGCGCTGATTGTCGGTCTGGTGGTGAGCCTGTTCCAGGCCGCCACGCAGATCAACGAGACGACCCTCTCGTTCATTCCGAAGCTGCTCGCGATTGCCGTCACGATGGTGATCGCCGGGCCGTGGATGCTGACGACCATGCTCGACTATCTGCGCCAGACGCTCACCAACATTCCGACGCTCGTCAACTGAGCGCCGCGCCGGCCCCCTCGCCCTTCATCGCCGCCCGTACGCTCGCGCCGCCGCCATGTTTTCCGTCACCTACGCGCAACTGAACACCTGGCTCACGGCGTTCCTGTGGCCGTTCGTGCGAATCCTTGCGCTGACCGCCACAGCGCCGGTGCTCGGCAACCGGTCGGTGCCGATCCGCGTAAAAATCGGCCTCGCGGCCTTCATCACGATCATCGTCGCGCCGACGCTCGGCGCGCTGCCGCAGGTCACGGTGTTTTCCGCCGAAGGCGTGTGGATCATCGTCAACCAGTTCCTGATCGGCATTGCGCTCGGCGTGACGATGCAGATCGTGTTTCAGGCGATCAGCGCTGCCGGCGACTTCGTCGGTCTGGGCATGGGTCTCGGCTTCGCGACGTTCTTCGATGCGCAGGCGAGCAGTTCGAGCCAGGTGCTGTCGAGCTACATGAACGTCATCGCGATGCTGGTGTTTCTGGTGATCGACGGCCATCTGCAGATGATCAGCGCGCTGCTGGCCACGTTCCAGTCCGTGCCGGTGTCGGCGAACATTCTCGGTGCGCCCGGCTGGCGCACGCTGGCCAACTTCGGCAGCACGGTGTTTTCGGCAGGCCTGCTGCTGTCGCTGCCGGTGGTCGCCGCGCTGCTGATCAGCAACCTCGCGCTCGGCATTCTCAACCGCGCCGCGCCGCAAATCGGCGTGTTCCAGATCGGCTTTCCGCTGACCATGCTGATCGGCTTGCTGCTCCTGCAACTGATGATCCCCAACATGATTCCGTTCTTCACGCGTCTGTTCGACATCGGTATCGATCAGATGGGGCGCGTCGCGGCGGGGTTGAAGTAGCGCCCGGCTAGTTCAGGTACTGGAACAGCGACAGGTTCTGCACCTTCGCGAACGCCTGTTCCGCCGCTTGCAGCGAAGTCTGCATCATCGTGTACTTGCTGACCGTCTTGGTCATGTCGGTCTGGGTCAGATCCGCCAGGCCGTTCGCCGTCTGCAGCGTGTTGGTCTGCGTGACCGTCTGCAACGCCTGCACTTCCTGCTCACGGCCGCCTACCGCGGCCTGGGCCGTCACGACGTTGTTCATCGTGTTTTCGAGCTGGGTCTGGCTGGTGACCATCGCGCTCTGGAAACTGGCGGTCGCGGCTGCGCCTGAAACCGGCGTTTGCAGCGTCGTGATCAACTGGCTCAGGTTGGCGAATACGTCCGTGCTGCCTTGCGTGGCCGGCGTCACGGTGAAACTGTCGCCCGCGTTCGGCGCGCCGGTGATCGTCACCGACTGGCCACCGAGCGTGATCGCCGAGCCCGACGTGAAAGCCTGCGGCGTGCCCGTCGTGACCGTGCCGGTTGCCGGATCGGTCGAAGTCACCGTGTAGGTGGTCGCCGCGCCGGCGCCCGCGAAGGCGATCGAGTAGGTGTAGGCGTTGGTCGGGTCGGTCGGATTCGTCAGGCTGACGCCGCTGATCACGCCGGTGCCGCTGTTGCCGGCGGTCGCGGCCGGGACCGCGCTGGTGCCGATCGACGCCACGCTGCCGAAGATCGCGATGCCGTTGTCGGCGGTCTGAACGGTGTGCGAGTCGGTGATCTGCACGGCGCGCGTACCGGTGTCGCCGGAATAGGTCACGACGCCGGCGGAATTGGTGGTGTACGGCTGCGCGGTGCTCTGATAGCCGGCAAACAGGTAGTTGCCCTGCGGGTCGGTCGAGTTGGCGAGCGTCATCAACTGGCTGCGCAGGCTTTGCAACTGCGTGGCGATCGAGCCGCGGTCGCCGTCGTTCAGCGAGCCGTCGCCGGCGCGCAGCACCAGCGTGTGAATGCTTTGCAGCACGGTGGTGACGCTGCCGAGCGTGGAGTCTTCCTGTTGCAGCGAGGAGAGCGCGGTGCCCTGGTTGCTCGTGTACTGCGACAGGCTCGTCGCCGTCGAGCTCAACTGCACGGCCTGCGCTGCGCCGAGCGGATTGTCCGAGGGTGTGGAGAGGCTCACGCCGCTCGAAATCTCTGCGTACAACTGCGACAGCTGAGCTTGCTGATCGCTCATCGTCGCCACGTTCATGTTGAAGTACTGCGTGCTGGAGATGCGCATGTTCAACGCCTCACTGAATGATGCCGATCAACGTCTGGAACAGGGTCTGCGCGGTCTGGATGACTTTGCTGTTGGCCTGATAGAGCTGCTGATACTGAAGCAGGTTGGCTGCTTCCTCGTTGATGTTCACGCCCGAAACCGACTGCTGCGCGGTGGTGATCTGCGTCACCAGCGAGGCCTGGGCCGTGCTCGAAGTCTGAATCTGATTGGTCTGGTTGCCGATCTGGTTGACGTAGTTCGCATACGCGCCCGTCAGCGTGACCGTGCCGCCCGCCATCACCTTCGCGGTGGACAGGTTCGACAGCGCCAGCGCATTGCGGCCGTCGTTGGTCGCGCCGGTGTTCGGGCCGATGGTGAACTTGTCGCCGGCAGCCGGCGTGCCGCTGATCGTCACCGACACGTTGTTCATCTGGCCGGCGGTCGCGTTGTTGATCGTGAGCGTGGCGCCCGTGGCCGACGAATACGGCACCACGGTCGCCGCGCTGGCGATCGTGTAGGTGGTCGACGGCGAGCCCGCCACCGTCACCGTCGAACCCACCGGGAAGCCGGTCAGACCCGCGCCGTTGTACGACAGCGTGGTGGTCGAGTTAGGCATCGTGTAGCCCGCCGACACTGTGCCTTGCGAGATCGTGCCGGTACCGGTGTTGGTCGACGCGGACGCGCCCAGCACCGGCGCCGCGGCGGCGATCGCCGAAGCGGCCGTGGTCGCGGTGGCGAAGCTGTTCAGCGCGCCGCGGGTCGGTTCGACCGTGAACGAATCGCCCGGGTTCATCGTGCCGGTGGTCGAGAACTGCAGGCCGTTGATCGGCAGGGCCAGGCTGGTAGCCGAACCCACCACGCTGCCGGTCGAATTGTCGGTCAGCGTGTAAGCGGTGCCGTTGTAGGCGAGCGTGTAGTCGCCGGTGGTCGGCTGCGCGCCATTCGCGAACGACACGTTCAGCGACGCATTGCCGGTGTTCTGCGTGTTGGCGTAGACCGTCGGGCCGCCCACCGAGAACAGCGCGGCGCCCTGGCCGCCGCTCAGCGTCACGCCGAGCGCGTTCTGCGCGTTCACTTGCGAGGCGAAGCTCACGGCAATCGCGCCGAGTTGCGCTTCGCCCGGATCGAGCGTCTGGCTGCGGAACGCAAGCAGGCCGCCGAGCGTGCCGTCCGTGATCTTGCTGTCGGGCAGATTCTGCGGCACGGCTGCCGGATTGGCGCCGGCCTGGCCGAGATACTGCACCGACAGTTCGCTGGTGTCGCCCGTCGAAGGCGCCGTGCCGAGGTTGTAGCTGTTGCCGCCGGAAACCAGCGGCTGGCCGTTGCCCATGAACACGCTGTAGCTGCCGTTGGACTGCACCACCTGAACGCCGACCAGTTGCGACAGATTCGACACCGCGAGGTCGCGCTGATCCAGCAGCTGATTCGGCGGCTGGCCTTGCGTGCTGGCCGCGGAGATCTGGCCGTTCAAGTTCGCGATCTGTTGCGTGTAGCTGTTGATCTGCGAAACGGTATTCGTGAGCTGCGTGTTGACGCTCTGACGCAGCGCGTCGTATTGCTGGCCCGCGGCGTTGATCTGGTTCGCGAGCGTCTGCGCGCCGCTCATCGCGGTCTGGCGGGTGGCCAGGCTCGAAGCGTCGTTCGCGACGTTCTGCAAGCCGGTGAAATAGCTCGTGATCGCGGTCGCAATGCCCGCTGTCGGACTGCCGATCACATTGTTGAGCTGCGAAATCATCGAGTTGTAGGCGGACAGCGAGCTGCTCGACGACTGCGCGTTGTTCAGCTCAGTGGTCAGATACTGGCTGTACTGACGCGTCACGGTCACGGTCGAAACGCCTTGCGGCAGATAGCCGGAGCCCGTGTACTGGCCGCCGGTTTCCGCGTAGACGGGCCGTTCGATCGTATAGCCCGCCGTCGACGCGTTGCTGATGTTCTGGCCGGTTGTCGTGAGTCCCCACTGGGCTGCGTTCAGTCCACTGAGGCCAAGATTGATGAGGGTGCTGGACATGCGTCATCCTGAAGGGCGACACCGGACACATGCCGCCGCGTTACTTGAACATCCTGTTTAACGGCCCGCGCGGGGAAAAATTGAGGGCCATTCCCGTTGCTCAGCGCACCAGCGAGCGGCGCTTCATTTCGAGTTGCGTGATCAACCGCTGCAGCGTGTTTTCCGCGCTGCCGGGCAGCGTCAGAAAACGGAAGCCGAGCTGATAGCGCTGCGTGCCGTTCGGCAATGCGGTCGAACGATGCGACACCAGTTGCAGATCGAGCGACAGACGGCCGAGCGCACCGAGCGACAGTTCGCAATCCTGCAGCCGGGTGCCCATCGGCAATTCGGCCACGCGTTCATCCGCAGTGCGCATGCCGACCCCGCCGAGCGACAGGTCGTTCACTTCGAAGCGGAACGTATCGCCTTCAGGCAGGCGGCCGCTGCACGTATACGGATCGAGAATCGGCGCATCGACGCGGAAATACTCGCGGCGCTGCACGTAGAACAGCACTTCGGGGAAGTCCGCCTCGAATGCGGGCAGTCCTTCATAGCGGGTTTCGCGCGGCGTGCCCGTGGCGAACTCGACACGCACGCCCTCCGGCGACGCGTGGAACTGGCAAAGCGGCGCCGCCAGCAAACCTTTGTTCTGGTCCGACAGCGCGCCCCAATCGAAAGTGAAAGTGCGTCCGCGCACGTCGACGTCGAGCAGGCGCGTGACGAGCTGGCCGCCCGCATGTTGCACGGTGAGGAAATCGCCGCGATTGACGAGATTGCGCAACTGAACGCCGATCTCCAGCGGATTGCGACGGCCAAAGTCGTGAGCGCTTTCGTCTGGCGCGGCGTGCGGCTGGCCGGGGGCTTCAATCTGGCCGTTCGACTGGTTAGTATCCATGGGCTTGCCGGTATGCATGTTCGCGGGCGCGTGCCCAGGGCTCCTGCCAGGGCTTTCGCACGGTCTTCATCGAGGCCGCGGCACGCGCATTCAACCGGACGTTACAACACTTTCCGGTATCGGGTCTAACTTGATTAGCGGCAGCGTCCGGTCAAAATTTAGGGGCCGGTAATTAAAATATTTGCCGCAAACGTTAAAACGCCGATCCGCATCCAACGCAAGCCGGGCGCATCAATACGGGCAACGATCATTTAGACAACGGATACACCGTGAATCAGCCGCGAAACAAGACACGCGATATCTGGTATGGCGGCTCGGCCGACCACCCGCGCGGGTGATCGGCCTGTTCCGTCTTTTTATGCAGCTGGCCCCGTCGCGTGGATGGATTTTATGCTCAGGCCATTTTCTGCATGATCGACATCAGTTTTTTCGCGTAATGCGGATCGGTCGCGTAGCCCGCGCGCTGCATGCCGTTGGCAAAGCCGTTCACATCGTGCGAAGAATTGATGACCTGCGCATAACGCGGATTGCCTTTGAGCAGGTTCGCGTAATCGGTCATCGCTTCCTCGTACGAGTCGTACGCGCGGAATTTCTCGACGGTGCGCTGCGGCTTGCCGTTCACATATTCGGTCGTGACGGTCGAAACGGTCTTGCCGGTCCAGTCTCTCGTCGCCTTGATGCCGAACACGTTGTGACTGCTCGAGCCGTCGGCCTTTCTGATCTCGCTCTTGCCCCAGCCCGATTCGAGCGCGGCCTGGCCGATGATGAAGCGCGCCGGAATGCCGGTTGCGGCGCTGGCGGCCTGGGCGGGCGCGGCCAGCTTGTCGACGAACGCGTCGATTTTCGGCGAGCTGCCGTCGCCTTTGAGCGGCGGGGTCAGCGAGCTGTTGGCCGAGTAGCCCTTGCCCATCGCCAGCTGCCCGTTGGCCTGCGCATTGCCGTACGCCTTGGCGAGCGCGTTCAGCGCGGCGGTCTGGCCTTCGTCGCCGCCGCTGCCGCCGCCGAGCGCATTGGCCATGCCGGCGAGGCCGCCCGCACCGCCTGCTGCGCCGCTCACCTGCATGCCCTGGTTGCGCATCATCTGCTTGAGCATCGCGTCGGCCACGCCGATGCCCTTCTGCGACATCTGCTGCGACAACTGCTGATCCATCATCGACGTGAAGGTGGCGCTGTCGTGCGAATCGAACGGGCTGTCCTGCGGCGTCGCATCGCGCATGCTCTTCAACATCATCTGCGTGAACACCGCGTCGAACTGCTGCGCGGCCATCTTCATGCCGGCCTGCGGCGAAGCCTTGGCCTGCGCGCTCAGCTTGGCGAACCCCTGCACGTCGAGGGCAAAGCGCTGGGTCAGGTCGTTCGCCGCATTGGCGGAGTTGGTCGTATCCGAATTCATCTGCTGTCTTCCTTAGATGATTTCCAGGTCGGCGCGCAGAGCGCCCGCCGCTTTCATGGCCTGCAGGATCGACATCAGATCCGCGGGCGTCGCACCCAATGCATTGAGCGCCTTCACCACTTCGGCGAGGTTCGCACCGGCGGTCACGAGCTTCAGGGCGCCGTTGTCCTGCTTCATCTGAATCTGCGACTGCTGGGCCACCACCGTCTGGCCGTTCGAGAACGCGCCCGGCTGGCTCACCACCGGCTGCGTATTGATCACCACCGACAGATTGCCGTGCGCCACCGCGCAGTTCTGCAGCGTAACCATCTGGTTCATCACGATCGAGCCGGTGCGCGCGTTCAGGATCACCTTCGCGGCGGCTGGCGCTGGCTTCACGTCGAGATTCTGCAAGCGCGCCATGAAGGCGACCTGCTGTTCCGGATCGGCCGGCGCGCGCAGTTGAATCGTGCGGCCGTCGAGCGCCATGGCGGTGCCGCCGCCGAACGCGTTGTTGACCGCCGACACCACACGCTGCGTGGTGTCGTAATCCATGTCGTTCAGTTCGAGCTGCATGGTGCCCGCTTGCGACACCGAGGTCGGCACCGCGCGTTCGACGATCGCGCCGCCGGCGATGCGGCCCGCCGCCAGTGTGTTCACCTGCACCTTGCTGCCGTTCGCGCTCGCGCCGGCGCCGCCGACCGCGAGGTTGCCCTGGCCGAGCGCGTACACCTGGCCGTCGGCGCCCTTGAGCGGCGTGAGCAGCAGCGTGCCGCCGCGCAGGCTCTTGGCGTTGCCGAGCGACGACACGGTGACGTCGATCGCTTCGCCGGGACGCGCGAACGGCGGCAGCACCGCCGTCACCATCACCGCGGCAACGTTCTTCAACTGGATGTTCGACAGCGACGATTGCGAGTTACTCGACCCGGCGGCCTGGTTGTTGATCGAGATGCCGAGGTTCGCCAGCATGTTGGCGAGCGTTTGCGTGGTGAACGGCGTTTGCGTGGTCTGGTCGCCTGTGCCGTCGAGGCCGACCACGAGACCGTAGCCGATCAGCGGGTTGTCGCGCACGCCCTGAATCTGCACGAGGTCCTTCAGACGCTCGGCATGGGCGGGCGTCGCCGCCGGCAGCGCCACGCAGGCGAGCGCGAAGAGAGCCAGCGCCCGGCCAGCGTGAACGAGTCGCGCGAAGCGGCGGGAGCGGCCGGAGCGGAAAAAGGCGGTACGCATGATTACCACGGCGACACGTTGAGAAAGAAGCGCTGCAGCCAGCCCATGTTCTCGGCTTCGTCGATATAACCCTTCGCGGAGTATTCGATTTTCGCGTCGGCCACCTGGGTCGAGTACACGGCGTTCAGGTTCGAAATCGTGTTCGGATTCACAACGCCGGAAAAGCGCACGAACTCATTGCCCTGGTTGATCAGCATCTGCTTCTCGCCGCTCACCATCAGGTTGCCGTTCGGCAGCACGCCTGTCACCGTTACGGTGATCGTGCCATTGAACGTATTCGACGCGTTCGCGCCGCCGGTCGCCTGAAACTTGTTGCCGCCGGTCGCGTTCAGGTTGACCTTGCCGAAGAAGCCGCCGAGAAAGCCGGCGGTCGGCACGTCGAAGTTGGTGCTGCCGTTGCGGTTGGTCCCGGCGCCCGAGGACTTCGTCGCGTTGACGTTTTCCTGAATCACGATCGTCAGAATGTCGCCGACATTGCGCGGCCGCTGGTCTTCGAACAACGGCCGGCCGGCGTAACCCGGGTTGAAGATCGAGCCTGGCGATTGCGCCGCAGGCGGAATCGGCGGCATGGCCGTCATCGGCTGCTGGGTGATCGGTTGCTTCGGCACGAGGCCGCAACCGCCCAGCGCTGCGAGCAGCGTGAGCTGCACGAGCGCCTGAGCCGTGCGCGAATGAACCGGATTACGAGTGAAGTGCGACATCTTGATTACCGCCTGTTAATTCCCAGCCGCTCAAACCTGCATCTGGCTGAGGGTCTGCAGCATCTGGTCGGAGGTCGTCACGGCCTTGCTGTTGATTTCATACGCGCGCTGCGTCTGGATCATGTTCACCAGCTCCTGCACCACGTTCACGTTCGAGGCTTCCACGTAACCCTGATTCAGCGTGCCGGCGCCGTTCAGGCCCGGTTGCGCGATGTTCGGCGCGCCCGACGACGCGGTTTCCGCGAACAGGTTTTCGCCCTTCGCATCCAGACCGGTCGGGTTGATGAAGGTGGCGATCTGCATCGAGCCGAGCTGCTGGCTGTTGCTCGAGCCGGCGACGGTGATCGACACCACGCCGTCGCTGCCGATCGTCATCGAAGTGGCATTGGTCGGGATCGTGATCGCCGGAATCACCTGGTAGCCGCTCGAGGTGACGAGCTGGCCCTGCGCGTTGGTCTGAAACGAACCGTCGCGGGTGTAAGCGGTCGTGCCGTCGGGCATCTGCACCTGAAAGAAGCCCTGGCCGTTGATGGCGACGTCTTTCGAGTTGCCGGTTTGCTGCAGGTTGCCCTGGGTGTACAGACGCTCGGTGGCGACCTGTTGCACGCCGGTGCCGAGCTGGATGCCGGACGGCAGTTCGGTTTGCTGGGTCGAGTTCGCGCCGGGCTGGCGGATGGTCTGATACAGCAGGTCCTCGAACACCGCGCGCGAGCCCTTGAAGCCGTTGGTGCTGACGTTCGCGAGGTTGTTCGAGATCACGTCCATCTGCGCCTGTTGCGCATTCATGCCGGTAGCGGCGATGTAGAGCGAGCGATTCACAATTTTTCTCCTAGGTGCCGGGGCAACCCGTTAGCTGAAACTGAGCAGCTGGTTGGCGGACTGGTCGTTCTTGTCGGC
The DNA here is from genome assembly GCF_058781505.1 of Paraburkholderia sp. FW306-2-2C-D06C. NCBI lineage: Bacteria > Pseudomonadati > Pseudomonadota > Betaproteobacteria > Burkholderiales > Burkholderiaceae > Paraburkholderia > Paraburkholderia sp. FW306-2-2C-D06C. Next base: position 14,990 of record NZ_JBYSWU010000018.1, on the reverse strand, counting down.
GCTTTCCAGCAGCTTGGTCTGCATCTGGAACTGGCGTGCGTTGGTGATCATCGAGACCATCGCGCTGACCGGATTCACGTTGCTGCCTTCGAGCGAAGCCGGCGCCAGCGTGACGGCCGGGTCGGCGTCGGCGGGGTTGCCGTCGGCGGTGCGAAACAGGCCGTCGTTGCCGCGCGTCATGGTTTGCGGAGCCGGATTCACCAGTTTCAGCTGATCGACCGTCACCACCGCCGTGGGCGGATCGCCCGGCGTGAGCGCGGTCACCGTGCCGTCCTTGCCGATCGTGATCTGCGCACCCGGCGGCACCGACACCGGACCGCCGTTGCCGAGCACCGTCTGATTCATGGCATTCACCAGCTGGCCGTTCTGGTCGATGTGCAGATTGCCGGCGCGCGTGTAAGCCTCGGTGCCGTCGGCGGTCTGCACCGCCAGCCAGCCCGGCCCCTCGACCGCGACGTCGAGCGGGTTGCCCGTCTGCTGGATCGGCCCGGGCGTGTAGTCGGCGCCCGGCGTCGACGACAGCACGAAAGTGCGCGTGGTGTTGTCGTTGATCGAACTGCCGTCGCCGAACGCCATCGGCACGGCGCGGAAAGTCGCAAGCTGCGCGCGAAAGCCGGTGGTCGAGGCATTCGCGAGGTTGTTCGCAACGATGGCCTGCTGTTCGAGCGCTTGTGTGCTGCCCGACATCGCGGTGTAGATCAGCCGATCCATGATGGGTCAGTCCCGGTCGCTTACAGGTTGATCAGGGTCTGGTCGACGGCCTGCTGGGTCTTGATCGTCTGCGCGTTCGCCTGATAGTTGCGTTGCGCGGTGATCAGATTCACCAGTTGGCTCGTCAGGTCGACGTTCGAGTTTTCCACCGCGCCGCCTTGCAGCGTGCCGTGGTTGGTCGAGCCCGGCACCGAAATCTGCGCGACACCCGATTGGGAGGTCTGCTGGAACTCGTTGTTACCGAGGTTCACGAGACCGTTCTGATTCGAGAAGTTCGCGAGTGCGACCTGGCCGAGCGCGGCGGTTTGCTGGTTCGAATAGTTGCCGGTCAGCGTGCCGTCCGAACCGATCGTGAAGCTCGTCAGCGTGCCGGCAGCGTAGCCGTCGGGCTGCAGCGAGTTCACGCCGTTCTTGCCGCCGTACTGCGTCGTGCCGCCGATGTTCAGCGTCAGGTTCTGCGGCGTCGACGAACCGTCGGTGTTCGGCACCGAGAAGTTGAAGACGAACGGCGTGGTGGTCGCGACACCGGCCGCGTCGGTCGTGCCGAGCAGCGTGCCCGACGAATTGAAGTTCGCGTGGCCGATCAGCGACGCCGTGCCGGTCGAGCTGCCCGCGTACACGTTCCACGTGCCGGCCGAGGTCTTGGCGAAATACATGTTGACCTGCTGCGAGCCGCCGAGCGAGTCGTATGTCGTCGTGCTGGTCGAGTAGTTGTACGTCGTCGAGCTGTTCTGGTTGAACGCCACCGCGGTCGGCGCGATCGTGTAGCTGTCAGTGCCGGCGGCGGCCGGCACGCCGTTGAACGTGATGGTCTCGCCGTTGCCGAGCTGGATCGCGGTGCCGGCCGTGTACGTCGCGGCGGTGGTCGTCGTGCCGAGCGTGTTGTCGGTTACCGTGTAGGTCGTCGAGGTCGGGAAATTGACGGTGTAGTTGTCGTTGTTCGTGCCCGAAGCCGTGTTCGTGATGGTCGCGCCGGTGGTGGAGAGCGTGCCCGTACTGCTGACGGCCGTCACGGTCGGCGTGCCGAGCATCAGCGGATCCTGGGCGTTCAGGTTCAGGCCGGCAGCGATCTTGGTGGTCGCCTGCGGCGCGATGTTCGCGGTCGGCACCGAGAGCGGCACGGTTTGCGCGGTGTTGACGACGCCCGAGCTATTCGCGCCGTAGCCCATCAGTTGCAGGCCTTGCGCGTTGGTGATGAAGCCGTTCTTGTCGAGCTGGAACACGCCGTTACGCGAGTACACCAGCGAACCGTTGTTCGACAGCTGGAAGAAGCCATTGCCGTTGATCGCGACGTCGAGCGCCTGATTGGTGCTGGTGATCGTGCCTTGCGCGAACTGCTGCTGCACTTCGGCGAGCTTCGTGCCGATGCCGACCTGGTTGTTCACCGCGGTCGCCACCGAATTGGCGTACATATCCGCGAATTGCGCTGCGCCGCTCTTGAAGCCAACCGTATTCGCGTTGGCGATGTTGTTGCCGATCACGTCGAGATCGCTCGACGATGCCGCCAACCCGCTCAAACCTGTTTGGTAACCCATGACGGTCTCCGTATCTGGAAGGTCGTAACTGACTGAATCTGAATCAGAGGATGGCGGCGACGCTGGTCAGCCCCACGGTCGAACCGTTCGACAGCACGAGGCCCGGCGTACCGTTGCTCTGCATGACGACGCTTTGCACCGTCGCGCCCGCGAGCGTCGTGGCCGTGGCCTGCTGGCCGTTGATCGTGCCGACCGCGCTGATCGTGTAGGTGCCGTCGGGCAGCGTGTTGCCGGCCGAGTCGGTCGGCGTCCAGCTCACCGGAATCGTGCCGGCCGACTGCTTGCCGAGGTCGACCGTGTTGACGATCGTGCCCGCCGAGTTCTTCACGACCACCTGCAGGTCGCCCACTGAGTTGGCGAGCTGCACGCCGAACGAGCTGGCCTTGCCGCTCGCGACCGTCACCGAACTGCCCGGCGCGAGCACCGTCGAGCCGATCAGCAGCGCGGCTTGCGACTGCTGGCCGGCCGACAGTTGCGTCGACAACGAGGTGAGCGTCGTATTCAGCTGGCTGATTCCCGACACCGTGTTGATCTGCGCCAGCTGCGAGGTCATCTGCGAGCTGTCCATCGGATTGGTCGGGTCCTGGTTCTTCATCTGCGCGACCAGCAACTGCAGAAAGGTATTCTGCAGATCGGTCGCCGACGTGCCGCTCGTCGAACTGGTGGAGCTGGTCGAGCTCGAGGCACTCTTCGTGCCGTTCATCGTATCGAGCAGCGTCTGCGACACGGTCGTGCCGCTGCCGCCGATGGTGGTGCTGGTGGTCAAGGAGTTCTCCTCAGGTTCCGATCGTGAGCGTTTTCAGCATCAGTGTCTTGGCGGTGTTCAGGGTCTCGACGTTGGCCTGGTACGAGCGCGAGGCCGAGATCATGTTGACCATTTCCTGCACCGGGTCGACATTGGGCAGCGTGACGTAACCGTCCGCGTTGGCGGCCGGGTTGCCCGGGTCGTAGGCGGTCTTCATCGGCGTCGGGTCGTCGACCACGCCGGTGACCTGCACGCCGCCGACCTGCTGGCCGGAGCCCGAGCGCGCGCCGCCGAGCGGGTTCACTGCGAACACGACCTGCTTGGCCTTGTACGGCTGGCCGTCCGGGCCCGTCGTACTGTCCGCGTTGGCGAGATTGGACGCCGTCACGTTGAGCCGTTGCGACTGCGCCGACATCGCGGAGCCCGCAACACCGAAAATATTCATCAAAGATGGCATGTTTCCTTCCTCTTGCAGCCGAATTACGAACCCGACGTGATCGCCACCAGCATCGTTTTGATCTGGCTCGACAGCACCGTCATGCCCGATTCGAAATGCAGTGTGTTGTCGGCGAACTGCACACGCTCGGCATCGATATCGACCGTGTTGCCGTCGAGCGCGGGTTGCGTCGGAATGCGGTATTGCAGATTGCCGTAGTCGTCGGGCGCGCCGCCGGTCGGCGTGAGCGTCGTCTTGCCGGACATGTGGCCCGGCGCGGTCGAGACCATCGACATGCCGCCCGTCACGCTGGCAGGCTGCGTCATCGCCAGCGTCGAAGCGTTCGACGCGCCCTGGCCAGCCCCGCCGCCGCTCTTCTTCAGCGCGCCCGCGAGCGACGAAGCGAAATCGACGTCGCGCGCCTTGTACCCGGGGGTATCGGCGTTGGCGATATTCGAAGACAACAGCTCCTGGCGGTAAGCGCGTACGTCGAGCGCCTGGCGGCCAAAGGCGAATTCGGCATCGAGTTTGTCCAGCATAGAAATCTCCGGAGAACGTTCCCGAGGTTCCCGTGAGCGCCTCGCGTGAGGACTGCCTCGGCCGGGAAGACCTTTTTGCATGAGGTCCATCTTATGGGCCGAACGCAAGCGGCAATCGGACGAATAACCGGGAAAGGGGGCTTCTATTCAACGTTTGCCCAATGGAGGCGCTCACTAGAATGCAAAACGTACTGATGCATTCGATGGAGAAACGCGATGGACCTGCCCACTTTCGATCTGACGCACCGCGCACGCCGCGCGGCGGCGGCGCATCGCGTGGGAGCGGGCGCGGTTCGGCTTGCTGTGCGGGTTCTGGTGATCTCGGCGCTGTGCGTCACGGCCGGCGCCGTCTTGTTGCCGGGCGCCGCGCAGGCCGAAGATGCCGGCGGCCCGATCGTGATTCCCGGCCCCGGTGAGAAGAATCCGGCTGCGCTCGCCGATCTGGCCGAACACATGCGGGCGGCGCCTTCGAAACGCGCGGGCTCTGCCGCCACGCTGGCCGCGGCCGCCGCGCAGTCGCTGACGCCGGGTCCGGTCGCACGCGACGCCGATCAATTCACGCGCGCCGCCAATGCGAGCGGCTCGATCGTCATTGCGGGCACAGGCGAAGCGCCTGCGGCGCCGGCGATGATCCGCACCAGCTTCAAGCCCGATGCGAACGGCGTCGTGACGATTCCCGCGCCGGCGAATGCCAATGCGGCCTCGGTCAATCCGGCGGACGGCTCTGCACGCGTCAATGTCGTGCCAGGTTCGCATCAGGTCGTGCCGATCGTGGTGACGCCGCCGCCGCTGAATGCCGCACGGCAAGCTGCGGCGGTACAGCCGGTGGCGGCCAATGCACCCGCGGCACCCGCGAGTTCACCCACGAATGGCGCTGCCGGCACATCCGCTGCGGCCGGCTTCGATACGCTCGCGTCGCGTGGCGAGCCGCCGCAGCTAGGCGCGAGCGGCAAGCCGGTTGCGACGCCGGCAGTACCCGCACGGGCATCAGCCCCAACAGCTGCGGCGATGCCGGCGCCGCCCGCCATCATTCCCCGCACACCGCCGATGCGCCAGGTGGCGCCGGCCGTCGCGCAACAGAATCTGCGCGCCGCCGGGGTGACACAGCTGGTGACACAACCCGCGACACAGCTGGCGACACAGCCCGTGGCTCAAGCCGCTCCGCTGCCCGGCCAGCAAGACCCCGAAGCGATCCGCAGCGCCGCCCTCGCCTTCCTGCAACAGCAATCCGCCGGCTTGCCCGGCAAGGTCGAAATCACCGTCGCACCGGCGTTTCCGCGCGGTCTCGCGGCCTGCACGATGCTCGAACCGTTCATGCCGAGCGGCGCGCGCCTGTGGGGCCGCATGACCGTCGGCGTGCGCTGCGCGGGCGAACGGCCGTGGACCCTCTACCTGCAGGCGCGCATCTCGCTGCGCGCCACCTACTACCTGGCCGCCCGCGCGATGTCGCCGGGCGAAGTGCTCACCGCCGCCGACCTCGTCGCCCGCGACGGCGACCTGACCGGTTTGCCGCAGGCGATCGTCACGGACCCGTCGCAGGCGGTCGGCTCGGTCACGCTCACGCGCGTCGCCGGCGGCATGCCGCTGCGCCGCGACATGCTGAAAAGCGCGTCGGCGGTGTCGATCGGACAGACCGTGCGGGTGGTCGCGGCAGGCGTTGGCTTCGCGATTTCGGCCGAAGGCAGCGCGATGAACAACGCGTCGCCGGGTCAGCAGGTGCGGGTGAAGACGGCCAACGGCCAGATCATCTCCGGCGTCGTCAAGGACGGTTCGACGGTGGAGATTCAGTTGTGAAGCGGCTCGCCGGGATGCCGGCCGCCGTGGATTCATCGACGATGGCGGGCTTCGCGGGCGTGTTGCCCGCGCGGCTCGCGGGGCCGGATCGCCCCGAACGACAAGGCAAGACCTCGAGCGATTGCGCTAAAGTTTTGATCAACGGTTGCCGTTATCAGAATCAAATCGTTCAGGAAGCCAATCGTGAAAGTCGATTCCAAAACTCATTCGAATCTGCCGACGTTGAAAGACGCGCTGTCCCGCTCGCAGCAAAGCGACGCGACGGCCGCGACCAGCAACGCGCAGAGTGCGGGCACGGCCTCGCAGAGCACCACCAGCAGCGGTTCGGGCGACGCCAGCGTCAGCCTGTCGGGTCTGTCGCAGCACCTGCGCAGCCTCGCGGCGTCCGGTTCCGCCGATATCGACACGGCGCATGTCGAATCGATCAAGCAGGCCATCAAGGATGGTTCGCTGACGATCGATTCCGGCAAGATCGCCGACGGCGTGCTCAATACGGCGCGCGAACTGTTGCAAAGCAAAACCTCGTCGACCGGCAACTGATCGACGCATCGAAGTACGGTGAATTGCCGGGCGGCATTCGACAAACCCGGCTCGTGAGTCACGCGCGGGCCGTCGTGTTCAGCGAGTTGTTGAGATGAAAGACGCCCTGCTTGCCACCCTGATTGAAGAATATTCGGCCGTCGAGGCCTTCGCCTCGATTCTGGCGCTCGAAACCAAGGCCTTGACCGCCTTGTCGCCGCTGGAGCTGTTGCCGCCGATCATCGAGAAGAAAACCGAACTGATCGGCGTGCTCGCCAGGCTCGAAAGCGAGCGGGACGCGCAACTGGCCGAACTCGGCTTTCCCTCCGGCTGGCCCGGCATGGAACTCGCGGCCAGCACCGACGCGCGGCTCGCGACACACTGGTCGCTGCTGCAAAAAGCCGCCGATCGCGCGCGGCGCTTCAATATGAGTAACGGCGAGCTGATCCGCGTGCGGATGGACTACAACCAGCGTGCGCTGAAGGCGCTGCAAGTGGCCGTGCCGCAGAAGACCGGCTTCTACGGACCGGACGGACGGATGCCGGCGCGTCCCGCGGCGTAACGATTTTCCTCGGACCGGCGTTTCGGGCGCCGATCCGGCTGAGTAGATTGTGTTGAACGAGGGGCTCGTCTTTGACGAGCCTTTTTGTTTTTCTGACTGTTTTTCTGACACCGGCAAAAGACCCTTCCCGGCCGCCTCCACGGCGCGTTGGCCATCCGGCCAGGTAGCGCGGATTTGTCTGCCGCGTTGAAATCACCGGCTCCCCCCAACTGAGATTCTTCGCCGTTCCGGGCAGCTTCAACGCTGCCTCGACCGAGCAAGCGGCGAAGTATTCACTAGCGAGGTTGTGTAATCGTGTGTATGATTCGCGGAGTGCAATATGAACAGCATTCTGAAACAGGCAGGCCTGAAATGAAGAACCTGATTTTCCCGATCGCGATCGAGCCAGGTGACGAGCGCCATGCGTTCGGCGTGGTGGTTCCCGACATTCCGGGTTGTCACGCAGCGGGCGATACGCTTGAGGAAGCCTACGCGAATGCGAAGGAAGCGATCGAGGCGCATCTCGATACGCTGCTCGACGAAGGGCTGCCGATCCCCGAACGGCTGACGCTCGAAGAGCATCGGCGCAATCCGGACTATGCGGGCTTTACGTGGGGTTTCGTGACCACCCGGAATATCCCGGCGCTGAAGAAAGCGGTGCGCATCAATATCTCGCTGCCCGAGGCGCTGGTCCACGATATCGATGCCTACGCACAGGCGCGCGGCATGTCGCGTTCGGCGTTTCTCGCGCTGGCCGCGGAACATGAGATGGCGGATGCTTGAGGCGGCGTAGGCGAGTGTGCCGCCGGTCGAACATCAACCCTTCAAAACTCAAGTCGCCTCGGCATTCGCCCAGGCCATCTCCCGCAGCCGCGTGCGCAGGCGCGCCACCGCCTGGCTGTGCAGCTGGCACACGCGCGATTCGCTGACCTCCATCACCGCGCCGATTTCGCGCAGGTTCATGCCGCGTTCGTAGTACAGCGACATCAGCAGCTTCTCGCGCTCCGGCAGGCGGTCGATCGCCTCCACCAGCGCCGAACGCAGGCTGTCGTCAAGCAGCGCCGAGAGCGGGTCCGAATGATCGACGCAGTAGCGGTCGAGAAACGGCTCATCGTCCGCGGAACGGTCGAAGTCCTCGTAGTAGATCAGCTGGCTGCCGTGCAGGTCCTGCAACATCGACTGATACTCGTCGAGCGGCATTTTCAGATGCTCGGCGATCTCGGTCTCGCTCGCCGAGCGGCCCAGGTTCTGTTCGACCTTGTGCACCGCGGTTTCGACTTCGCGCGAGGTGCGCCGCAAGCTGCGCGGCAGCCAGTCGTTGCTGCGCAATTCGTCGAGCATCGCGCCGCGAATCCGCTGGCTGGCGTAGGTCTCGAACTGCGCGCCCTGGTCTTCCTTATAGCGGCTCGCCGCGTCCAGCAGTCCGATCATGCCGGCCTGAATCAGATCGTCGAGATCGACGCTCGCCGGCATCTTGGCGACGAGCTGCAAGCCGAGGCGACGCACGAGAGGTGCGTACTTCGTCAGAACGTCGGCTTGGGAAATCCTTCCCTGAGCGTTATACATCGTGCTCCCCTTGTCCCCGTGCCGCCTCTCAGGCGTGCCGCACAGACGGTTGGTCGGCGTGTTGCGCCGCTGTAACTGTCGCAGGCGCCACCCAGGGCGCTTGCGACGACATCGCTGGCCGCATCGGCCAGTACTGCAATTCAGCGGCAAGGTGCCGGAAGTCCCGCGCAGCCGGTGTCGACGGGAACGCATCGACGACACAACGCGACAACGCCAGGGCTCGCGCCATCCGCGCATCGGCGGCAATGCAACCGGCGTCTTCCAGCGCCACCGTCAGATAGCGCCCGGCCACGCCGGCCAGGTTTGCAAAAGCGGTATGCGCGTCGTCCACGCTCTGCACGTGGTTCACCAGCACGCGAAACTGCGCGGTGGCGTGCGCGTAGTGCAGACGCTTCATGCACGCGTACGTGTCGGTGAGCGCCTGCGCGGCCACGCGCGTGACGATCATCACTTCGTGCGCCTGCATCGCGAGCGGCGACAAATGGCCTTGCGGATCGAGTTCCGCGTCGATCAGCACGATGTCGGCAGAGCCGTGCAGCACCACGCCGAACTGCGCGGCCGTATGGCCTTCGCGGTTCTGACGCGGAGCGGCCAGCATCGAGAAGCCGAGCGCGTGCCGTGCGGCGGCGGCGTCCAGCGTCATCTCGCCGCGCATCACGGCCGCAAAATTGCCCGCGCCGCGCACGCCGCCGAGCATCGCGCTCACTGACTTCTCGCCGAGGCATTCGTCGATCACCAGCACGTCCTTGCCCTGCTGCGCGAGCGCCGCGGCAAGGTTCACCACCGTCGTCGTACGGCCCATGCCCGCCGAGCCGCCCGTCACCGCGATCACCCGCGATCCGTTCTTCGCCAGCAACCGCCGCAGTCCTTCTGCCTGATCCGAGATGAATTTATCCAAAGCGGACCTCGTGCAGTTCTGCCGTCGACCGCGCGGAAAGTGCGGACAGCAACGCCGGAATATCGTCGTCGTGCGGCACGAACGGCGAGTTGTCGCGGGGAATGCAGAACGTGCTCTTGATCAGGAATTTCTTTGTCGCGACGTACAGGTTCTCCGGCACCTTCTGCCCGGTCGACACGTAATGCACCGGCAGCTTGTAGCGGATCACCGTGTCGAGCACGCCGCCGAGATTGGTGGCCTCGTCGAGCTTGGTCAGGATGCAGCCGGCGAGCGGCTGCTGATCCGGCGCGCGTTGGTACGCCTGCACGACTTCGTTGAGCGTGTCGCCGTGGCTCGTCGCATTCAGCAGCAACAGGCGCTGCACCGGCTGGCCGGCGCGGCACAGCATCGCGATCTGGTCGGACACGAGGCGGTCGCGCTGGCTCATGCCGATCGTGTCGATCAGCACGATGTGCTTGTTGCGCAATTCAGAGAGCGCCAGTTGCAGATCGGCGCTGTCTTTCACCGCGTGGACCGACACGCCGAGAATCTTGCCGAAGATGCGCAGTTGTTCGTGGCCGCCAATCCGGTAGCTGTCGGTGGTGAGCAACGCCACCTTGCTGGCGCCGAAACGCATCACGCAACGCGCGGCGAGCTTGGCGGTGGTGGTCGTCTTGCCGACGCCCGTCGGGCCCATCAGCGCGAAGACGCCGCCGCGCTCCATCAGCGCGTCTTCGTCTTCCATCACCGGCAGGTTCGATTCGAGCACCGAGCGGATCCACTCCATGCCGCCTTCCATGTCTTCGACGTTGTCCGGCAGGTTGTCGACCATCATCTGCACGAGCTGCGCGGAGAAACCGGCGGCGAACAGATGCTTGGTCAGCGCGGCGCGCGCCGGGCTGCGACGCTGGCGATCGCCCCACAGCAGGCCGGCGAAGTGTTCTTCCATCATCCCGCGCATCGACGCGAGTTCGTTCATCACGGTTTCGTTGACGACCTGCTCCATGCGCGTCTTGATCGCTTCGGCGACCGCGGCGGGAGTGCGGGTCTCGTCGCCGGCCGGCAGCGACGGCGCGATCTTTTGCGCGGCGCGGCGCGCCGCGATTTGCGCGGCCTCGCGCGCCCATTCGGGCGTCCCGGCGGTGTCGGGCGCGTTGCCGGCTTGCGCTGCGCCAGCCTGCGCTGCGGCCTTGCCGGGCTCGACCGTGGCGCCGAGGCCCTTGGCCATCGCGGCGGCAGGCGTCATCGCTGCGGGGCGCGCGCTGTAGGCGCCTTGTTGTTGCTGTTGCTGCTCGGCGGCGATGCGGCGGGCGTGATCGATCAGCCAGGGATTCGATTCGGCCATCGTGCGCGGCGCTTCAGCGGCGACTGACAGGGCAGCGGGTGCGGCCGGCACACCGGCGGCCTCGAGCAGATCGGCGCGGATGTCTTCGGTGAGACGGGTCGCCGCGGCGCGGACGCTGGGCTGGTCGATGGCGATCGGCTGTGCCGCAGCAGGCATGGCCGGCGCCATCGACTGGGGTTTGGCAGCGCCCGGCAGCACGGCTTTCGGCACAACGGCGTTGTTCGGCGCCGCAACCGGCGCATCGCCGGCGGCGGTGTTCAAGGCGGCGTTCGAAGCGGTATTCGCGGCCATGGTCTCAGCGCCGGCTTCCGGGCTGGCGCCGAACACCGATGCGAACACATCGGGCATGCCGCTCGCATACGGATTGGCCGGCGTGGCGCGCGGCGCCATCAGCGCAGGCTGTCCAGCCGTTGCATTCATCGGCGCGGTCTGCGGCGCACCTGCTCCGGTGCGCGGAGCCTTAGGCGCGATGGCTGCCAGGTCGCTGTCGGCCAGCGCGACGATTTCGACGCTGCCGTCGTCCATCGTGCGATTCGACAACACGACTGCATCCGGGCCCAGGGCTTCGCGCACGAGACGCAGAGCATCACGACTGGTAGCGCCGATAAATTTACGAATGTTCAAGCTGGACCCCCGATGAGGTAAACGGACTGACGGACCGGCAACACACCGCTTCCCATTGAGATCAATTATTGCGAAAGCCATCGAGTGACGATCGATGGATAAAGACGGGTAAAGGTGGGCAATTCGGGCGATAGACATGCGGCCCGTGCCACGCGAAAGCCGGATTTAAACGGGCTTTTCGGGCCCGGCAGGGGGGGGCCGTTTTGCGCTCGGAGCGTGTACGCCGCAACCCGCGCACGGCAAGAAGAAACGCGAGCCGGAATGAAAACCGGCGCTCGAAGGAGCGCCGGCAGAAAGTATCGACCCGGCGAGCGGCGACGCTTAACCGCGCCGTTCAACCATGCGCGCCGATCAGATTCACGACCTTGACGTTGCGCGTGTCCGGCACTTCCGCATACGACAGCACCTTCAGCTGCGGCAGGCTACGGCGCAGGAAACGCGCGAGCATCGGCCGCAACGCGTGCTGCACCAGCAGCACCGGCGCGAGCCCGAGGTTCTGCTGACGCGTCATCGCCTTCTGCGTTTCGGTCATCAGCGTATGCGCGAGCCCGGGCTCGAGACCCGGATTGGCGCCGGTCGACAGCGCCTGCGACAACACCCGTTCCAGATTCGAATCGAGGCCCATCACCTGCATATCGCCGGCGCCCGGGAACCACTGCTGCGTGATCGCGCGGCCCAGCGCGAGGCGCACGGCGGCGGTGAGATCGTGCGCGTCGGTGAGCTTCGGTGTGTGTTCGGACAAGGCTTCGAGGATCGTGCGCATGTCGCGGATCGGCACGCCCTCTTCCAGCAGGTTTTGCAACACCTTTTGCAGCGTGGTGAGCGGCAGGGTCTTCGGCACCAGATCGTCGACCAGCGACGGCGTATCTTTCTGCATCCGCTCGATCAGCGCCTGCACTTCGCGGCGGCCGAGCAGTTCGGACGCGTGCGTGACCACCAGATGATTCAGGTGCGTCGCCACCACGGTGCTCGAATCGACCACCGTGTAGCCGTACACCTGCGCCTGTTCGCGCAGATTCGTGTCGATCCAGATCGCCGGCAAACCGAACGCCGGGTCTTGCGTCGGCGTGCCCGGCAGCGCGGCGGAAACCTGCCCCGGATTGATCGCCAGCCATTGCCCCGGATACGCTTCGCCGACGCCGACTTCGACACCCTTCAGCGCAATCCGGTAACCGTTCGGCCGCAATTCGAGGTTGTCGCGGATATGGATCACCGGCGGCAGGAAGCCGATTTCCTGCGCGAACTTCTTGCGGATGCTCTTGATCCGCTTGAGCAGTTCGCCGTCCGAGTTCTTGTCGACGAGCGGGATCAGCCGGTAGCCCACTTCGAGGCCGAGCGTGTCGATCATCGTCACGTCGTCCCAGCTGGCTTCGGTGTTTTCCACCGGAGTCATCGCGGCCGGCGCGACGTCGATCAGCGCGGTGCTGCTCTTGCGTTCCTCGGCGCGCTTTTTCATCGTGCGGCCGAGCTGGATCAGGCCGCCGCCGAGAATCAGAAACGCGAAGTGCGGCATGCCCGGAATCAGACCCATCAGCACGAGAATGCAGCCGGTGATCATCAGCACGCGCGGATTCGTGAAGAGCTGGCCGGTCAGCTGCGTGCCGATGTCTTCGTTGGTGGCGACGCGCGAGACGATCACACCGGCCGCCGTCGAAATCACCAGCGACGGGATCTGCGCGACGAGGCCGTCACCGATGGTCAGCAGCGTGTAGGTCTTGCCTGCCGACGCGAAGTCCATCCCATGCTGCACCATCCCGACGATCAGGCCGCCCAGGATGTTGATCACCATAATCAGCAAGCCGGCGATCGCGTCGCCGCGCACGAACTTGCTCGCGCCGTCCATCGAACCGTAGAACTCGGCTTCCTGGGAGACTTCCAGGCGGCGCTTGCGGGCCTGATCTTCGTTGACGAGGCCGGCGTTCAGGTCGGCGTCGATCGCCATCTGCTTGCCGGGCATTGCGTCGAGCGTGAAGCGCGCGGACACTTCCGCGATCCGCCCCGCGCCCTTGGTGATCACCATGAAGTTGATCACCATCAGGATGATGAAGACGACGATACCGACCGCGAAGTTGCCGCCCACGAGGAAGTGGCCGAACGACTCGATCACCTGGCCGGCGGCGTCCGGGCCGGTGTGGCCTTCGAGCAGCACGACCCGCGTGGACGCCACGTTCAGCGACAGGCGCAAGAGCGTCGAGAACAGCAGCACGCTCGGGAAAGCCGCGAAGTCGAGCGGCTTCATCGTGTACATGCTGACGAGCAGCACCATCACCGACAGCGCGATGTTGAAGGTGAACAGCATATCCAGCAAAAACGGCGGCAACGGCAAGATCATCATGCCGAGGATCATGCAGATCAGCACCGGCCCGGCGAGGGCGCGCAAATTGGTGCTGCTCAAGGCATCGGGCCGTCGGGACAGGAATCCGGCGCGAGCGTTCATGCGGAGGCTCCTGGAGCGTCTTCGTTAGCGTTGTTGAGCGTGTCGGCGGCTTCCTGATCGGCTTCCTGATCCGACACGCCGCCCTTGTCGAGTTCAGCCGGCACGTCGAGTTCGGTCGGTGCGACCGGCGCGACGCCGCCTTCGGTGTTAAAGCGCCGCAACTGATACACCCATGCGAGCACCTCGGCGACCGCGCCGTACAGCGGGCCGGGAATCTCGCGGTCCAGTTCGACGTTGTGATACAGCGCGCGCGCCAGCGGCGGCGCTTCGAGCAGCGGCACATTGTTTTCCGCGGCGATTTCGCGAATCCGCGCGGCCACCAGGTTCACGCCCTTGGCGACCACCTTCGGCGCGCGCATCTCGCCGTCGGCGTATTGCAGCGCAACGGCGAAGTGCGTCGGGTTGGTCACCACCACGTCGGCTTTCGGCACCTGCGTCATCATGCGGCGGCGGGCAATCGCCCGCTGCTGCTGGCGAATCCGGCCTTTGATATGCGGATCGCCTTCGCTTTCGCGATGTTCGCGCTTCACTTCTTCCTTCGTCATGCGCAGTTTCTTGTGGAACTGCCACAGTTGATACGGCACATCCAGCGCCGCCACGACGAACATGCCCGCCACCGTCATGCCGCAGCACACGGCGATCAGATGCATGGCGTTGGCCAGCGCAATCTGCACGGGCTGGGTGGCCAGCGCGAGAATCTCCTCGCGGCGATGCCAGATCGCCGTGCCGCCGATGATGCCCACCACCAGGGTTTTCGCGAGCGACATGCCGAGCTGGATCGGCCCGTTGATCGAGAACATCTTGCCGAGACCGGCGATCGGGTTGAGCCGGTCGAACTTGGGCTCGAACCCTTTTGCGGACAACTGCCAGCCGCCCAGCGCCATCGGCGCGAGCAAGGCGGCGAGGCCGGTCAACGCGAGAATCGGCAGCAACGCGTACAGCCCTTCGCGGCTCGCGGCGCCCGCGCCGATCATCATGCGGCGCGTTTCGAACACGCTGGCGTGATCGAACGTGAAGGCCGCGCGCAACATGCTCTGCAAATGCTCGCCGATGCTGCCGGACATGCCCCACACACCGAAAAAGCCGGCCGCCAGCAGCGCAAACGTCGACAGCTCCCGCGAACGCACGATCTGCCCTTCCTCGCGCGCCTTCTGCAGGCGCCGGGGAGTGGCTGATTCGGTTTTTTCGAGGTCGCTGTCCTCTGCCACAAAAGCTCTCCAATCGGTCGAGGCGCGATGCCTGGTTCCAGTGAGAGCGATTATTCCCGTTGGGCGCAACCGACGATCGGCGGATAAGGGCGGGGAAAGGGGGGTATTTCGGG
>NZ_JBYSWU010000017.1:0-136180 GCF_058781505.1 Paraburkholderia sp. FW306-2-2C-D06C | reverse complement strand
CCGGGGTCGTGAATGTGTTGCTGGCCAAGCAGGGCCATCCCGGGCTCGAATACCTCGATTATCGCGGCCGGACCGTCCGGTGGTGACCGCCAGCCGCTCAATTACGTAGTCGTCCGAATTAGTTAAATGCAGCTCGACGCGACAGGCCGTGGTCGACCCGTTGCTGCCGGTCAACTGCCACGAGTTTACGTCCGCTGTCCTGCCACAAACCGGACGATAAGCGACGGCGCCGGACTTTGCGCTGCAGGGAGTTCGCTCCCGGGCGAAAATTCTTCATTGAAGCGGCCGAGATGGGCAGTCGAGTCGCTCTCAGATTTCACTGGTGCGTAGCTACTACCTGTCGAGAGGCCTCTGACCTCCGCACACACGAACCCTTCCGTTAAGCCGAGGGCGCGGCGGAAAGTCAGTTGTCGTCTGATCGGACTGGCGGGCGCTCATGCGGTACCGGCTCGTCTTTATTTGCGTCCCGTGCAGATGACTCGGCCTGCTGCGCCGCAGCAGGAAGCGGCTTGTCTCGCGGCGCAGGTGGCTCGGCGGATTTTGTGGCGGGGTCTGACGACATCGCCTTCTCCCGATGACCGGGGAAAATCCCCACCACCACACTAGCAGTGAACATCCGCTGTGGCTTGCGCGCGGAACTGCTGGAGCGCCAGCCGTGCATGGGTGGCGGATGCTACGATGGCTGGAAATTGCTGCGGAGGTCTCAATGCAAAGCCCCGCTCTGTTCCACGTGCTTCTCGACCACCTCGAAGCGAACGGCACCCAGCCTATCGACATTCAGCGGTTTGTCGATCGGTGGCACCGACTTCGATCGCACGAAGCGTTTCCGTGCCCAGTCTGCTACCTCGCTGGCGAGGAGCAGCCGCTCGCAGCATTGCCGGCGCAAGGTAACTTCGAGCCATTCAAATGCCCAGGTTGTCGGACGCGGTTCGACGTACCAATCGACGGGTAACGTCACGTTTTCCGAAATGAAAGGAACAGGGCAAAACGCCGGTTTCCACGAGCGCATCGACATGAGACCAAGATCGTGCTACCCCGGTAAAACGCATAATCAAAGGGAACCCCTAGCAGACTTAACGAACTTCAACGGATGCCGCGTCAAACGATGCCAATAGGCGAAACAGGCAGCACCGACGGCAAAATCGTCTAAAATTAATCTGGTCCGATCCTGATTTGAACAAGGGGAAGATAATGATTCGATTGATTGCATGGATGCTGATTGCCGGTACCGCAGTTCTCGCCGGCTGCAACACGATGGCGGGCGCAGGCCAGGACATTTCGAAGGGAGGCCAGGCGATCAAGAATGAGGCACAAGAATCCAAGTAAGGGAACCAACTGAGTGCGCCAACGAAGCCAAGACCCGAAGTCAGGAGCCGAACTCAACAAACCCATTCGCTCCCCCAATCATCGCAGCAAACGCGGCGCCTCTACGGGCCGCGTTTTCAATTGCGCTCGGTGATCGTCCTATCCTCTCACAACGGCGCGCACGACACCGTCCATCTGTTGACCGACAGCGACGCGCTCACCGCGAGCGTGCGGCGCAGATTCTGTTCTTGATAGGCTGATGAACGGAAAAGTCAAGTTATCACCGGCGACGGTCGCCTGTGGGTCAGCTAGCGGACGGTCACAAATTATCTTCGAGCGGCTCAAATTGGCCGGGTGCTGCCGTACGTAGAGAACAGCGGCCGATACGCGCCGTTAGCGCGAACTGCTCGTAGTCGGACGTGGGAATTCCGTAGCCCCTGGTCAGAAAATGGGTGGGAGAAAATGAGTTCGCACAAGCGGGGATTATTGTGAGCTACTGACAGTTTTCGACCCAGACGAACAACACCGGGAAATGTGAAACCGTACACCGCGGCCGCGGCCGCGTACTGCAGGAAAGCGCGCGAGAGCGCCGCAGCAGGCGTTTGACGCATCGACGAGGGGCCTGTTGCGTCACGACCCAAGTCATCGCACGGCCGGTGGTTCCGCGTCGGTCGGGACGCCGGCCAGGTACCGGAACAGTGCCAGCGCCCGGTTCGCCGTAGAGGCCTCGTGCCCGCTCGCAATGAAACTGCTGGCTTGCCGGTCGATGCGCGCGAGAATATACAGGCCCCATACGTCGTTCGCATGGCGCTGTGCGAACACCACCGTCTGCAGCGCAGCCGGCTGAAACAGTGTCAGTCCGAAGGCACGGACCGGCGACACATTTTCCTCGGCCAGCGCCATCCGCTGCGGGCTGTGCTCCAGCACCCGCATCCGGTACACTAGGGGGCCGGAGCGGCTGTCGCGCACCCAGAAGTACAAGGTTCGACCGGCTTGCAGTTCAGACGGACGGAAATCACCCCGCCGGTCCCCGCCCTCGGCGGGTCCGGCCAGCGCTGCGGCATCCAGGAACAAGGGACGCCACGTCTTGTCGGTTGTGGACCAGTAGCGCATGCTGCGCAGGGTGGAGACCGCCCCGGCACGTGCCAACAGCGTCTCGGGACCGCCAGCGACGTGGACCAGCCCTGCGACCGCGACGACAACCCGGGAGCGGGACGCGGCAGGCCATCCGGTACACGAGGACGGCCGCCACACACTCGCATCGAGCTCCTCGGCGCCCAGGATCGCCATTGCTGGTTGCACGCCCAGCGACGCGTAGGCCGGCACCGGCGGTGTCCCGCACGGCGGCGTTGGCAACGGGGTTGCCACGGCGAAGCCGGCGGCAGCCGCCAGCGGCGCGCAGCGGGCGGCTGCCTTCAGGCAATACGAACCGCGAGGACGCGCAACGTTCATCTGGGCTTGCCTCCCAGCAGCGGCTCGGTCAGGAACTTGACGACGTAAATCGATGCGGCTCCGATGTTGAAATACCTCAGCGCGACGTAGCGGCGCATCAAGGGGCGAAAGATCCCAAAGCCTACATCCGAGATCGCCCCGGCAAGTCGTTCGTTCGCCGGCATCCCTTTGACGTTCAGGTCCTCGATAACCACCGCTTGGTTCTCGCGGCAGAGCCGAGTCGTGAGCTTGTGCATGAAATCCGCTCTGACGTGCGCGATGCGTGGGCAGCCTTGCCAAGGATACAGCTGTCTTCATCTATTGACGACGGCGAAAACGATTCCTCGCTCGCCTGTCTGCAGTGGTCGAACGTGACGCCTCGTTGCGGGTCGACAGGCCTTGTAAAGCGGACGGGAAGCTATAGTGCCTTCTCCCGCCCACAAGATAAAGTTGAAGTTTCTTATCGTGTGCATTAGCGATCGTGCATGGATCGGTGTGAAAGCAGCAGCATTGCCTTGTCACCCTTGATGGACATACCGTTCCCAAGTGCATTTACTATGCTATGCCAAGTATCGTCAACGTGATGTAATCGATAATCAAAAAGTACGTTCTGGAAATACCATCCTTGCACTAATCGCTCAACGCCTTTAACCACGCGGGTTTCGACGCCCGATCATCACTGCGGATTCGCTACAACCCGGCTCCCCTCTCCATCCCTTACGCGCTATCGGCTAGAGTTCCACCTGTGAAGCAGGTCCTATTGGAGAAGACATGCGCGACAACCTGATTCCCGTCATCGTGGGCCGAAAATGGCAAATTGCTAAGGGGTACCATGCCGTTGAACTTCGAACAATGTCCAAATCGGCGCTTCCGCCGTTTAACGATGGGTCGTGCGTCACTCTCTTTCTGAATAGCGCTGGCGACAAGCAAAGAATCTATCCTTTGCTCGGTGTTTCGTCCCTGTCCGATGGTTACGTGGTAGGCATGAGACAAGAAGGTGATGGCAGAACGGATAGTCTGCTATCCAAGTTTCCGTTGAATGAACGAGACGAAGTGTATGTCGGCACCCCCAAAAGCCCGCCGACAATTTTGGACGATCGTGCGCGATCTATCCTTTTTGCTGGCGGAATAGGCGCAGCATCGATCGCGGGAATCGCGAAGCGGCTTGCATCGGCGGGTCAAAGGTTCGAGGTGCACAACTTCGCCCGATCGGCCGACCGCGCAGTTCTTCGAGAAGAATTTGACGCGCTTCGAAGTCACGGTGAGGTCTATCACCATTTCGGCCTGTCCGATGATCTATTCGTGCAGAAGAGTTCCCACGCAATGAGTCCAACTCATGCCAACACACAGATTTACTGCAGCGGCCCCCCTGCTTTCATGGATCTCATAGAGCGCCAAGCCCGCGAATGGGTGTATGCAGCGAACGTTCATAAAATCGCCCTTGGCGACCAAAAGGCATGGTCAGCGGCAGTGTGACGGCACGGTAACTGAGGCGCGCTTTCCGCAGCTGATGCACAATCGCTCGTCGGTCCCGCCCGCTCACGCCTATCTGGGGCTGTGGAATACTCGTGAGCCGCTTGGACGGTTCTAGAACCGTGGGTTGACGTCATGCGCATCTGACCGGTGGCGACCCACCTCCGCCGTTCGCCTCTCCGTCAACTCAACGGCAGCTTGTTGGGAACAACGGACACAGCCCCACGAACTGTGCGACAAGTGCTCGGCCATGCCGGCCGTTCAAGTCTTTCCAGGAGTGGCCAGTCGGTAATGTCCCTTCGAGGCGGAAAATCGAGTCGACCGTTCACACTATCCGAACCGGCACTTCGTGGATAGCGTTGTTGCCGTAGCCCAGCCGGTTCCATTCGGCGAGATCAGGCTGAGTGCGGCCGGCAAGATCGGTGGCCCGGGCACGCAAGGTGACGACGCCCGGCGCATGGGCCCGGGTGATCAGCTCCCACCACTGCCAGCTGTGACGCTTGCGCTCGCTGACGAGATGCGCCCCCTGCCAGCCTCCGCCGCCCACGCTTATTTCCACGCGCGCTATCTGAGCGGCGCCGGACCAGGCCACGCCGCGGATGGCCAGTTCACCGCACCGGACCTCCTGCTCAGGCGCCGGCTCGGTGATCAAGGCCCGCACCCGCTGCAGCGTGACCGGTTCGCGGACGGCCGCGCCATCACGTTCCCACTCATACCAATACTTGGCGGCCTGGTAATGCCCGACGAACGGCCGGTCGATGAGCTCGATTTCAGTCAGCCATTTGACCGACGCCACGGCATACCAGCCCGGGACGACGAGGCGCACGGGGTAGCCGTGCTGAATGGGCAGCGGCTCGCCGTTCATCGCATAGGCCAGCAGCACGTCAGGATCGCGGGCATGACCAAGCTGGAGACTGCGCTCGAAGCGCAACGGTCCTGAGTGGCCCTCCACGGTTCCGCCGTCCGCCCCCCGGAACAACACCTCCGTCGCGCCCGTCCGCACGCCAGCCCGGTCCAGCACTTCCGTCAGCGACACGCCGGTCCACTCTGCGGTGCTGACGGCCCCCAGGTCCCATTTCTCGCCCTCGATGGGCGGGTCAAACTTCATGCGGCCGTTTCCGGCGCACTCGAGGGTGACGATGAGTGTCTGCGACGGCATGTTGCGGAGGTCGCGCAAGCCAAGGCTCAGCGGTCGTTCTACGAGGCCGCCAACGGCGAGCCGGAAGGCGGCCGGGTCGAGGTCGGGGATCTGGAAGTGATTGCGGACATAAAAGTGGGCGTTCGGCATGACCACGCCGCCGATCAGCGCAGGAATCGAAGTCTCACAGTTGAGCGGATGCGCGCGATGGACCACCAGGCCGGCTTCAATAGCCTTCTGGCAGGCCTCTTCGGGATCCAGCGCCGGCACGAGTTCGCTCACGGGCAGCGCTGCGCCGCAGCCGCCGCTGGCGACTACGCGTGCGCATGTCGAGGCGGGGTAGATGTCCAGGCTGCCGACCATCTGGAACGGCTTCATGAACTCGCGCAGGCGGCCCTCATCCTCAGCTTCCACGATGAGGTACAAGGTGTGCTCACCCCGCACGACGGCCTCGCCCCGGATCTCCACCCCGTGCCGCGCGACGTTTGGGCGGCTCAGGTGATTCAATAGCATGGCCCCCATATAGGGATCCTGAGCGGGGCAGCGCTCGGCAGCGTGCTGATGCCGCACAACGAACAGAGCCATGGCGGCTTCCCGGGACGTCGGTTCGATCAGCTTACTGCGGGTCGGTGGTCAAAGTCGAGCTCAGAAAAGATCGAACGCAGATGGTCCGGTTTATGGAACGGCGCTGCAGAGCCTCCAGCCGCGCCCCCGGAAATCGATCGCGCCAGTGGCTGGTGAAGCGGCTCCGTCAGCCCGTCGCGTTCGGCACCGTCCGCGCCGCGTTCCGGCGGCTGCTTCTTGGAGCTGGCCGAGCGGCCGCGCTCGGCCAAATTGCAGCCATCAAGCGTGGAGTAATGGGCAATAAATGCGCCGCAGCACGGTGACGCGCAGCATGCCCGGTAGAGGCAAGTCTGCTCATGACGCGAGCGACTATACTTCACTGCAGATGGTCAATCCACGGCCTGCAGCCAGTCGCGCAGGAGAACAGATCGCAGCCCAAAGCCGTCGGGTCTCGCGATCGTCCTATTCGCGAAATTTTTTGCAGTTGTGTCGGGGATTCCTCAGCGTTCCGAGGAGCATGGTATGAATTCTCAGGCTAAGCCGAATTGGCGCGATCACGGCGTCAAGATCATTCCGGGTTCCCGCCTCGATATGAATACGCCCCAAACGCCTGGCATGACGAGAGCAGCTGCAATCACTCACGCCCGGGCGGGCGCCAGCAAACTTTGGGCCGGTACGGTCACCATCGACGCCGACGCCAAAACGGGCGCCCACCATCATGGTGAACTGGAAAGCGTCATCTACGTTGTGCGCGGCAGGGCACGTATGCGATGGGGTGAACATCTCGAGTTCGCCGCAGAGGCAGGGCCTGGCGATTTCATTTATGTGCCCCCGTTCGTACCCCATCAAGAGATCAATGCGAGCAAGACCGAGGTGCTCAGTTGCGTTGTGGTCCGTAGCGGTCAAGAGCCGATAGTCGTTAACCTGGATATCGAGCCCGCCGAGCCGCCGGAAGATGTCTATTGGGTCGATCCGATTCATCCGCATCCGTAAGTGCGGCTACCGGTTTCCGCCGTCAGTTCCGGAGTGGCCTTTCGGGACCCTCCGAAGGTGACGATCAAATGACCCGTCGGTCAAGCGATCAGCGCTGTGCATAAGCGGAGCCTGGGCGCTGTAAGCAGCTCCCCAAAGCTGGGGCTAACCGCGTAAGCCATTCATTCAACGTCGGGGACGAGCTGTAGACAGTTGCAACCCGGCCATTCGCGGATTGAACCGGCGAAGACACGGCTCACCGTTGCGGTATCCGACGGGAGACCACACGAACAGCGAAATCTCTCTCAGATGTCAGGCCCACTCTCAGCCTCAAAGGCGCCGCGCTGCGCCTCTTCGGCGAAATCGAAATCGCCGAGAGGCGGCTCAGTGTCGCGAGCACGCGGCGCAATTCAGCGCGGTCGAGATCTACGCTGATCGATCTCGCCAGAAGCCGCATCGCCGCTGAAACAACCACGTGCCCCCAGTACGATCTGCGCATAATTGCGACGTGCACATAGGGATCGAAAGTGACGCTCCGAAAACTGAAGCGGACGCTGATGTAGATGGCGTCAAGGAGGATGGCCGGTCGCTATTGCTGAAACGTGAATGGCGGGTATGGCCGAGGGTCACGATCGGCGCGTGAAGGTCCGTTGCCTTGGCAAAAAGCCGACGTTCGAATGTCCGGGCGAGAGCGCGGGCCAAAGGCCGTAGTTGGCCGGTTGCTGCCTAACGCAGGGTCGTAGTCAATCGGCGCGTTCACCAACCGGACCGATCAGCGCCTGCTGTTCCATGGAGAAGCGATCGTTGATGGCGGCTCAGGCACTGCGCTTTGAAACACCGCCCGCAACCATGTTGACCTCAGCCTGGGGCAATCTCACACCCGTCTGGGCGCAGCAACAAGGTGCGCCCGCAAGGTCCAGCAGGGCAAGCGCCACAATCAGGCGCTCATCGCCCTCGCCACAAGACGCTGCGACGTGCTGTTCGCCATGCTGCGCGACGGCACTTTCTACCAACCGAAATCCGCCCCTAATGCTTGACGAAACACATAGGGGCACGCCTGCATCAGCTTCTTCGCCTGCCGATAGTTGGGTTAGCGCTTGCCTCAGTTGCGCCGCACAAGACCGCTCCCCCGAGTGCGGCGACAAGACCTGTCGGTAACAAAATCTTCATGCAATTTTTCCCGGCGCGACCTATGTTGAGAAAGCCCACTCCACGTGGCAGTTTTCATAGCCGGAAATTGGCGCTGTCGGTGCGGCAGGGTAATGACATTGCCGACCGGCCAGGGACTGGCTGACCATTTGTGACGGAGTCGTGGCCGACGCGCTGGCGAACCAGCGCTGTCGGCCTGTGGCAGTTGAAGCGGCAGAGTATGGCGAGCAAAGAATGGCGGAAACAAGGCACGCCGACGATCTCCTGGCTGACGCCCGGGCAGGCGGGACCGATGTCGCCCCCGCCGTTTTCCAGCCGCCACACGCAACCGGTTCTGCTGTCGCAGGCCGCATACGGATACTGGAGACTTCCATGCGCCGCAGCAAGCCTGTTGCAGTTCTGATCGGTACCACACTTTTTGCAGCGATGGCCGCGAGCACAGCCAGTCGGGCGGCACCCGTACTGGTCTCCGGCCCGAGCCCCTTTGCCACCTGCACCATCGGCGGACCCGGCACGAACTACGTGAATGCCGAAGTCGAGCCGTGGGTGGCGGTCAACCCGGGTAATCAGTCGAACATCATCGGTGTATGGCAG
This sequence comes from Paraburkholderia sp. FW306-2-2C-D06C, assembly GCF_058781505.1. Taxonomy (NCBI): domain Bacteria; kingdom Pseudomonadati; phylum Pseudomonadota; class Betaproteobacteria; order Burkholderiales; family Burkholderiaceae; genus Paraburkholderia; species Paraburkholderia sp. FW306-2-2C-D06C. The sequence continues at coordinate 127,554 of NZ_JBYSWU010000017.1, read as the reverse complement.
CAGGATCGCTGGTCGAACGGCGGCGCGCACGGTCTGGTTGCGGGCGCCTCCTTCGATGGCGGCGCGCATTGGACAGAGACGCCCCTGCCCTTCAGCGCCTGCGCCAACGGACTCGGATACGAGCGCGCCTCCGACCCATGGGTGTCCATCGGACCGGACGGTACTGCCTATACCGTGTCGATCTCCTTCAACCAGTCCAGCAACAGCAATTCGGTGGCCGCCGCGGTCTCCAGGGACGGCGGCCTGACCTGGGGGAATCTGAGCGTCATCATCGCCGACAACGAGCCCACGACGCAGTTCTTCAACGACAAGGAATCGGTGACGGCAAATCCGATCAGGAACGGTGTTGCCTATACGGTATGGGACCGGCTCGAGTCACCAAACGGCAATCCGTATGCCGATCGGCACACAGCCGCGTTCCGCGGACCGGCGTTTTTCTCGAAGACCGTCAACGGCGGTCTGACCTGGAGCTCGCCCAGCATCATCGTGCCGACCCCGTCACGGCAGCAGACGATCGGTAACCAGATCGTGGTCGACTCGCAGAACGGGACGCTTTACGACTTCTTCAACCTGATCACCCCGCCGTTCAACGTAACGGCCTCCAAGGTTGCGTTCATCAAATCGACTGACGATGGCGCCACATGGACCAAGCCGCAAATCATCGCCGATCTGCGCACCGTAGGGGTAAAGGACCCCAACACCGGTGAACCGTTGCGCACGGGCGACATCATCCCCGAGCCGGCGATCGACCCGGCAACCGGGCAGCTCTATGTGGTCTGGCAGGATTCGCGCTTCAACGGCGGCCACTTCGACGAGGTCGCGTTGTCGACGTCCACCAACGGCGGCCGGACCTGGAGCGCGCCGATACGGGTCAACACCCCCACAGGGCGGCCGGCGTTCAATCCGTCGGTGCGGGTCAATTCGTCGGGCGTCGTGGGCGTCACATACGACGACTTCCGCGACCTGGCGGACGGCAATACGACGACGCTGCCGACGAACTACTGGCGCACGGAGTCGAGCAACGGGGGGCAGAGCTTCGGCAACGAACTGCATATTGCTGGCCCGTTCGACATGAAGACGGCACCGATCGCGAGGGGCTTCTTCATCGGAGACTACCAGGGACTCGACGTGAGGGTGGGCGCGCTCCCATTTGTGCCGTTCTTCATTCAAACCACGGAAAATCCGGCCAATCGCACGGACGTATTTGTTTCACCTACTCCGTAATACGCGCGCGTCCGGCCGGCTGTCCCGGCCGGACGTTCTCCCGTCCCGCATGGTTACCGCTTCAAAGATGTACAGCACCGACGTGTTGTCGCGTTTTGTGAGCCAGCAACAAACCCCGTTCAGCCATCATCTCGACAAGATCGCCGCAGGCTGAGCAGCTCGAGGGCCTCGATATCATGATGGCTCGCAGCTGCGCACATCAGTCGGGCGATCAGCAGGTTGTAGTGGGAGGTAGTTATCGCAATAGCAGTGAGACCGCTTCTCGACCCGGGGCCATCGCATTCGAGAACGACCGTTGTCGGAGACATGACTGGCGCTTCACGACCCACTCCGGCCAGTCAATCCTCTCCGGAGCAGCCGTTCAAAGTTTGACATGAGTCGCTTGCGCGGCTTGTCCGCGACTCGCCGCTCGATGAAGAAGAAAACGGATTGCCGTACGTTGGACCGGCGAGCGGCGTGGTATTGCTCGTTCCCGGAGAGCGCTGCCGGGTTCAAGACAAGCCATCAGCAGCCCGTTACGAGATCGCCGAATTCCCAATCCGCTCTGTGGGATCTTCCTGATCAACGTACAAAGGCCGGTCTGGACGAACCTGGCAAGAAGTGTGCGTGAGGAGCAGCCGGTGAGGCCGGTTACATACGTCCCAATCCGCCCGCTGAACTCACGCGCTGCCAGTCGCAAGGCGAAGTTACTTCAGGTGAATGAGGACTGATCCCTCCGATACTTCCGGCGCGGCCGCGCCCGTGTTTCCGGCGTTTTTCGCGATCCAGTCCTTCGCCTTTTGCACGCTTTCATCGATGCCGGCCTTGTCCTGGCAAACAGTCACCGAGAATCCGCCATCGCCGCTGCGTGCGAGGGTGTAGCCGACAAAGCCTTTGACCGAACGCAGCAGTTCTTCGACGTCAGCCGTGCGCTTCTCCAACAGATCGAACAACTCCTTTGCACCCTTTCCGGAATATCTCCTTATAACAGTTTGCATGATTGGATCCTCCTGTTTGATGGATCAGCGGGACGAGCGTGCCGCACGAACCATATGTGCAGCGTGTAACTGCTCTTTCCGACAGCGTGTAGTGCGTGCAACTAATTGAGAAGGCCGCCCACCTAATATCCGCGACCCTTACGAAGTGTAGTAACTGTGCCGTCGTAGTAAACCTGGGAAGCGATGCAAAATCCTGGTGCCTTCAGCCAACGTCCGCAAATGGCCGACGTCTGCCCGATGCGGTCGGCCATAGTCGACCGATTTTGTTTGAAAAACTCTCCGAGAATCTACGGGCCTGTCACGGCGAAATGTCGCTGCTGTATGGGCGCGTAATGATCTCGAGATTGTGGCCGCTCGGGTCCTGGAAGTAGACGCCTCGGCCGCCGTCGCTCATATTGATTTCGCCCGGCCGGCGATGAACGGGATCGGCCCAGTACGGCAACCCGCGACGCTGGATGCGGCCCAGAATTTCGTCGAATGCCGGTTCGCCCACTAGAAACGCGAAGTGCTGCGACTCAACCTCACGACCGGCCCCGTAAAAGTCGAGCGTGACGTCGTTACCGAGTCGCACTGCAAGGAACGAGCCGAACGGAGTCGCGTCGGGAAGGCCGAAGATCTCCGTGAAGAATTTCGCCGCGGCGTCCCGGTCGCGCGAGTGCACGATGGTGTGATTCAGCATGATGCTCATGTCCGCGATCCTCCTTGCGCCGGCTATCCGGCGGGACAGGATCAGCATTGCACGTTTCGACTTCGAGCACCAGCCAACGAACTACGCGGCTCCGATCGGCTTCAGCATGTTGCTTTGCGGGAAACGTGAGCCGGCACGGAAACGCCAACGCAAATCGCGTCACGCCTTCGCTGCTGTTTGCGCGCCAGGTTTCGCCGTGCAGCGACACGATGCTGCGAACGATCGATAATCACGCGACGGTTTCAACGCGAAGGACAGCCTGTCAGATCACACGCGCAACGATTCGGTCGATAATGAAGTTCCGTAGCGATCGTCAAGGCCGCCACAGGTATGAAGGAATCGCCCTATCCCGGCCGTTACTGGCACTTTCTGAACGACGGACGCATCGAGTGCGACCTGTGTCCGCGCAACTGCCGCCTGCACGCCGGACAGCGCGGCGCCTGCTTCGTGCGCCAGCGCGTCGATGACCGCATGATTCTGACCGCTTATGGCCGCTCATCGGGATTCTGCGTCGATCCGATCGAAAAGAAGCCGCTGAACCATTTCTATCCCGGCACCAGTGTGCTGTCTTTCGGTACCGCCGGCTGCAATCTGGCCTGCAAGTTCTGCCAGAACTGGGACATCAGCAAGTCGCGCGAGATGGATACGCTTGCCGATTCGGCGGCCCCGGCGGCGATTGCCGAGGCAGCCGAGGCATATGGCTGCAAAAGCGTCGCCTTCACCTATAACGACCCGGTGATCTTCGCGGAGTACGCGATGGATGTGGCCAACGCCTGCCACGCACGCGGCATCATGGCTGTAGCGGTGACCGCCGGCTACATGGGGGAAGAGGCGCGGCGCGACTTCTACGCCACCATGGACGCGGCCAATGTCGACCTGAAGGCGTTCACCGATGATTTTTATTTCAGGGTCACGGGCGCGCGCCTCGAGCCGGTTTTGGACACCCTTCGATATCTGAGGCACGAAACCGGCGTCTGGCTGGAAATCACCACGCTGCTCATTCCCGGCAAGAACGACAGCGACGCGGAAATCCGCGCCGAGGCGCAGTGGCTTGTGAAGGAACTGGGTGACGACGTGCCGCTGCACTTCACGGCATTTCATCCCGACTACAGGATGACCGATGTCCCGCCCACACCGCCCGCCACGCTCACCCGTGCGCGCACGATCGCGCTCGCGGAGGGCTTGCGATACGTCTACACGGGCAACGTGCACGACGTCGACGGCGGCACCACCTTCTGCCCCGCATGCGGCGCCGCGCTCATCGTACGCGACTGGTATCGCATCGACGACTATCGGCTCACGACCGAGGGCCATTGTCCCTCGTGCGGCACGCTAGTGGCCGGCAGGTTTGCGCGGTTCGATCGCCCCTTCGGTCCGCGGCGAATCCCCATCCGCATCGACATGTAGCGCGCGCGGTGCCATCCAGATCGCGTTCGACAGAGGAGTGAAACGCATGCTGACACTGGACGTCTCCGACTTGCCCGCAGGATTGGAGCGTCACGTAAGAGTTCTGGCCGGCGAAATCGGCGAACGCAATGTGTTCCGGCCTGGTGCGCTCCACGCGGCAGCCGACTATATCGAACGGCAATGGACTGCGTATGGCTGCACAGCGACGCGTCAGGAATATAGGGTACGCGGTGTCCCCTGCGCGAATATCCAAGTCGAGACCGCGGGCAGCGTTCAGCCTGACGAACTGATCGTGCTGGGCGCGCACTACGACACCGTTCGGCACAGCCCCGGAGCTGACGATAACGCCAGCGGTATCGCGGCGCTGCTCGAGATCGCCAGGATGCTCCGGACACTCTCGCCTCCGTATACCGTGCGCTGCGTCGCGTTTGTGAACGAAGAGGCGCCGTTTTTCTTCCGCGGCGACATGGGCAGCCTCAGATACGCGCGCGCCGCGCGGCTGCGTGGGGATCGCATTCGCCTGATGCTTTCGCTCGAAATGCTTGGCTACTACCGGGACGAGCCTGGCACTCAAAGGTATCCGCCTCTGCTGCGTTACTTCTATCCAGCCCAGGGCAACTTTATCGGCTTTGTGTCGAATCTACGCTCGGCGCGTCAGCTGCGATGGCTTGTCGACGCATTCGAAGCCTCGTCCAGTTTTCCGCTTGAAGCAGCGTCACTGCCGTGGTGGGTGCCGGGCGTCGCATTGAGCGACCACTCGTCTTTCTGGCGCCAGGGTTACCCCGCCGTGATGGTGACGGACACTGCTTACCTGCGCAATCCGCACTACCACACCGCGCAGGATGTCCCGACGACGCTTGATTTTCGTCGCCTGAGCGAAGTGACGCTCGGATTGGCCGCGAGCGTCGTGTCGCTGTCGCCTTGGTAGCAAGCAGCCACGAAATATGCGGCGGCGCGTAGAGCGCAGGCGCGTACGACGCACGCCAGCAGCTCGCAGTGCCGCGATGTCGGGAAGTCCGTCGACCGCCATAAGCAGATCCGCCGTCTCGCTTTCGGCAGCATGGATTACCAGACCGAACTCCAGTTGCCGCCGGAAGAAATGGTGGGCTCGATCTATCCAAGCTCAAGAATGGTCATCGCTTCCCGTGCCGCCGGTCTGTCCGCCCCTATCTCGGGTGCGACTGAAAACATCGCCGACATGGAGGTATTCGAACGCTCAACGCGCTTCGAGCGAAATCTCGGGTTCCTTGGAAAGCTATGTGTGCATCCCACACAGCTCGCCGCAGCTCGTAGGATTTTTGCTCCTTCGGCGGCTGAAATCGAGTGGGCCAAACAAGTAATCGAAGCAACGCGCGATTCACATGCGGTCATGATGGACGGACGCATGATCGATAGGCCCGTCATCGACCGAGCAAAAATAATCTTGAGTCGCGCCGGCGTGACGCCGCGCTGAGCCACTTGATTACTCCCCTTGTCGGACAGCTTCGTGCTCCAGACGCCCAGTCGAGGAAACTTCGCTTCCACCCAATGGGGTCACTGATCGGCCTATGTTGGGACGTTGCGTAAGTAGCGCAGGGCTCGTCTTCTCTTTCACAACGTTGACAGTGTTCGTCGACGTGCACATACAAGCTCGTCGTCGTTTGCGACGCATGACCGAGTTCGACCCGAAGCGGACCGACATTAACGCCGAAAGCGGACATTGGAGTTAGCTTTCCGCGACTTGCTTGCCCTCGATATTCGGCCACACCAACACCTCAAATTGATCAGGCGGAACGGGCTCGGAATACAAAAAACCCTGGGCAAAATCACAACCCACGGCGATGAGAAAATCACGTTGCTCTGTCGTCTCCACCCCCTCGGCAATGACTTTTAATCCCAGTTTGTGAGCTAGCATGACCATTGCCTCGCAAAGCGACTGATTGCCGCCGTCAAAGCCGAGGTTTTGTACGAATGAACGGTCAATCTTGAGGTAATCGATGTCAAAGCGCTTGAGATAGGCCAGGGACGAGTAACCAGTCCCGAAGTCGTCGATCGAGATCCGAATCCCCGCATCACGGAAGGTCAGCAGTTTTTCGTTCAATTCGGCGTCCAGTAACAGCCCCTCGGTTATTTCAACCGCAATACTCTGCCCGGGCATCCCTTCCCGAATGAGATATTCGGACCATTGAATACAAACGAGGCTGTCTTGACGAATCTGCACCGGTGACATGTTGACGCTGATCTGGAAAGACGGATGGAATCGGCTGCGCCATTGCCGTGCCTGATGAACGGCCTGCTTGAACACCCAATCGCCGATGGGAACGATTAGCCCCGTGTCTTCGGCCAATGGAATGAAATTCAGCGGGCTGATCGTGCCGCGTTCGGGGTGCAGCCAGCGGATCAGTGCCTCGGCTTTGTAAATTTCCCTAGTCGCCAGGTCAACGATGGGCTGGTAATAAACCTGGAACTGTTCGCCATGCAGGGCGGCACGTAGATCGCTCGTGAGACGCAGGCGCGTTTCTGCGGCCACTTGCAAGTCGGGCGTGAAGTAGCTGAAACGGTTACGCCCAGCGTTTTTGGCCGCATACATGGCCTGGTCAGCATTCTTGAAAAGGACATCAAGTTCGCTGGCGTCGTCGGGGTAAAGTGTGACGCCGACGCTGGCAGAAATGAAAACCTCATCGGAGCCGAGTTTGAAGGGTTCGGCCAGCTTGTTGATGATAGTCTTTGCGATCCGTTCAATGCTTTCGGTGTCATTCAGGTTGGGCAGAATGACGGTGAACTCGTCACCACCAAGTCGAGCGACAGTGTCCGATTCGCGCACGCACGACGTGATGCGCCTGGCGGCCTCGATCAGCAGGATGTCCCCTGTGTCGTGTCCCAAGGAGTCGTTGACCTCTTTAAAGCGATCCAGGTCGATCAGCATCAAAGCCATATGCTGCCCGGAGCGATGCGATATTCTGGCTTCATGCTCGAGACGGTCTTGAAACATCTGGCGATTCGGAAGATGGGTCAGCGCATCGAAATTGGCTTGTTTCCAGATTGTCGCCTCAAATGCTATCCGGTCCGACAAATCACGACCGACAGCCAGCACCGAGTTCACCTTGCCCGACCGGTCAATCTCTGGAGTCAGGCGGATATGGGTGCACTGTTCCTGACCATCCTTACTGACCCATCTCAGCTCAAATTGCGCACTTTTCCCGCTTGAAATGGTTTCGCTTATCTTCTTCTCGTAGATCAGCGCATTAGGGCCGCCGGGGATCTCCGAGGGCCGCTTGCCGAGCGATACGCCGAGGCTGCACTCCGCCAAGGCACAGAAAGCGGGATTGGCGTAAATGCGGCGGAGGTCTTGGTCGTAGCGGGTAATCGTGTCCGGCGAGTTCTCAATCAACGTTCGCGACTCCTGCTCCCTGGTGACGAGTTCCGCCGTTCGCTCGATGACGGTCTGCTCAAGGGAGGCGTTGACCTCGTTGATCTTCTGGATCTTCTGCTTGATCGCCGCACTCATTCTTTCAAAACGCTGCGCCAGTCTGCCTAGTTCATCCTTACCGCCAGCATCAGTGCGCGCTTCCGCAAGCGCCTCCGTCTCGGCTCCCGCATCGTTGCCTGTATCGTGCATCTTTCGCACCAGTTCTTTAAGCGGTGCCGAAATGCTGTGGGAAATGAAGTAGGCCAGGAAGATCGAAAGCAGGAATCCCGAGATACCAACCAGTACGATCTGGTTGCGCACGGACTGTGCCTCTGCCGTCAACTTCTTTTCCGGGATTGTGCTGACCACAAACCATGTCGTGCCAGGAATTCTTGTGTACGCGGCAAGGTAGCGCCTCCCGCGCTTGCCCTCGAAGTCGACGAAACCACTCGGCTCGCCGCGTGGCTCGTTGTTCGCGATTTTTTTTATCGGGCCAGGTTCGGCCGTCCCATCGGTGTCCGTGGGTGTGCCGTCGGCACGGACAATCAGCTTGTTGTTGCTGGAATCGAGAACGTAGATTTCCGTTCCGGTCCCCAAGGCGACGTCATTAAAAATCGTCGAGAAATGTTCGGGGCGAATAACCAGAACCAGATTGCCGATCTGGTGATTGTTGCTTTTGCCGATGATGGCACGCACCATCCCGATGTTTTGTTGTCCAACGCCGTTGTCGTAACTGCCCCAGTAAGGGCGGCCATTCCGATCGGGAGCCTGCTTGACCAGGCGCATCACACCCCGAGTCAGTTGCGCGAACGCCTGGGTGTCCATGATTCGGTTGTTGCTGTCCAGCAGATATTTCTGGTTGATGAAATCAACCGATCCGTAGTGCTCCAGGAGCAGCCGGGTCATATCCTGGCGCGCCTCGCTCTGCTCCTTTGCACTGCCGTTTGCAACCCTTGTAAGCGCGCCTTGAACTCGATCAGAGAGCACAACGAGGCTGCTTTCCGTCTCGACCTGTTCCATCCGCAACAAGATGTTTTTGGATACCTGCTTGACTACCTCTTTCGAGAATATCTCCGCGTTCTCCTTGATCGCTGCGGTCGACTCTACATACGATATATAACCCGAAATAAGTATCGGTATCAGCGAAAGCAGTATGAACGCGGTGATCAGCCGGTAACGAATTTCGACACGGCGCAGTAGATCCAGCGAGAAGTACGCGAAAGCGCTTCGCAGCGAACCGATGATTGAGCTCATTTGTATTGCATCTTTGCTTCATTCTTGACAGACTCGTCCAGGAGTTTTGCTGCCTGTCTGGGCGTGATCTTCTTGAACAGCACATCCTGCATCAATTGATGCAGCCGCTCGATCGAGTTGGAGGGTAGAACTGAATAGTACGGGCTGGCGGTCAGCGGATAGCGACTGACCATGTTAGTGTAGTTGACAATCTTCTGATCGCTCACGATCATTCCCGGGACTTGCTTGAACGGGGGGATGTTCTGGCGTTTTCTTTGGAGAATGGAGAACCCCTTCCCGGCGATGAATTCGAGGAAACGCATCGCTGCGGCCTTGTTGGGAGTCTCACACACCGCAAACCCAGTTTCGCTGCCGATCACAGGCACCACCCGCTTGTCAGGCGCGTTCCAGGGCGGAATAAACACGCCAACCTCGAAGGGGTTGCCGCGCAGCATAAGGCCGGCCGCCCAACTGCCGTGAAAAGCCATCGCAACTTTGCCTTCCTTGAACAACCGTATGCCTTCATCGTAATCCGTCGCCATGAATGCCTCTTGTACGTAACCACGTTCTGCCATCAGCAGAATCCTGGCAAAAATATCGGCTACCTCAGGCGTGTTCAAATCCAGCGTGCCATCACCGATTTTTCTCTTCCAAGCCGGCTCGCGTGCCACCACATTGTTGGCGAAACCGGAAGCGAAGGGACCGTTGCCGAGCATGTTCGGGAAGCCACCGTTCCACATAATGGGTGTAAATCCCGCACGTTTGAGCTGCTCGCAAACCATCAGGAACTCGTGAAAATTGGTCGGCAGTTCCTTGATCCCTGCCTTCGCGAACCTGTCCTGGTTGTAATAGATCAGCGTCGTAGCCACTCCACCGGATACTCCAAAACTCCTGGATTGGCGACTGGTCCAGTCCCTCTTGAGAGGGTCGAGCATGTTCTTCCATGCTGATGTCTTGCTAACGTCGGCCAGAATGCCTTGATCGGCCAATTCAGCCGCATACGCATTCGGGTTGACACTCACCAAATCCGGTAAGTTGCCAGAGGCGATCCGGGGCTTGATATTTTCTTCGACCGAATTGCCAATCATGAACTGCACATTCACGCGTATGTCTGGATTGAGCTTGCTGAATTCAGCAGCAATCTGGAACATCTCTTCCGGCCAGTCTGGAGCCCATATCAACGCAGTAATGGTGGTCCCGGTCGGCACGGGTGTGCTCGAAGAAGCGTGGTCTTGCTGTTGACAACCGCACAAGGACAAAAGAATGAGACTGACCAGACCAGCTAGCAGGGAGGCAAACTCAATTCGTCGCACTTGAGGTTCACTTTTCGGTTTCGGGATGGATCGGCCAAGCCTCAGAAGGCATTTTTGACGCACCAGGAAGCGAACCGTTGGAACTAGCATCGCGGGAGAGCCGATGGCATAAGCATGGTGGCGTCGCTGTCACGGTAAATTGCAACGGAGTCCAGGATGCCGCTGCCCCCAGCGTGAACCGGCTTACCGTCGCCACTACTGCTATCGGCAGACGCCCCGAACAGACAATGGCCGACACCTGCTGGCCGGCTGCCGCGCAGGGCTCCCTCGCAGCCTTCTTTAGCCCCGACATCATCAACCGGGAGCGAAATTGTGTCGTCCAATACGTCGACTCGATCGGTCTGAACCTCGAGTACGGACAACCAGGCGCCGCAGTATCTCTGCCGGCAAGTCAGGTAAACTAACGACACAACACGGGATTGATCTCGACGGACAATCGCCACCGGTTCCACGCGTTGCCGTGTTGGGCCGGCAACGGAAATCGCGTCGTCGCCGGTCAGCCAGAGAACACTGGCATCGGCCAAAAGCCTGGCGCTGTCGCGACCGACAGGTCTCGCATGCGGAAACATAGCGTCCGACAGCTGCGCGGCCGTCGTTACTAGGCCCTTCGCGCTGCCCTTCGAAATCGTGTCATCGACGAACCCAACGCTATCGGCAACTGATTCTTTACAAAACAGGGCCTGCATATACAACGTAAATACGCAGCCAATCCACATCGGGAAGCGCTTACGACGGCTGGGACGCGTATGTTTGGCCATGGCGGCGGATGAGGCAAATTAAACGGGGCGGTGCCTACACTGCATATCGACAACAGACGCAAATACTTTAGCTAGGGCAAACCTGAATTTCCCCGCCCTGACGAGTAGTTGCCGGCGCAGATACGCGTCCGCGAGTCCGTTGTAATTTCCATGCGGCGGCCATGCACTTGATGGCAACGCGCCGACGACACGTGGCGGCGGGTCGCGGTTTATACGTCAGATCGTCGATCGACGCGCTTTCTTCTCGCATCTCAGGCGCACAGCCGGGCGAAAATTGTCAACGATTCAAGACGCCCGGTCGAATGTCTGCTCTTGGCCGGTTTGCGACGATCGCGACCAGCCGGGTTCAACACCAGGCGCTTATTCGACGGTTTGCGAAAGCCGAAGGCACGGTCGCGTCTCGGGACATCCCTTGCTCTGAAAACGATACGACCGGGTTTCGGGCACCCAGGACGTGGGGCACCGCTATAATCAAAGAGCACGGGGGCGCTAGCCCTTGATGGGAGGCTATTTTCCTTCGTGTGCCTGCCGTGCCCTGTTGCGGGTCAATTATTTGTACGGAGGTATTCCATGGCCACGTACGTCATCCTTAGCCGTCTGTCGCCTGACGCGTTCAAGGATCCCAAAGACCTGAAACAACTCGCCGCCACAGTCGCCGGGAAAATCAAGGCCGAATGCCCTGCGGTCACCTGGAAAGACAGCTATCTGACACTCGGGCGCTTCGATGTGGTGGACATCGTCGAGTCTGACGATCTGAAACAGCTCGAAAGAGCAGCGTTGATCATCCGCGCCTGTGGACACGCCACCACCGAGACCCTGCAAGGGACCGCGTGGAACGAGTTCATCGCGACCCTATAGCGCGCCGACCGAAAGCCGGCGGAACTTCCTCCCGGTGCGCCCCCATGCCGCAAGCCACGCCCGACAGCAGTCTCCGGGCGGGTACGGCTGCCGTGCCGCGATTGGCCTGCGCGATGTGGCTCGGCAGGCAATCCCCCGATAGCACGAAACGGACGGCGATCGAGGCCGGAGGGCGTGCGCCCAGGTTCCGTGCGCGCAGGGAAAACCGTCGGCCAGCAACCCGCCAGCCGCACACTTGCACAGCGCAGGGCTCTGCGCGACATTTGTCATGATGACCGGCGCGTAAGCCCGGCTGGAGACCGCCATGACTAACCGGCTCGCCACTGAAACCTCCCCTTACCTGCGGCAACACGCAAAGAACCCGGTGGACTGGTATCCGTGGAGCGAAGAGGCGTTTCGCCGCGCCCGCGAGGAAGACAAGCCGATCCTGCTCTCCGTGGGCTACGCCGCATGCCACTGGTGCCACGTCATGGCACACGAATCCTTCGAGAATCCGCGTATCGCAAGCCTGATGAACGAGCGCTACATCAGCATCAAAGTCGATCGGCAGGAGCGTCCCGATATCGATAACATCTACCAACAAGTCAGCCAGTTGACGGGACGAGGAGGCGGCTGGCCGCTGACCGTGTTCCTTACGCCACAGGGAGAGCCGTTTTTCGGCGGCACCTACTTCCCGCCGGACGACCGCTATGGCCGCCCCGGGTTCGTGCGCGTGCTGATGATTCTGAGCGAAGCCTGGCGGCATCGGCGAGCGGAGCTGCGCGACACTATTGCGCAGTTTCGGGAGGGGTTCCGACAGCTCGATCAAGCGAATCTGGGCGGCGAAGCCGCCGGCGTCGGGGATCTGCCGGCAGAGGCAGCCTGCGCCCTGGCACGGAACACTGACCCGGTCCATGGCGGGCTTGGGGGCGCCCCCAAGTTTCCCAACCCGAGCTGCTATGACCTCATGCTGCGCGTCTATCATCGAAGTGGCGAGCCCGCGCTGCTTGACGCGGTGGAACGCACGCTCGACCACATGGCGGCCGGCGGCATCTACGACCAGCTCGGCGGTGGATTTGCCCGCTACAGTGTCGACGCGCGTTGGGCCGTGCCGCACTTCGAGAAAATGCTCTATGACAACGGCCAGCTCGTGAAGCTGTACGCGGACGCCTACCGGCTGACCGGCAAGCAGGCCTGGCTTCGCGTGGTGGAGGAAACCATCGCCTACGTCCTGCGCGACATGACGCACCCCGGTGGCGGCTTTTATGCCGGCGAAGATGCCGACAGCGAAGGACAGGAAGGCAAATTCTATGTCTGGACAGCAGCCGCGATCGAGGCAGTCCTTGGCGATACCGACGGTGCAATGGCGTGCCAGGTCTACGGTGTGACAGAACACGGCAACTTCGAACACGGTGCTACAGTGCTCCACCGTGCGGTCGAGCTCGATGCGCTGCAAGCGGCGCTTCTGGCGGGCTGGCGCGAGCGGTTGCTGGCGGCGCGCGGCCGACGCGTGCGCCCGGCCCGGGACGACAACATTCTCACCGGCTGGAACGGCCTGATGATCGAAGGGTTCTGTGCCGCTTTCCAGGCGACGGGCTGCCTCGAGTATCTCAGCGCAGCACAGCGTGCCGCCCATTTCATCCAGAGCGAGCTGACCCTGCCCGACGGCGGCGTGTACCGTGCCTGGAACGACGGGAGAGCCAAGGTACCAGGGTTTCTCGAGGACTACGCCTTCCTGTCCAATGCGCTGCTCGACCTGTACGAGTCATGCTTCGATAAGCGCTACCTCGAGCGTGCCATCGAACTCGCGGCACTCATCCTCGACAAGTTCTGGGAGGACGGGCTGTATTTCACACCGTGTGACGGCGAGCCATTGGTGCACAGGCCGCGCGCACCGTACGACAATGCGTGGCCGTCGGGCATCTCAACGAGCGTGTTTGCGTTCTTGCGCCTGTATGAGCTCACCGGCCACGATCTCTACCGTGACCGCGCCGAGCACGAATTCCGGAGATACGAGCTCGCAGCCGCCAAGGCGCCAGCCGGCTTCACGCACCTCCTTGCCGCTTGGGACTTCGCGCAACGCAGCCCGCTCGAGATCATCTTTGCGGGCGACAAATCGGACGCCGCCGCGCTGGTAACAAGTGTTCACCGCGCATACCTCCCCGCGCGCGTGCTGGCCTTTGCCGAAGATGTGCCGATTGGCCGGGGGCGCCACCCGGTCAAGGGCCGCCCTACGGCCTACGTGTGCCGAAGCCGCACGTGCGCCGCACCGGTGACCGACGGCAAGGCGCTCCTTGAGCTTTGTACATCCTGATGGCGGGCCAGCGCTATCACCACCCTGTCGCCGTTGACGAATTGCCGGTAGTTCAAACCAACATCGCGGGCCGGGTCACGTGCCGCCGCCGCGGGACTGTGCCGCGCTTACGCCACGGTCGCGCCGCTGTTGCGTTCGGCCCGGACCTGCTCATGCGACTCGACGATTGCAATGCGGGCACGAAGCGGCGCACATTTGAGATATGAATCGCTGCCGGAGTTACGCTCGCCGGTAGCCGTCCCCTGCTTCAATGGCGGGATTCGTTCGTGAACGGATGGAGAGAATCGCATGGTGACTGCGCACGTCCCTGACCTGGCTGCGGCGTTGGAGCGCCACGTGAAGGTTCTCGCCGAAGACATCGGCGAGCGCAACGTGTTCCGGCCGGACGCGCTGCACGCGGCAGCCGACTATATCGTGCAGCAGTGGACGAGGCGTGGCTGTGCAGTGACGCGTCAGGACTATCAGGTGCTAGGGGTCCCCTGTGCCAATCTCGAAGTTGCGCTCACAGGCTGCGTTCAGTCTGACGAAATCATTGTGCTTGGCGCGTATTACGACACCGTGCGAAACAGCCCCGGTGCCGACGACAACGCCAGCGGCGTCGCCGCGCTCCTCGAGATCACGGGGATGCTTCAGGCCCTCTCGCCTCGGTACACTGTGCGCTGCGTTGCGTTCGCGAACGAGGAAGCGCCGTTTTTCTTCCGCGGCGACATGGGCAGTCTGAGGTACGCGAGAGCCGCGCGGCAGCGCGGGGATCACATACGCCTGATGCTTTCGCTCGAGATGCTCGGTTACTACCGGGACGAGCCGGGCACGCAAAGGTATCCGCCTTTGCTACGTTACTTCTATCCAGCGTGTGGCAACTTTATCGGTTTCGTTTCCAATCTTCGCTCGGCGCGCCGATTGCGATGGTTCGTCAACGCGTTTCAGGCGTCGTCCAATTTTCCGCTCGAAGCAGCGGCGCTGCCGTGGTGGGTGCCAGGGGTTGCGTTGAGCGATCATTCTTCCTTCTGGTGCCACGGCTATCCGGCCGCCATGGTGACGGACACCGCCTACCTGCGCAACCCGCACTACCATACTGCTCACGATGTCCCTGCGACGCTCGACTATGGGCGCATGGCCGCCGTGACGCGCGGGTTGGCTGCGAGCGTGGCGTCGCTGGGGCCGGGTGGCGCAAATCCCGACAAGATCCAGGCCCTGGTCGACACGAGGCCTCTGTCAGCTACCGACCCTGAACAGACCTTCAGATTTAACCAAAGCGATCGTTCGACGCTAGAGGTACAAGTCTGACCAGATTATTTTCTACCGGCTTCTTCAGTTTTCATCGAACATTCGTTTTCATCCTGTTGCCCGCCTCGCCCCGACCGGAAAGCGATCCCTCCGGAGTTGGCTGGACCGGGCGTGGAGTCCTCGATGACTTGAGACGGCGCCACATTGCCCCTTGCTCCCGGCGCGAACGCGAGAATGCGAAGGTTCGGCTCGGCAACGAAGAGCCGTCCATCCGGCGAGACGGCGATCCTGTTACCCGGCGGCGGCAAGCGTTGGCCGATGATTCCCGTGGCTGGACCGCTGATTGTCCGTATCGGTCGCACGTTGCCATTCGCCTTGGCGGCGAAAATGCTCACCTGGGTCTGGCTCGCATCCGCAGTCGTGTTGTAGACGAATAATTCGTCCGTACGAGGATCGACAGCGATCGACGTGGCGATCTGTGAGAAAAAAACATCGCGGCCCGGAAACAGGTCGGTTTTAGGACCCGTGAGGCTGCGCAGAAGCGGTGGCGCGGTCACGCTTCGGCTCGTGCCGAACGTGTCAATGATCGCCGTTCCCTGTATGTCATAACCCGCGATCAGCAGATTGTCGTCGCCGTCGATCGCGATGCTCTGGTATTGGGTGATATTCGGATCGGTAATGCGGACCGGATTGGGTATCGGCCCGGAGCTATTGGCGGGAACGACCATCACGCCCGCAGTCGAGAGACGAACGCTCAGGGCGAAGTCGTTGAGGCGAGAGTCCACCGCGATGCCGGGCAGGTCATTTGTCATCCCCGGCATGAACGAGCGACCAGGCGCCTGATTGCCCTCCGCTTTCCGCGGAAAGATGTCGACGGTGTCATTGCCAAACTGCGCAACGTGAAAGGCGTCCTTCCTGTCGATCACCGTCGCCCCGGCCGTCATCAGGGTAGTGAGCGGCCCTTGCAGTACCTGGCAGGGTTCGGTCGCTCCGTTGGCGCGCGCGGAGTAACCGCGAATCTGATCACCGAGCGTGAGAAAGATGGCGTCGTGCGAGCAGGCGGCGTGCGCCAGCTGGACTCCGAAAAGCATGCTGACGACGGCGACACATAGCGCGGATTTCATGACACGCCTCCTGGATCATAGTGTGCGAATGCGCCGATCAAGCATAGACGCCGGCCGGAGGCCGAACAAACTTCCGCCAGTTGGGACCTGTGTTTTGGCGGGCGATGTGAAGCAACACCCATCGATATCGAACGGTAGTCCAGCGTGCTAACGTGTTATGCCCATATGTCGCACACGGATGGCCGGCTTTTTAACGCGTGATTAGCTCGTTCCTAGCCCAGCAACGAACGGTCGGAATGCCTGTGTGAGCGGCTCAACTTGGCAGAACGCAGCCGAGTCGCGAGCAGCTCAGTTCGACCCGTAAGCGTCACTCAATTTCCTCAAAAGCTGCCATCACATACGCTCTAACCAGAAGTGACGAAGACCGAGCGGCTGCTTTGCCGTCACCAGGGCCCGTCGAGATGTCCCGAAAGGAAAAGGGCCAACTAACAGCAGAGATTTCTGCCGAGATACGCAGCGACCGCCCCTGTCAGCGCGATGCCGGGCAATTCCCCCGGCGATGCCAGATGCGCGGCGATAATCTCACGATTATCAAGCCGCAGCTCGGGTATGCAATCGAGGTGCAGCTCAAAGAAATGCACCCGGTCTCTTCGTCCGTCCCAAACGCCGCAGACACTGCCCGCGGGGAGTAATGGGTACGACGAGAGACCAATCTCCTCCTCCATTTCGCGCTGCGCCGCTGCATCAGGCGTCTCACCGGGCCGGATACTACCGCCGGGAAAACTCCACTCGGTCCGGTACGATGACTTCACCAGCAACAGCGCCTGCCCGACGTAGATTGCTACTAGCGCGCCCTCATGGCGAGGCCGTCGAAGGTGCCACCAGGCGCGAGCGAGCGGAAATCCGAGGCGAAGCACCATGCGCCAGACAGAGTCGATAAGCATAGTCGATCGCGCTCGCTCAAGGCTCGGCATGAGGTCTCTCCTTTCCTTTCATGGTCAGAGGATCTTCCGGTTCACCGCGTTCGTGCGGCTTAGATCATTCAACGTCTGTCACACCGCTGCCTGTGAACCGTAGTTTAGCCGGAGGCTGCTCCCGCTCGGGATAGCGATTGCCAACAATTCAAGGGCGTATGTGTGGAACGACCGTTCATGGCCGACCTCTGCCCGGACGCGGCCGACTCGGTTCGATCCTGAGCGGCCATTTATAGTGGTCGGCGCGGGGTCAATCCTGTTGCGTGGAGAGATCATGCGAGGTTTGGCGACCGCTGCCAGCCTCTGGTCGGTCGCAGGAATCGGTCTGGCGGTCGGTGGTGGGATGTACACCGCCGCCCTCGGCGTGACGATCATTTTCCTGATCATCCTTGCAGGCGTGAAACTGCTCGAACGTCGCTTCATTTCGGTCAAACAACAGCGCAACATAACCCTGTTGGTCGAACGCTGCAGCGTATCGCTCGACAGTGGGCACAACGCCCTGGGTACGGGAAGTGTCCGGGTCAAGCAGCTCATGGTCCAGCAATCGGAAGACAACCCTGAACTCGACGACGTGCAGATCGGGCTGTCGCGCGCGACGGCCAATTCGAGATGATCCGCACACGGCTGGCAGCGATGCCGGGCGTCCGTGAGTGCCGGATGGCAGATGAAAGCGGAGTAGGCCATGACGCGTACGTATGAATATCACGGGTACACCCTTGTGGTGGGTGTCGAATCTGACTTTAGCTGGCGGCCGAATGCCGGGGCTGCTGCGCGCGCGGGCTACGTGGCGATAGTCAGAATTCTTCAGGCAGGCAATGCGGTCGCGGTATTTTCGCCGCTGCGCTTCGGTGAGGTCGGCGGTCGCCCGTTTGCGACGGAGGCAGATGCCTTGATGGGCGGTTACAGCGCTGCACGGCGAATTGTCGATGATCTTTTTAGTCACGAAAGCCAATAACGTTCGGCCGCTAACCGGCAAGCGATCTTGAACGTGGCAGATCGAACAACAGATGGGTCCTCTACCTGATGTGCGTCTGGCTCTGACTGATCTGGATGCCCGTCCGACTACCTGTCGGGTGCCGCGTCGGCCCGTGCCCGGAATCGCCTGCCTGGGTGTCTTCTACCTTGCACCAGGATATTGCGGTGGACCATATCGAGAACTCTAGCAGAGGCTCTATGGCATTTACCTGAAGGTTAGTTAGGTTCCTTCGCGATTAGGAAATTACTTGGTCAATTATCGGTAAATTCTGATGAAAAAATAATCCGGTCGCAAACCTTTTCGTGCCGCTCCGTCTCTTAAGTCCGCGTTGAATCAGGCCGTAATACATGATGCATGGCACGCTGCCGGAATCTGCCTGAGCCCGATCGGTTCGATGAGACCAGCAGCGATGCATCTGAAGGGGTTCTCGATTCTCACGACCAGGATAAGGACAAACAATGACAGGTACTTTCCTTCGTTTCAGAAATCTCCGTATCGGGGTGCGTCTCGCAATCGCATTCTCCCTTGCTGCGCTCCTCACAGTGGTACTCGGCGCGACGGCATTCATCAAGCTCACGCGAATCACAAATGAATGGACCGATTTTGAATCGGTCACTCTTGCCAAGCTAAAGGTTCTGCAGCACGCCAAAGGCACTTTCGGCGATGCCGTTCATAATTACAAGGACTATGTACTTCGTGGGGGCGCCTACAACGCGAAATTTCTGGCGAACCTGGACGACATCGATGCTGCTGTCAAGGCGCTGGAAACCGGTGGGCATCTCGGCCCGGACGAACAGACGGCAAGTGAGGCGCTTTTCGATGCAACGAGAGCGTATCGGGCGTCGATGGACCGACTGTCTCCGCTTGTGGAGTCAGGGGCGGCAATTGATGTTCGGGACAGGAGCGTCGCCGGCGCAGACAAGCCGATCGGAAAGGCGCTGGACGCAATGATCCAGATCGTCATGCAGCGCACGACAGAACAGGGCGCGACGATTACCGAGTTGGCGCATGTCGCAGAAGTCGCTGTCTTGGTGGTCACGATTGCCGCGCTGATTGCCGCGACGTTGCTCGCCGTCTTCATGACCCGAAGCATCACGCGCCCCATCGGGGCCGCTGTGACTGTCGCCAGGGCAGTCGCAAGCGGTGACCTCACTAGCGAAATCATCGTCGACAGAACTGACGAAACGGG
Source organism: Paraburkholderia sp. FW306-2-2C-D06C (assembly GCF_058781505.1). Classification (NCBI taxonomy): domain Bacteria; kingdom Pseudomonadati; phylum Pseudomonadota; class Betaproteobacteria; order Burkholderiales; family Burkholderiaceae; genus Paraburkholderia; species Paraburkholderia sp. FW306-2-2C-D06C. The sequence continues at coordinate 107,985 of NZ_JBYSWU010000017.1, read as the reverse complement.
GCAATTGCTGGACGCCATGCGCAGCATGAATGAGAGGGTCTCCGACGTCGTCCGTCACGTTCACCAGACCGCCGAGTCCGTCGCGACAGCATCAACACAGATCTCAGCCGGCAATGACGACCTGTCACGGCGCACGGAGCAACAGGCCGCGTCCCTGGAAGAAACGGCGGCAAGTATGGAGCAACTGACGGCCACCGTTAAACACACTGCCGAGAATGCCATGCAGGCGAGCACGTTGGCGAGCGCCGCGTCCGAAGCGACTGGCGGCAGTAGCGCGGAGGTGGGTCGTGTTGCCGGGATGATCAGTCAGCTGGCGACGGGCGCCCAGCAAATGAGCAGCATCATTGGTGTCATCGAGGGAATAGCGTTTCAGACCAACATACTGGCGCTAAACGCGGCTGTCGAGGCCGCCCGTGCGGGCGAGCAGGGGCGCGGCTTTGCAGTGGTGGCGTCAGAGGTCCGCATGCTGGCACAACGCAGCGCGGCCGCCGCGAAAGAAATCAGGGATCTGATCCTGACTTCGAATGAACGGGTGACAAGCGGCGCGTTGCTCGCCCAGGGAGCGGGCGATTCCATGCGTCAGGTAAGCACGGTCGTGGCGCAGGTTACGGCGCTTATGAGCGAAATATCGAGCGCATCTCGCGAGCAAAGCACTGGTATCGAACAGGTCAATCAGGCAGTCTCACTTATGGACGAGGCTACGCAGCAAAACGCAGCGCTCGTCGAGCAGGCGTCAGCTGCTGCAGCCTCACTGGTTCGGCAAACTGTCGAGTTGAAACAACGGATTTCCTTTTTCAGGGTGAGGCAGCTGGCAATACCACTGGGAGGTATTGGAGCAGATTTTCCGGGAACGGTCGTCCTCGTACGATATTGTCGAAGCTATCCGTAACGCGGTCGCGTTAATGCCATTTTACCGATCGCGTTCGAGGGGCTGTGCCTGAGGGCCGGACTCGGCTTGCCGAGTGGCGGGTTCAACCCGAAAAGCGGTCGTCCGAGCATCGGGGGCACAGTGCGTGACTGATTATCTGTGCCGCCTGATCTGTTCCTTGGCGAGCGTGAACGCTTCCTGTGAGTTCTCGCGCGACAGGGCGAGTACCCTGTCACGCACGGCGTCGTATTTGGGGTGCCGTCAAGATTCGGACGCCAACGTACGATAGCGGCGCTGCACAATTAATCAAATCAAGCACTTGCTGTGATGAGATTGTCCCCGGCTCAACCGCTCGAAGCACGGTTTGTGCCGATCCCTATGCAGTGGGACTTTCCAGATCGCAAGCGTACAAGCCAGCCCGAATCTTGACGGCACCCCAATAAGAACACCTGGAATCTGACTCACCCTGGTTATGAAGAAGGCGCTCAGCCTCCTGATCCCCGGATCGACATTCTCAGCGAGTGATCCATATGAGGCGTGCCTCCGTCTTCGCGCCTGATGCAATCGCGTTCGACCATATTTCCGCGTCCTGATCGCGTGCAAAGGCCCACCGCAAATCCGGGGCCATAGGCAGAGAACGTTGTCCACACGAAACAAATGTAATCATCTGTTAATGCCGTGCGCCGCAGCCCTTTTTTGACGACGGAAGCGCCGTTCCGTTTTGGTACGATCCCGGCTTTTCCGCCAGCGCCCCGCCACCGTGAATCGCCGATATTTATCGTTGTTTCGTGAACATTGCGCACGGTGGCTGGCCCGCATCCAACCGCTGGCCGCCGCCGGCAGCACGAGGGCCAGACGCGACTTTAACAGCGCGCTGCGTCGCCTTCGCCACCCAACGCGACGGGGCATCGCGCTGACGCTCGCCGCGTTGCCGGCGTTCTTCCTGCTGTACGTGCTTGCGCTCGTGCCGTTTACGCCGGGCATCGGCGACATCCGCAAAGCCCGCATCGAACGGCCAGCGTTGATCGTGTCGGCCGACGGCAAACTGCTCGAGGAATTCAAGCCAGTCAATCGCGAGTGGGTGTCGCTCAAACAGATCTCGCCGTACATGGTGGATGCATTGGTAGCGACCGAGGACCGCCGCTTCTACGAGCATCACGGCATCGACTGGAAGCGCATCGCATCGGCCGCGCTGCATACGTTTTCCGGCGACCGGCAAGGAGGCTCGACGATCACGCAGCAGCTCGCCCGCAACCTGTATCCCGACGAAATCGGGCGCGCGCCGACCCTCACGCGCAAGCTTAAGGAAGCGATCACGGCGTTTAAGATCGAAGCCGTGTACAGCAAGGATCAGATCATCGAGACGTACCTGAACACGGTGCCGTTCCTGTACAACGCCTACGGCGTTGAAATGGCCGCACGCACCTACTTCGGCAAATCGGCCGATCAGCTCGACATCCTCGAAAGCGCGACGCTCGTCGGCATGCTAAAGGCCAACAGCGCCTACAACCCGGTGCTCAATCCCGAGCGCGCGTTGCAGCGGCGAAACACAGTGCTCGGGCAGATGAACAAGTATGGGAAGCTCAAGGTCGACGCTTACAGCTGGTTGAAGCGACAACCGCTTAAGGTCAATTTCGAGTTGCAGACCGCGCCACCAGGCACCGCGCCTCATTTCTCGGCGCAATTGCGCAAGTGGCTGATCGCATGGGCCGATCGCAATGGCTATAACATCTATACCGACGGGCTGGTCGTGCGCGCGACCATCGATTCCCGCCTGCAGGCGATGGCGACGCAGGCGATGGACTGGCAGACGAACCAGTTGCAATCGATCGCGAACGACGCATGGAACGAACGCACGGGCTGCTGGCCGGGCAACGACCTGTTCCAGACATTCATCCGGCAGACGCCCGATTACCGCGCCGCACGCGATGCTGGTCAATCGGATCCGGCCGCGCTCAGGAAGCTCGGAACGAACCCCACGTTCGTCCGCGCGCTCTGCCGGAGCAAGACGCAGATCCAGGCGGGGTTTGTCGCGATCGATCCGCGCAACGGAGATATCAAGGCATGGGTCGGCAGCCGCGACTTCAGTGACGAGCCGTTCGATCACGTGCAGCAGGCGCGGCGCCAGCCGGGTTCGACGTTCAAGCCGTTCGTCTACGGCGCGGCTTTTGCGGACGGCGCGCGGCCGAGCGATACGATCGTCGACCGGAACGTCGCCATTCCGCTGACTGGGCATGCGAGCTGGCGGCCTACCGACGCGGAACCGCCCACCGGCCGACCGATGACGCTGCGCGACGCACTTGTGTATTCGCGCAACCGTGTCACCGCTCAGCTCATGCAAAAGGAAGGTCCCGAGAAGGTCGCACAGCTCGCGCGTGCGATGGGCGTGCGCGAGAGTCCGCTCGAAGCGGTGCCGTCGCTCGCGCTCGGCACGAGCCCCGTCACGCTCAAGGAAATGGTCTCGGCGTACAGCACGATCGCGAACCGCGGCGCCTATCTCGAACCGCGCATGGTCACGCGCATCGAGGATCACGACGGCAAGGTGCTCGCCGAATTCGCGAGCGCATCGCCGGAACAGGCACTGCCCGCCGGCGCAGCGCAAACGCTCGTCGACGTGATGCGCGACGTCGTTAACCGGGGCACCGGCGCAGGTATCCGGACGCGCTTCGGGATTCGCGCCGACGTGGCCGGCAAGACGGGCACGACGCAGGACAACACGGATAGCTGGTTCATCCTGATGCATTCGCAACTGGTCGCAGGCGCATGGGTAGGTTTCGACGATGCACGTGTGACGCTCGGCAACGACTATTGGGGCGAGGGCGCGCACAGCGCCTTACCGATGGTGGGCGCGTTCTACGACATGGCGCTGCGCGCGAGGGTCATTGATCCGGATGCGCAGTTCGGCCCCGAGACGCGGCCACCACGCACGGTCCATGCGCGACGGCATCGACACTTCCTCTTCTGGAGGTTCTGATGTCGTCGATGGAGGACGCGACATTCGCATTCGCCGGTGCCGCCGACGCAGCATCTCAATCCGAGGCGGCCGGCAGTAGCCCGCTGACCGATTTCTCGATCCGGATTGCTCGACCGAAGCCTACCCCGGCCCCCGCAAGCATGGCGCCTTGCGATGTCGAAACGATCCGTTGCGGCACATGGGCCAGGCTCTGTTTGGATTTGCTGAAATGTGTTTGCATCCTGCTTTTTGCGCGTGAGACGGAATGCCCCGAACACTGCTGAGTAACAACGTATGGAAAAGGATCGAAGGGATCGAAGCGATCTTGCAGAACGCCGTTCCGGCATTAGGAGGCTGAGCGCCTTCGTCCTGACCAGGGCGAGTCTCGGGGGCAAGGCCGACATTAGGTCGATGCAGGACGTTGGCTTTGCGCGGAAGCGGTCATTCACTGGCAGTCACGAGTGAGGCAGGGGCAATGGCCGCTTCGGCCGATGAAGCAACGTTCAACATCGCGAATTGAATGGCCGCTTCCTGGGTGGAACCGACGCCTGAATGTCCGAGCGGCGGGGCGGGCGAATGACGCTTCGTGGCCGCGCTGAGACGGATGACGGTCGCCGCAAGGCCGACCGAGTCCGCGCCGATGCCGAACTTCCGTAGACTCTGAACAGAAGTTCCGATTTTCCGATAGCGGCCCACACTTAGCGTCTGAAAGCGCGCGTCCCTGATGCGCGCTTTCAGCACGAAGACTCCGGATTTCCGGGTCTAGCGGCTGGTGATGTCCGCTGCAACCTTTATCGGACTGTGCGAGGCGGATTTCAGGGGGAAGTGAAAATAATTTTTACGGTTACGCCGGACGGGCGCTTAGAGGCGGCCCCGTTCGTTCAGACAGTCGCAGAGAGCCAAAAATGCGGAGGAAATTACCCCTTTCATATTTGTCATCGTTGGGGCCGGTAGAGAGCTAGAGGCGCCATACCTTCCTCACGCCGCGCCAAGCCATGACCCCACTCTTGTTTCGACGGCCAGGGCAAGCACGGGGTTCACGTACCAGCCGAAGGTGGCAAGTGGCGGTTCATTTCCAGCCCACAGATAGGGAGCCATGGTATAGCGCACGGGCATACCACCCACGATCAGGAGACGCATCGCAGCACCCGTCATCGAGGGCAGTTTGTCTCACAGTGAGACAGGCCTCCAGGATCATGCCGTTGATTTAACGGAGGAAGTTGGATTCCGCCACGCAACGAATTCCGCAAGTTGCGCGCTCGCACTCCAAAACACCCGGTTACCGCCCGTCCAGAGGAATCACGCATTGTCACTGGTGACTGGTGACGTGCGTCATCCAGCTCAGCCGGAGGGATTTACTCGATACTCCTGTGCGCTTCGGAGTTGCAATAACAAACTGCTTCACCAAAATGGTCCTCTGCCACCCCGTGGGCGATGCGATAAAAAGGTTTGCACAAGGCCGACACCCCTGCCATCGTTGAAGTGTTAGTGGGACGACCATTGGACCGGCAACTATCGTCTCCATTGATTGGGAAGTCGGCGGTAAGGTTTATCGTGCGCTGCCCGTGCTACCGCGGGGACGCCCGCCCTGCCCTGCCGCATCGTTACCGACCTGCCAGCGGAAGGACAGCAGCGGCCTGCCGTGTTCACTCAGGCCGATAACGCTTCCGTTATCTCGTTCCACGCGGCCGGATGGGGATTCAGCAAAGGCTCCAGAACCTTCAAGGCCCGCGTGGTACGGCGCCGTGCACTCTTCGGCAACGCAGCGCAAGCGTCTTCAATGCTGCCCGGATGATGCTCGCCAAGGCATGCCAGAAGGACTGCCGCCTGCTGTACGTCTTTCAGAACCTTTGTGCTCGCATGATCACGCAGCTGCGAGACCAGCAGTTTGTGTATTGCGAAGCGATTCGCATCGGGAACTCGCACGGGGACGGCCCCGTGCCGCGAAAGAAGGGTGCCTGTCTGCGACGTACCCAACAGGTACGCCAGATACGGTAGTCCAACGGCGTGGGCTTTCAACTCAGGCACTGCCCGGATCGGGAAGCTTTCATCGGGCGACGGGACCAGCAGGTCGACGTGAAAGCGCGAGATGCCGGCTTCCCTGAAGGATGTCGCTGGCGCGGCTCTCTGGAGTTGGGGTACTTCAACAAAACGAATACCGGGTTGTTGCAAGATCGTAGTATCAGTACTATTTAAGAAACTACTGATAACGTCATCGCTATTCCTGTTGCACTGGCGCCGGCGCGCGAAGTCGATGCGATCTTCGAACTCGATGCCGAGTTGCCGGACAGCGGGGCGGCATGCGCGCGCTATACAACATCCGGTGGACGCCGCAACGGGACCCATTCGGCCTGATGCGCCCGATGATCTTAAAGCCCTGCGGAAACTGTCGTCACTCGAGTTCTTGCCCTCGAGTTTCCGGCAGGAAGAAAAAACGATCACCGCCGCGGGCGCAAAGAAGCTCGCTGTCGCTCCGAGCGCAGCGCCGACATTGTGGCCCTTCGACATCGGCCGGACGAGCGCGGGCGCAAGCGCGCCCGTCGCACGGCAAGTATTGTATATAAGACCTTGAGCGGTAGCGCGGACGCTTGCTGGAAACAGTTCGGCAAAGATCGGTGGTACCAGTGATCCAAGCCACCGACCTCCGCAGCGTTTAGAGTCGCAGGAAGCTTCGCCCGAAGGCGAGGGGGTCCACAAGAGCTTTCATCCTCGCCGCAACATGATCGTCTCGCTCGTCACTGCAGCCACATGATTGCGTTTGTCGAGATGCCATCTCCCAGAGCGTTAATGAGGTCGCGTCTTGAATCGAATTCCATGAACCAGCCCAAGACGTTGCCATGAGCGTCGCGCGGGAACAGACACACCGCCCAGTGCGCCGGGTCGCGTACGATCCCGTCCATACCGTCGCCGCCCTGGGGAGCGCTGACGAGGTACAGACCATCTACTTCGATGAACGCACCGGAGGGCAGCTTCCCGTCCTCCGGAACCGATAGATACTCGAGACGGCTGATTCGCATGGTGCCCGATTCATGGAAACCAAATACCATTTCGCACGTGTCCGTGTTCAAGACTGCGCCACCCTGTGTTCAGAGTGCGGGAATTGCAACCGGATCCTGACGCCATCGAACTCGAACAGGTAACGTGCATCCCGATCGAGGTCGATGATTTCCGACTCGAGAAGCACTTCGAGATCGCGGCCTACCATCATCCTGCCACGCTTCAGACGCATGGCAATCGCCTCCGCCGTCATCGGTCCTTCGTCGTGCAGCAGCAGCCGGATCATCTCCATGCGTTTCGCAGTAGTGGTCCTCAGCAACCCCTCTGGCTCCTCGAAGAATATGAATGTTGAATCGGGGTGTTGACCGTCGAGGATTGCGTCCATACGCTCTTGCATGGCGTCAAACGAAGTGGTCTCGAGGATAAGAAGTCGCATGGTCATTCCTTCTCTATAGGGAGATGTGCGACACTGGTGGCGCACATCGTGACGATATCGCGCCAACTCTGGATTGCAAGGCGACACGCTTCCGGTACTGTCTTCAGCCCAGCGCGAACCTGCTGCGCAACGCGGTACGCACATCCTCCGCGGTGATCACCGCAGTGCCTTCGCGTAGATGCCGCACGGCTGCGGCGTCAATGGTTCGCTGCAACACCGCGTCAGCATCCGCAATCGAATGGCCTTTCAGACCGGCGACAGCGCAGTCCATCGTGTGGCGTGAGACGGCGAACACGTCGCCGGCCATGACCCTGAAACGCATGCGGACGTAGGACGTCAGGGCTTCATGCTCCGGTACCGAGAACGCGACCTTCTCTTCAAGTCGCCCGCCACGAAGCACAGCCCGGTCGAGCGCGTCCTGATGGTTCGTTGCGCAGATGTACAGAACGTCCGGCAGCCGCCCGTCCGCACCGTCCAGTGTCGTCAGCACTTTGTTCGTGACCGGGGCGACGCCTGACATACGGCGCTCGCCCAGCACATCGTCCGCCTCGTCGATGAAGACGATCGCTGGCCGGAGGTCCTTCGCGTCCCTGACGAGCCTGTCCCACGCGGAGGGGTTCGCGAGCAGTTCGGCCCCCGTCGTCTTCAGGAACGCGTACCCACTGGCTTTAGCGAGCGCCATGGCCGCCTGTGTCTTGCCAGTACCCGGTGGCCCGTAGAACAGCACGCCGCGCGGCAGGCTGCCGCCGAGCCGCTCGAGGCCGTCGGCGTGTCGCAGCCTGAAGGCGAGATCATGCAGATCGTTGCGCGAGACATCCGGCATGATCATTTCGTCGATCGACTTCACGTTTTCAGGAAGCCTGCCTTTCGAGCCCTGTAGGCGTCGCATCGCACGCATCGCAACATCGAAGCTCAGGCTGCCTTCGCCGATGGCGCCCTCACGACGCATGTCAGCCAGCTCGCGCCCGACCGATGCGAGGCGTGCGGCGCTGAATCCCTCCCATCGCGCTGCGAGATTTGCGAGCATCGGTGCGGTGAGCGCATGGAAACCCATTGCTTCGCCTACCGAGCGACGGAGTATGGCCTTGCGGGCTTCGAGATCTGGCGGAGGTGCTTCAACCTTGAAGTCGAACCGGCCTTCGCGAATCGCCGCGCTATCCAGTGCGGCGACGTTGTTTGTCGCGGCGACCAGGACGATTCGCGTGCCGCGCAGGCGTACGATCTCAGTGAGCATCACATTCGTGAGGTCCCGGTCCATGTGGTGTGTTCCGTCCCCGCGGGGTTTGACGTAGCTATCGAATTCATCGATGAAGAAGACCCCGTGGCCGAGCTTCAGTGCCTGGGCGAATGCAGCCTTGACCTTCGCCGGCGTCTCATTGATCCACTTGCTTGCGACCGAACCGTAGTCGAGCGCGAAGAATGGCACGCCCAGTTCGCCAGCGAGCGCCTCGGCAAACATGGTCTTGCCGTTGCCGGGCTCTCCGAACAGGAGGACGCCGTTGCGCGCGCGCTCTGGATTTCCGATAACTTCGCGTGCGGCACCCAGCAATCTCGCTTTCGTCGCAGCCATCCCGACGATCTGGGAGAAATCGAAACGCGGTTGCGCGACGAGTTCGTCAAAACTGTAGACAGGTTCAGCGGCACGAACCGGATCAGGGGCGAACGCAGGCGCTGCTGGCTGCGACGGCCGCGTCGGTGACGCTGCTCCGGGAAAGACAGCCTGGAAATAACTTTCGCGCCGGGCGTCGGAGACGTTTGCCCTGCGGGTTGACGGCGAGAGCGGGTGGGCCCGTCGGTACCAGACGCCTGCCACCAGCGCGAGCACCAGACACCCGGCAAACGCCGTCAGCCAGGGGCGATTCAGATGGACAAGAGATTGAAGAACCGCCAGCCCGAGCATGAAGAGGGCGATGCGCCGAACGAAGTGATATCTGTGATACAGGAACCAGAACAGCACCGCCAGCGCGACGGTGACGCCCAGTATCAGGGGTCGGTTTCTGGCATGCATCAGCTTCCCTGATGCGAGTTCATGCAGGATCGCGTGTGCCCAGCCATACAGCGCTGTCGCAAGCACGAAATGCAGGACAAATCCGGATACAGAACGGACGAGGTGTCTCATGGTTGTTCCTGGTAAAGATGGAAAGGACGTCGGATGGTCAGCGCAACCACGGCTGCAGGAATTCCTCGCACGCCTCGTGGATGATCCTGCGCACGACCTCCTCCCACTCGTGACGGGTGCAATACATCGTGAACAGCATCTCGATGCCAAATATCGTCGCACCGGTCCTGATCATCGACATCAGGGCCGACACGGTTCCGTATGCGGCGGAGCCGAAGAGCAACTGCAACTGGCCGGCTCCCCACACCGCTGCGAAGCACGGGATCAGCACCGTCAGATACGGAGCAGCCAGGCCGATCGCGCCCAGGGTGTTCAACAGCCAGTGGAAATACCACGGGATTTCTGCGTAAGCCGGGTCAATGAAGTTCAGACGGGACTGAGGACGATCGCTCTGCATGAAGTTTCTCCTTGATGAATGGGACAGGTGGTTCGTTCAGATGCGAACAACACAGACCCATCGTCGCGCACGAAAAGCCGGATGCAAGTCGACGAATCAGGATGCGCAGGAACGGCGTTGCGGATGGACGACCTCGAAAGGCGCACGGTGAGCGGATATTGAAGATGGAGCTGTGGCGTGCTCACGCGAAGGATCGCGGCGCGGATGACGTAGAAGGGAAACTCAGGAGGAGACGGGCGGAAGGAATCGTGAGGCGAGCCGCCCACACTGTTTCGGGCGTGGGCGTAATGCGGATGGCAAACTACATTCTATTTTTTACTACGCAGCCATCGCGCGACGACGACCAACGGCTGGACATAATCAAGGAATATGGCAAGACATTCTGTCCAGAAGACTTGCCAGTAGGATCGAAAGTTTCCCATGTGTGTTTCCTCTCTAGAGTTGGTGAGAAATTTCGCGTAGCGCGACAGCTAACGGGTTTGTCCGTCGCACATCTTCTCGCAGCGTTCGAGACAATCGAGCTGCACCGCGTCCGACGCTGACAGTGCGGGAGGGGAATGCACGATCCATAAGCATATGGCGACGACGCCACTGCTCAATGCAGCCGTCGCGATAGCGAGCAATAGAAGGCCGATATTGCCGTTGTCGTATGGAAAGAGATATTCAGCCAGTTTTTTCAAAACGTTCATTCGGACTCCATTTTATTGAGTGTGAAAGTGAGACTGTTACGCGACGGAAGAAACGGATAACCGACGCAATGCCAGTCTCTCTTCTGAATAACTGAACGCAAACGTCACGAGTGCGTGTCCCTGAAAGCCTGATTTCAGATCAGCAAAGCACTCGGCCGGGAAAAATTAACTTACTTTTTGCGGCTGCGGGTCAGGCGGCACGCTACGGCGACTGGTAGTGGATGCACTCCATGAAGAGGGCGAAATACTCGCCCCAGAACACGCGCCAGTATCTGTGGATATTGGTCATCGGGTTACATCAATAGTGACGGACTGCAAGGTGCAGTCCAGTGATGGAAATGAAGATCGCGTTCCTTAATCGTGAGCACCGTACGGGCTAAGAGAAAGTCGTCTCTTCACCCGCCTGCCGCTCACTTTGCTCTAGACAAGTGCCGCGTGTCATGTGCCGCTTCATCAGTGACGGTGGCGCATACGTCACCCGGCAGCCGATAACAGCGACACGACGGACAAGCCGCCGTAGCGCACGATGCTCTTGTCGGGCGGAAACAGATGTTCAGCAAGTCGTTTTTTCATTTTCGTGAGGATTCCAGTCTGGTTGATGTTGGTTGACGACTGTGAATCTGCTGATACAGCCAGCGCACAATCGCGAGCCAAGTGTCAGGGAAGATTCAGCGAATGCAAGCAGACGCCGCCTTTACACGATGACCCATCGGGCACAATGCGGAAGCCGAGGCTTCGCGGCGTTGAAGGCAGTCGGCGGATCGCCGCGAAGCCTATCGAGCACTACCGCAACAACCTCGTCAGTCTGCTGACCTTGCTCGACGTGATGCGCGCTCGATGTGAATCAGTTTGTGTTCAGTTCGTCGGCGACTGTTTATGACGTGCCGAAGACTCGTCGGCCGATGAGTCGTTTCCGCTGTCCGCGACCAATCCATATGGGCAATCGAAGCTGATCGCCGTGCAGGTGCTGCGCGATCTGGAAATCTCGGACCCGAGCTGGCGGATTGCGACGCTGCGTTACCTCAATCCGGTGGGCGCGCATGATAGTGCTTTGATCTGCGAAGTTCCGGCTTGGATTCCGAACAATCTGATGCCGTATGTAGCGCAGATGGCGGTTGGCAAGCTCAAGAAACTACGGGTGTTCGGCGGCTAGAATGAAACGCCGGATGGCACGGGCGGGTATAACTATATTCACTTGGCGAATGTGGCGCGCGGACATCTGGCCGCGCCGGATGCGCTGGATGCGCTGGATGCTCTGGATGCTCTGGTCAAAGCGTGACGCTAATTTAGCAACCTCGGGCACTAGTCGGCACCCTGGCGGCACCTGGCACGGCGAGTGCACGAAAGTAAGGTCGACGCGTTGAATCGGTTCGGCGTTTCACCTCAACAATTCAGGTTCGAAGACAGGCTCGGACAGCGATCAACGCCCGCGATGCCGTGCGCCCGTTCAAACAATGTCATTCTTTGGTACAGCTGTTCAGGTGCACGCTATTGCCTGCACAATTGGCGCGGGGCGCCGCTCCAATGGCGCATGCGGCCGCGATAGCGTTTCTCTGGACGGAGGCGGCGCGTGCGAACGCGCACTGGCTTCAATCTGCGACGTTTCCCGAGTCGCTGGCGATACGGAAGCCGGCTGATCCGCTTCAGCCGAGCGCGAATTCGCCGGTGCCAGATTGCAAGCGCTTCCAGTGGAATGGATGCGGCGATATAACCCGTTACGCCAGCGCCTGTTACCTTGATGACCTCCGCGCCGTTGGATTGAAAGATAAAACGTTTGATTTCCATTTCGTGGTCCTGTGAGAATGGCGATCCGTCGCCACGGTGCGCAGCTTGCGAAATTGCCCATTAAGTCAGGAGATCGGGTGCCTACGATCTAACTGCTCCCGGTCTGTCTAACTACGTCTTCGACGCAAGGACAGGTCTAGGACCACATGGGGTCCACGAAACGCAAGTCGGGGCTAGGCAGTATGACTTCCCGTGAGGCAGAGGCTGGCCTGCCGCGAGAAATCCAACGCGGGTTAGCATTGCTGCCAGAGCCGCACGGTGTGGACAGGGCCACACCCGGCGATTTCCGGCACGGAGGCCAGCATGGAACAAGATAGCACGGCGTACGTTGGACTCGATGTTCACAAGGAGTCGATTACGGTGGCGTACGCGATCGGCATGGGCGAAGTCGAACTGCTGGGTAAATTCGGTACCACAAAGACGGATATCGATCGGCTGTGCAAACGCCTGCAGTCCAAAGCGCGCCGCATACGCATCGTCTACGAAGCCGGCCCGTGCGGTTATGGTCTCTATCGCCAACTGGTCGAAAGAGGATTCGAGTGCATGGTGTGTACCCCCTCGCTGATTCCGAAGAAGCCCGGCGAGCGCGTCAAGACCGATCGACGTGATGCCGTCAAGCTTGTACGCTCGCTGCGTGCGGGCGACCTGTCCGCGGTGTACGTACCGAGCGTTGAAGATGAAGCGTTCCGGGATCTGGCGCGCGCCTGGGTCACCGCTAAAGATGATCTGAAACAGGCGCGCCAACGGGTGAAGGCCTTTCTGCTTTCGCACGGGGTGCGCTATACGGGCACCGCGAACTGGGGCCCGGCCCACCGGCGTTGGCTGAGCGAGTATTCGTTCGACAGCGCGTGGCAACAACTGGCCTTTGAGGAGCATCGGCGCACGATCGAGGACCGCCTCGCGCAATGCAGCCGTCTTGAGGCTGCCTTGCGCGAGGCGGTGATTAACTGGCGCTTCTATCCGGCCGTGCTGGGCCTGCAGGCGATGCGCGGCGTCCAGTTCACCACGGCGGTGGGCATGCTCGCCGAACTCGGCGATCTCTCACGCTTCGTGCATCCCCGCCAGCTGATGGCCTGGCTCGGCGTGACGCCCGCCGAACACTCTTCGGGTGATAAACGCCATCAGGGCAGCAGCGTTTGATCGGAATTTCCTGAGGGCGACGTAGCAGTGCTATGCAAGAAAGCTGCTCGTCGAGGCATGCGCGATCCCGTGAAGTGGATACCGGATTGACAGTCAGGGAGCGTCTCATAGCGGCCTGCGATGACAAGGCGTTCTTACTTGCCGTGCACTTCGTCGCGGCCTGTGGCGACTTTTGCGCGATGAACACATCACCAGCGGCATCGATTAGCGCTCGCGCAAATACTCCGGCCAGCGAGCATAGGTTGAGTCGCCCGATGCCCTACTCGTCACGGGTCTAATGTTCTCGCTCGGCATCCAGTGCACGCCGCACTCGAGCTGGGAAACGATATCCCAATATTCGTTCTCGATCGCGAGGCACTGGGCGGCGCGCGCGCCATCCGTAATGGCGTACAGTCGCCATTGGGCCGGCCACTGGCTCTCGCCTTCCAAGCGGAAGCGCAGTTGCCCATCGATAAGGATGTTGAAGGTATCTGGACCGTCAGCGACTGCTTGAATGCGGTCCGTGTACCGCTGGCGAGTTGTGCGCCCAAGTGAGGAGACAGGGCGAGGGGGCAGTGACATGGAAATCTCTGTAGATTGAGGAAGTATCCTCAGTCTCCTATGCGCGCGTCGTCATGCAAGTTGGAAAATCGGTTGAATAAATATCCGTTTGCCTGGCGCTCCGTCATGTTCTAGAGATAATTTGTGCGTCTCCGTCAAGTAGGCAATAAGACGGGAACCACCTAAAGCTATTTGGGGTTTCCCGCTCCTCCTCGCCATGCTCGTTCAGTCAGCATGGGGCTATCTTGACGTACCGCCCGATGAACTCCGCACACATAAATCTGACAGCGCCCAGCGACCTTATCGCGATAGCGCGCGTAGTACGAAGGCACACGGGATTTCGCCGAGTGTTGTACTCGGACGGTGCGCGATTCCGTCAAGCGATGTCTTTGCAGCCATGGCTGACGCATCATCGTCAAGTAGAAAGACCTCTACTGAATCGCGAGCCACCGTCGCCTGACATTCCAGCGATTTCGTCGCCCGGGCCGCTTCCTCGACGGGCGCCGCATTGCGCTGCGCGACTTCGTCGATCTGTGAAGCGGCCTTGTTCCCCGTTCGTTCCCGTCGCCCTGCCCCAACGCGGACGCCTCAATCTCGTTCATCACGCGGGTAACGTGATCGACCGCGCTCATGGCTTCGTGAATCGTCCTCAGCGCTTCGGACAGGAGCGATGCGGCCTTTCACCTCCGCCGCCGCGCCCGAGCGGGGCGCGAGACTGCGCAGTTCCGGGCCACCACCGCGAGACCGCGCCGCGTTCACCGGCAGGCACCGCTTCCGGGCCGCGTTCGACGCGAGAATACCGGCCGGGCAGAGTAGCGTCAGGACTTAAATGACCTGAACAGATGAGATGTTTTTCGGTAGCGATGCACGACTGCGGCCGCCGGAATCCAATAACGCTCGATCACGGGTGGCCAACACTGACGGGTTCCCATCAAGCCGAAACACCGCGACGGCGTCGCGCAAAACGGCCGCCTGTTCTTCCAGCGATTTCGCCGCGGCTGCCGCTTCTTCGACGAGCGCCGCGTTGTGCTGCGTGACTTCGTCGATCTGTGAAACCGCCTTGTTGACCTGCTCGATGCCATCGCTCTGTTCAAGCGCGGACGCCTCGATCTCGTTCATGACGCCTGTGACGCGCTGGACCGCGCTCATGGCTTCCTGAATCGTCTTCTGCGCGTCGGACACAAGTGATGCCCCCTCCTGCACCTTGGCCGCCGATTCGCCGATCAACTCCTTGATTTCCTTCGCCGCCGCGCCTGAGCGCTGTGCAAGGCTGCGCACTTCTGATGCGACAACCGCGAACCCGCGGCCCTGTTCACCCGCCCGGGCCGCCTCCACAGCCGCGTTCAACGCGAGAATATTGGTCTGAAAGGCGATCCCTTCGATCATGCCGATGATCTCGGCCACCTTGCGCGACGACTCGGTGATCCCATCCATCGTCTGCGTCACGCGCGACACCACCGAGCCGCCCCGCGTCACCGTATCCAACGCGCCCTGCGCGAGGCGGTTCGCCTGCTTCGCGTTGTCCGCGTTCTGCTTCACCGTCGCCGACAGTTGCTCCATACTCGCCGCCGTCTGCTGAAGCGCCGCGGCCTGTTGCTCGGTGCGCGACGACAGATCCGCATTGCCCGACGCAATCTCGTTCGCGCCGTGCGTGATCGCCGTCGTGCTGCCGCGCACCTTCGCCACCGTCTCCACGAGGCCGTCGCGCATCTTCGTCAGCGCGCTGAGCAACTGGCCCATCTCGTTGCGCGATTTGCTGGCGATCGCGATCGTCAGATCGCCGGCGGCGATCCGCTCGAAATGTTTGATGGTCACATTGACCGGCTTGATCAGCGCCGCCGACAAACCGATCCGCGCCGCCACTCCGATCACGATGGCGATTGCGCCGATCGCGGCGAACAGCAGCGTTGCCAGGCGGAAACGCTGTGCGCCGGTCTCGGCCTGCTGGTGCTGATTGTCGACCTGCACGTGCTCGAGCGCATCGATGGCTTTCGAATACGCTGCGTAAAAATTGTTCGCGGTTTCGCCCTGGATGTTGCGGAAGGTGTTGAAGTCGAAGTCGGTGAGCGCCTTGAACTCCGGCTCGATGGCCTTGTCGACCAGCGCGGCGCGCGCCTGTTCGACAGCCTGCGCAAGCTTCTTTTCCTCTTCGTTGACGAACGGGCAGACCATGTAGTTGCGGAAGTCCTTGTTCGACTCGACCAGCACCTTGTGCGCGGCCGGCAGCAGATCGTCGGTCTGCTTGCCGACGCTGAAGAGCGTCTGATACGTGCCGAGCGCGAGCTGCACTTGCAGCAGCTTCTCGGAGCTCGCCTTCAGATGCGATAGCGCGGCCGCGCTGCGCTGGGTTTCGTCGAGGCTGCTATTCGCGAGCTTGAGCGCGCCGTAGCCGACACCGATCACGGTCAGCAGGAAAGCGACGAACACGCTGATCACTAGCGTCAGCCCGCCACGAATGGTGATGTTGTTGAGCATTGGGTCTCCGGAACGGCTGGTCGGTCGGCGGTGAAATCGGGAAAACGCCGGCGCGCGGTGTTGTTTGATGCGCCATTTACACTTCGCCTCATCCAGGTTAACGGCCTTCGCGAAACCCCGTTAAATAGGTGGAATCCATGACAGGCGGGCTTTGCGGAGCGCTTCGGACTCACTATCTGGGACATTTCGCGTGATCCATGCGACTGCTGCTTTTTCGGGCGCAGCGCATTTCATTTGTATAATTCGGCGTCATCGCTCAGGCCCACTTTCATGCTTAGTTTTGCGCTCGGCTTTCTCGTTTCACTGCTGATCACGCTGTTGATCGTGCGCTATGCGCATCTGCATGAAAAATTCTCCACCGACACCGATCTGGCCGGCGTGCAGAAATTCCATGTGCGCCCGGTGCCGCGCATCGGCGGGACCGGGATTCTGATCGGGCTGATCGTTTCGGCGGTGCAGCTGCATCACACGTATCCGGCCGTGTCGGGCGGCATTCTGGGGTTGATCGCGTGCGGCATGCCGGCATTCGGTTCGGGCCTCGCCGAGGATCTGACCAAGCGCGTGTCGCCGCTCGCGCGGCTCGTCTGCACGATGGCCGCCGCCGCCCTCGCCTACTTTCTGCTGAATATCGCCGTCACGCGCATCAGCGTGCCGCCGCTCGACTTTCTGCTCTCGTATGCGGTGATCTCCTGCGCGGTCACGGTGCTGGCCGTCGCGGCGCTCGCCAACGCGATCAATATTATCGACGGCTTCAACGGCCTCGCCTCGATGGTCGCGTTCATGATGTTCGCGTCGCTCGCTTACGTGGCGTTCGAGGTGTCCGATCCGATCGTGCTGTCGGCATCGTTCATGATGATGGGCGCGGTGCTCGGCTTCTTCATCTGGAATTTTCCGGCCGGGCTGATCTTTCTCGGCGACGGCGGCGCGTATTTCATCGGCTTCATGCTCGCCGAACTGTCGATCATGCTGGTGATGCGCAATCGCGACGTGTCGGCGTGGTATCCGGTGCTGCTCTTCATGTATCCGATCTTCGAGACCTGCTTCTCGATCTACCGGAAGAAGTTCATTCGCGGCATGTCGCCGGGGATTCCCGATGGCGTGCATCTGCATATGCTGGTCTATAAGCGGCTGATGCGCTGGGCAGTCGGCACGCGCACCGCACGCGAACTGACGCGGCGCAATTCGCTGACTTCGCCGTATCTCTGGCTGCTGTGCCTGATCGCCGTGGTGCCGGCGACTTTATTCTGGCGGCATACGCTGCATCTGTTCTGCTTTGTGGTGGTGTTCGCGGCGACTTATGTCTGGCTGTATATGAGTATCGTGCGGTTCAAGTCGCCACGGTGGATGGTGGTGAGGAAGGGGCGGCGGTAATAGAAAAAGGCGCTCAAAAGCAAGCCGGTCGCTTAACCTGTTGAAAAGGTGGCCGAGACCGAGGGGATGCAGGTACTTTGACGCGTCACCCGCGATAGGACTTACCGACAGTGAACTAGACTCTGGTGGCGAGCGATCGTGCGCCGGCGATTACCAGGACTTCGCGTGGCTACCGCTCAGTGGAGGCGGAATTCTCGGGAAATATCAGCCGGTAGTTCTTCAGGTCCTCTTTGAACGCATTGCAGCGCCCGAGCTGCTCCTGCACATCGTGCAGTGGCTGGTTGTACTCAAAGCGTGAAGTCCAGTCGTAAATACGCGTCATTCCCCTTACGTACGGACCGGCTTCGCGGTCGTTGGTCAACCGCTTCAGCGGTAGCAGATAGTCCTCACGATATACGGTCGGAATGACGATTCGGCAAAGGCCGGCGTCGGTGAGCACGCAGTTCATTGCAAGCCGCGCCGTGCGACCGTTGCCGTCCTGAAAGGGATGGACTTCTGACACAACGAACATCGTCATGAGCGCGCGAGCTACTGGGTCAGTGAGCGCGTTGATGCGTGAAAAGCCTTCTGCCAGGGTTGCCGGGACCTGCTCCGGCAGGACAAAGAGCGTGTTGCCCGCCATATTCCGTTTTTCTTTCCACTGTCCCGGGCCCTTGTCCGGACGCGCCTGCATCACGAGCGCATTCACGTTCTTGAGCCAGGCAAGAAAGTCATCGGCCGTCGTCGCCGGCCGGCCCCGCCAGGGCGCCGTGGCGGCAGCCTGGAACGTGCCAAGAATGTCGTGTGAGTCCTCAGAACGGTTCGGAATGATGGCGCCCTGAAAGACAATTTGCTCGGCTTCCTCAACCTCGAACGTCGTACCTTCGATGAAATTTGAAAAATACGCTTCGAAGAAAGCAAAGTTCTCAAGCGCTCTTCCCGATGCAGCCGGGTTTGCTGGATGTGCAAACACCTCGTCCGCCAGTGCGGCATGCAAAACATCGAACAGCTCCAGCCGGTCCGAGTCATACGGTTTGCCCGACGCGCGCGCGAGCGCCAGCTTGCTGCTCAGCTTCTTTTCTTCGTGCGTGCCGAGCAGTGCGCCGATAATGCCGTCCAGGCGCTTGCCGGCCGTCTGCATGTCGAGCTTGTCGGCAACCGTTTTTGCCTGGTCGCGCAGGTCGTTGAGCTTGAAGTCGCCCCGAATGGTGAGAATTTTGTCGAGACGGGATTCGATATCTTCCTGCGGCAGCACCCGCCCAGATGAACCGCGCGCTGTTGCCATGTTCTCGAGGAAGCCACGCGCTTCGCTCGGCAGGTAGATGCTTCGGTGCGGCACGTCGGGCGCGGGCGGCTCAAGCAAAGGCCCATCACCGATGTGCACTTCGACAATCAGCCCAGGCATCTCAAGGGTGCGGCGCCGCTGTCCGCGACGCACGTGAATCGCACCGTCGACCGGCCCTGTTTATGTCCGAAAAGCGCCCAATTGGATAGATGATTCTGGGCTGTTTGTCCGAAACATGCTGAATAGCCAAGACAAATTGTCCGAAACGTGTCGAATTCTCTCTCGCTGGGTGCTGTATCTCAAGGACCTTCGCGCCCGATGACGAAGCCCGGTACGCCACCAAGGTTTGACACACGTAGGATTCTTACAAAAGTGCCCTGAGTTGACCGCTTACGCCCGTCTGGCAAGAACGCGTCGGCAGCCGAGTGCGCCTTTGCAATCGCATCCCTGCTCGAACACCTTTGCGTCGGCGAAAAGACCGGACATGAAGAAGCCCCTGTAAGTCATTGACCGACAGGGGCTGTTTTGACGAATCAGAACGCCTGTTTCAACAGATTAAGCGACCGCCTTGGCTCAAAAGCGCCTTTTTCTTTAATGTCTGACAGCAGCGATCGCAAACTTTAGGAAGCCCGCGTGGCCGGCGTGACGCTTCGCAACGCCGGAGCGGTCGCCGGCTGATATTCCGGTACCCAGCGGCGCAGATCGCGCCGCACTTCGTCGTCGGTCGGGACTCGATGCTGCATCAGCCACGGCAGCAGGTTGTCGATGAGGCTGTCCGGCACTTCACGCGCCCGCGCGATGCGCAGCTTGGGATGCGGCGTGCGCGTGGTGGTTTCGTCGTCGGCGAGAAGCTCTTCGTATAGCTTCTCGCCCGGGCGCAGACCGGTGAACACCACGCGGATCTGTTCTTCGGTGAAGCCGTACAGGCGGATCAGGTCGTGTGCGAGGTCGGCGATCCGTACCGGCTTGCCCATGTCGAGGATGAAAATTTCGCCGCCATGTCCCATGCTCGACGCCTGCAACACCAGTTGCGACGCTTCCGGAATCGTCATGAAAAAGCGGGTGATTTCCGGATGCGTGACCGTCACCGGGCCGCCGCGCGCAATCTGCTCCTGGAACTTCGGAATCACGCTGCCGGCGCTGCCGAGCACATTGCCGAACCGCACCGTTTCGAACTGCGTGCGCTTCGTGCCCTGCTGCTGCAACGCCGAACAGGCCATCTCCGCCAGGCGCTTGCTCGCGCCCATCACATTGGTCGGGTTGACAGCCTTATCGGTGGAAATCAGCACGAACTGAGCGACGTCGTGACGAATCGCGGCACGCGCGACGCGATACGTGCCGAGCACGTTGTTGCGCACCGCCTGCCACGTGTTGACCTCTTCCATCAGCGGCACGTGCTTGTACGCCGCCGCATGAAAGACGATGTGCGGGCAGTACCGCGCCATCACCTGGTCGAGCAGCAAGGAATCCTTCACATCGCCGATGATCGGCACCACCGATACCTCGGGATACTTGTCGCGCAGCTCTTCGTTGAGCCGGTAGATCGAGAATTCGGAAATATCGAACGCCACCAGCTGCGCCGGCCCGTAGCGCAGGATCTGCCGGCACAGTTCGGAGCCGATCGAACCGCCCGCGCCGGTCACCATCACGACGCGGTTCTTGAGCAACGCTTCGACGTGCTGCGTATCGATCATCACCGGATCGCGGCCCAGCAGGTCTTCCAGATCGATCTGGCGGACCCGCGACAGGAACGCCTGGCCTTGCGTGAGCTGAGTCAACGCCGGCAGTGTCATGGCGCGCACGCCAGCGCGCACGCACAGCGTTGCAATCCGCCGATGCGCTTCCACCGAAGCAGACGGCACGGCAATGATCACGTTCTCGACCTTCATTTCCGCGGTGATCTTCTGCAGATCGCTGATGGCGCCGAGTACGCGATGGCCGTAGATTTCGCGGCCCTGTTTGACCGGATCGTCGTCGAGCAGACCCGCGAGCCGCCATTCGCCGGAGCGTTTCAGCTCACGCACCAGGTTCGCGCCCGCATTGCCCGCGCCGAGCACCAGCACGGGCTTGCCCTGCCCGACCAGGCCGCCGTAGCGATAAAACTCCTTGGCGGCACGGTACAGCGCGCGCGAACCGCCCATGGCAAGGAACAGCAGCATCGGCGAAACGATCAGGACGGAGCGCGGCACCACCGGGCTCGGCTGCACGAGCGCCGAACCGATGACGACTACCAGCGCGCCGACGCCGATCGCCTTGGCGATCCGCACGAGGTCGGGCAGGCTGGCGAAGACCCACATGCCGCGATACAGCCCGTAGCTGCGGAACATGACAGCGTAGATCAGCAGCACCCAGACCAGCGCATGCAGCCCGCCCAACCAGAACGGGTCAGGCACCGGACCGTTGAAGCGGATCACGTATGCCAGCATCCAGGCCAGAGCCACCGCGCACAAATCGAACACAAACGCACTGAACGACAGCCATCGGGCCTTGAATCTTTTCATTGTGCAGAACCTCAGGATTGCCCGGAACGGGACAAGTGACGCCGCCAGTACCGATCAATGCAGACACCGGCAAGCACAAGCACAGCAGCCCAGACAACGACAACCAGCCATTGATACACCACAGCAAGGCCCATCGCCCACAAAGCAAGCATTATGCCCGCCGCCATGAAGAAATACCAAACTCGCGCCGTCGACGCATGGCCGAAACCGGCTTGCACCAGTCTTTGATAGTAGTGTTCGCGGTGGGCCTGCCAAAATTTTTCGCCACGGACCAAGCGTTTGAGCAAAGTTACCGATGCGTCGCCAATAAAAGGAGCAAAACTTACCGCCGGAAACCAGATCGGCCACACGCCTTCGCGCCAGCCCCAATAACCGAGGGCGCCCGCGAGGAATCCCAGCGGGATCGAGCCGGCGTCGCCGAGAAAAATTCGCGCGGGATGGAAGTTGAACAGAAGAAAACCCGCCGCTGCCGCCGCCACCGTTGCGCAGGCGAGCGCGAGCGCGGGGTCCGGATGCGCGGCGATCGACGCAGCGACCGCATAGCCGCCGAAGCCGAACAGCGCCATGCCGCCGGCGAGGCCGTCGGAGCCGTCCATAAAGTTGTACAAATTGACCAGCCAGACGAGTAAGAACGCCAGCGCGGCAAGCGCCCACCAGGGCACGTCGGCCGGGTAGACGGCGACCAGCGCAGCCACGGCCAGCGCGTGGCCGCCGAACCGCACGCGCGCGGGCAAGCCGCGGCGGTCGTCGATCTGCGACAAGGCAGCAAGCAGCGCCGCCGCGAGGGCCGGCAGCCACAGCGCGGGCGCCGCGAGCCAGATCAGGATCACGACCACCGGCACGATGCCCCAGCCGCCGACGCGCGGCGTCGGGCGCGTATGCAGCGAGCGATCGTTGGGGATGTCGGTAGCGAGGCGCCACGCGAGGCCGCTCCTGAGCAAAGCCCACAGAATCGCGGCGCATGCGCACAGCGCGACCAGCGCCCAAAGGAGCAGATGCACGGCTGGATCAGCAAGGAGTGAAGCGATCGGCATGTCGGATATGTCAGTGGGTAGAGCGATACCAGGCCGCTGTCTCCAGCAGGCCATGTTCAACGGTATAGGGCGGATACCAGCCGAGACATTCGCAGATATGGGAACTGTCCAGCCGCAATTCGCCGATCAGCCGGTCGATCTGGGCCGAGCGCCCCGTCAGGCGGCCGGCGAGGCGCAGCAGGCCGACGGGAACCGGGACAAGGCGTGCTGGCGCGTGCAGTTGCGTGGCGAGCGCCCGCGCCAGTTCGGCGACGCTCAGATCGCGGCCGTCGGTGACGTGGAAGGTCTGGCCGACGGCGCGGGGGTCGGTTGTGCAGTGCACTAGCGCGTCCGCGAGGTTGTCGACGAATATAAGGCTGCGCTGCGCGCCGATCGCGCCTAGCGGCAGAGGGACGCCATTCGCGATCGCGCGCATCAGTTGCAGAAAGTTGGCTCGCACGCCCGGACCGTAGACGAGCGGCGGCCGCACGATCACGATTTCGAGGCCCGATTCATGGCCGTACTCGATCAGGGCGCGTTCGGCTTCGAGTTTGGAGATGCCATAGGGGTCGGTGGGGGCGGGGTTAGCGTCTTCCCCGATCGGATGCCCCGCGCTGCTCTCGGCAACGGCTTTGATGCTGCTGACAAAAACGAAGCGACGCGCGCCTGCGCGGCGGGCGGCAGCCGCGACGCGCAGGGCGCCTGTGACGTTGGTGGAGCGGTACGCCGCGAGCGGATCGGCAGTCGTTTCCCGCATCATGTGAACACGGGCAGCGAGATGGATGACCGTATCGCAATGCATTGCCAGCGGCCACCGTTGGTCGACGCCCTCAAAGTCGTCGGTGTCGAGGAGCCATTCGCTGACTCCGTCGGCGGTCGTTTCCGGCCGACGCACCAGACCCGTGACGCGGTCCCCGCGCTGCAGCAATGCGCGCGATACCGCCTTGCCGACGAAACCGTTGGCGCCGGTGATCAACACGTGCTGAGTCATCGGCTGGCCTCGCATGAGCGGATGCTGGCCGGACGGCACATCATCCCAGTTGCAAGGCGGGACGCACGCTTGCCGTCTGGCGCCGGCTTGCCCGGCCCACTACGAGCCGCAACCACCGTCGTCGCGCCGACGCGCGGCGGTTGATGACGCGACCCCGGACGCGACTGCGCTGCAGTGAGGCTTGCGCCGCCTACGCCTCGATACGGCGGGACAGGCTGATGAGACACGATACAATCTGGCATCGGCGATGCTTATAAGGGAATTCGTTTGGAAGGCGTATTGTATGCGGGCAGCTTCCGCCTCAGTCCGCTCCTCGTAAGCGTTAGGCGCTAAAATATGCGCGCAGCTAACAGACTGAAAGCAAAGCGCATATCCAAGCCCGTGATGATAAAACGGACAAGCTACCCAGACGCCCAGTCCGAACACTTCTTAACATCTCAAACATATTCGCGCATGTGGAATTCGCGGTTTCGATCCGACGTGCTCGACAGCACAATCAGTTTCGCCCCCGAGCGACGTGGGTGCGCAACGGCCCGCGCTCCGGTGAGCCAACACTTAGTTACTACTGTTACCACTGAACTTTGCATTGCGCCGCAACGCGCACGTTCCGCAACGTGCCGGCCGGATCGCAGCCACGCATTTCACGGATCGCTGTTTCGCACCGCTTGAAAAGTGGGCGCGTCATGCCACCCGTGCGCTGGCAGGAAGTGTTGATCTGAATAAACGTTTGAGCAGATAGAGTCTCCATCCATGAAAGTGCTGTTCGCCACTTACCCAATGGCTTTCCATACCCCCGGAGGCGGAGAAATACAGCTGCTTGCGTATCACAAGTATCTGCCCGCTCATGGAGTGGACGTCACGCTGTTCGATCCATGGAACCCAAGGTTCCTCGAACATGACGTGGTCCACTTCTTCTCGTGCGTCGGCGGTTCGGTCCATTTCTGTAACTTTGTCAAACAGTTGGGCTTGCCGTTGGTGGTTTCGTCTAGCCTTTGGGTGACGGAGGAGACCAAGCATCTTTATCCGATCGGCGAGATTCATCATCAGTTTTCGTTGGCGGATCGCGTGGTGGCGAACTCGGATATCGAATGCGAGACGCTTGCGCGGATCTTTGACCTTCCCCGCGAAAAATTCGGCACGGTGCTGAATGGCGTCGAGGAAAGCTTTTATGAGCCAGTTGCGCCTGAGTTGTTTCGCAGCGAGTTCAAGATTCATGATCGCTTCGTGCTGAACGTGGGCAACATCGAACCGCGCAAAAACCAGTTGGCGCTGGCCAAGGCGATGAAGTCGTTCCCCGAGCTCAAGCTCGTTCTGATAGGCCATCAGCGCGATCCCGAGTATGCGAAAGCATGCTTCGCAGAAGGCGGCGACCAGCTCATTTACGCCGGTACGCTGGCTCATGATTCGCCGGTGCTCCGCTCCGCCTACGCGGCATGCGAAGCGTTCGTTTTGCCAAGCACACTGGAAACACCGGGGCTCGCGGCGCTCGAAGCGCACGCTGCGGGAGCCCGTATCGCGGTGACGAAAGTTGGCTCTACCGAAGAATACTTCGCCGAGCACGTCGCCTATCTGGACCCGTCCGATGTCGAAAGTATCGCGAAGTCGATTCGCGATGCCCTTACACAAAAGCGCGCCGGCACGTCAGGCAGCGTGCGCAACCTGACGTGGCAAGCAGTCCTCTCCCCCTTGAAAGACATCTACGATTCCCTGCTGACAAAATGAACTTCGATCTTCGTCCTCTGAATAACGTCGAGAAATCCTCGAACCCCGACTTCGCTTGGCAGGCGACCAACGGCGACCCGCAGTTCGAACTGGTGGGCTGGGAGGAATTGTCTGGGCGTGCGGTGCGCATTTCGTTCGAACTCGCGAAGGAGAACATGCCGGCCTCCGCCTGCATGATTTACTTCGATGCGGGTTCCGGGATGTCCGAGCACACCGCGATCGGTCTCGCGGTAAATGGTGAGGGGAAAGTCGACCAGGTGGTGGCCTTCCCGCCGCTGGTGGGTCCGTTGCGTTTCGACCCGATCGCGCGGCCGGGACTGTTTTCGGTGAACAACCTGAAGGTCAAACTGCTCACAGACGCGGAATGCCCGCCAGAACTGCTCGAACGAGCACGCCGGATGGCTTCCTGGCGTGGAGGCGCACAATCGGCCGGTGCGCCGACCGTCGGGCAGACCTATCAGGAATGGATCGACTCGCACGAACCGCCCCCATCGATCTATCCAGAATTGCGCGCACACTCAAAAACGTGGGAACTGCAGCCGCTAATCAGCATCGTCATGCCGACGTACAACACGCCTGAGAAATGGCTGCGCAAGGCGATCAATTCTGTTATCGACCAAGTCTACGAAAACTGGGAATTCTGCATTGCCGACGATTGCTCCAGCAAGAGCGAGGTGAAGGCGGTACTGGACAGCTATGTCGCCAAAGACCCGCGCATCAAGGTTGCCTATCGAACCACGAACGGGCACATTAGCGCGTCGAGCAATACGGCATTGGAACTTGCAGTAGGTGATTTCGTAGGCCTTCTCGATCACGACGACGAGCTACACCCTCTCGCGCTCTACTGCGTCGTCGAAATGATCAACGCTCATCCCGACGCCGCACTGATCTATAGCGACGAAGATAAGATTTCGGAGGAAGGCGTTCGATCGGACCCGTACTTCAAATGCGACTTCAACTACGATCTGTTCCTCAGCCAGAACATGATCTCGCATTTCGGCGTGTACCGGACCTCGGTCATGAAGGAAGTCGGAGGCTTCAGAACCGGCTTTGAGGGCTCGCAGGATTACGACCTAGCTTTGCGCGTGCTGGATCGCGCCGGACATCACGCGGTCTATCACGTGCCGCGTGCGCTGTACCACTGGCGCATGATCCCCGAAAGCACGGCGGCCGGCCACGAAGCCAAGCCGTACGCGCATATCGCTGCGATGCGTGCTCTCGACGAGCACCTGACGCGCAACAATATCAACGCACATACGATCCATGCCCCGGGCACCGACGCATTCAACAAGGTCGTGTACGCCCTTCCCGAAGTGTTGCCGTCGGTCGAGATCATCATTCCGACTCGTGACTCCGCCGGACTCGTCGAGCAATGCGTTGAATCAGTCCGCCAGAAATCGAGCTATCCGAATTTCCGGATCACGATTATCGACAATGGCTCGGTCAAGCAGGAAACGCATGATCTGTTCGCGCGCCTGCAAGCGGACGAGCGTATCAAGGTCGTGCGCGACGACTCGCCGTTCAACTACTCGGCGCTGAACAATCGCGTCGCACTCGCGAGCACGGCAGATTTCGTCTGCCTGATGAACAACGATATCGAAGTCATCAATACCGACTGGCTCGAAGAGATGATCTCGGTCGCCTTGCAGCCGAATGTCGGCGCAGTGGGAGCGAAGCTGCTGTATCCGGACGATACGATTCAACACGGCGGCGTCGTGCTGGGCGTAGGCGGCATTGCGAGCCACGCTCACAAGCACTTCCCCAATACGATGGCGGGCTATTTTGCCCGTGCACGCTTGCGCAATGCGATGAGCGCTGTCACCGCGGCTTGCCTGTTGATCCGTCAATTGATCTACAAGGAAGTCAACGGCCTCGACGAACAGTTGCACGTTGCATATAACGACATCGATTTCTGCCTACGTGTTCGGCAAGCGGGCTATCGCAACGTGTGGACGCCGTATGCGGAGCTCTATCACCACGAGTCGGCAACGCGCGGCGCGGAAGACACGCCCGAAAAAATCAGCCGTTTCAACAAGGAATCCGAGCTGGTGAGGCAGCGCTGGGGTGAACTGCTGCTGAACGATCCGTACTACTCGCCGAATCTGACGCTAAACGCCGACGACTTTTCTTTCGCATGGCCCTCGAGGATTGCAGACCTTGGTTAATCTGTTACCGGAGACAAACAAAACGGAGTGGCTGGCTGAGTACCGCCACCCATCGCCGAGCGAGCTGTTTTGCCTGCCGAGCGCGATCTATTTCCTGATGAAATTCAGAGCGGATCTGGCGCGCTTCAATTCCAAAGCGCTGGATGACCGGCTGACGCTGTATTTCTGGTGGGAAATGACGGCGCGGCAAACCTATCCCGACTTCAACTGGGTCCTTCGTCCGGAGGACCTGGAGTATTTGCGTCAACTCGATAACGAGTCGCTAATGGAGCGGCATCCGGAGGCGGTGACGTATTGGCTGGGCGCGACTTCGCCGAGCGTACTCGATGCCAAGCATCTCACCGAAACCCTGCTCGAGCCACAAACGGTGTTTGAAGAAGCGGGGTTGCAGGTGCCGCGGCTGATCAAGCTTATCGTCGGCAGCCGGGGAGACCTCGCGGCGGCGTTCGACCTGGGTACCCTGACGGGCTACCTGAATTGCCTCGACTGGTGGCAAGCGCACGGCCAGCAGGCCTGCCCGAGAGTAACGTGGAGACCGCCCGTCTCGTGGCCCAAACTGCTGGAGTCGATTGACGATTCGAGCTCCGGTGCCATGCCGTTTCCGCGGTTCCTCGCGCTCATCACGGCCGAGCGGCCTGACCTGCGCGACGCATTCACCCTGAACACTTTCACGGGCCGGTTGGCCTGCCTCAGTTGGTGGGAAGAGCACGGCCATCGGGAATATTCGCGGATCAAGTGGACCCAGCCGCCGATCGGCGGGGCTATGCTCGAACCCGAGGAGCCTGTTAGCGAGGACGGACCTCACGTTCCACGCTTCATCGCGTTGATCATCAAGGAGCGGCCCGATCTGCAATCCTCATTCAGCCTGCAGAGCTTTACTGGAAGGCTGAGTTGCCTGTCATGGTGGCTCGAACACGGACAACTCCAATATCGGGCGATCAAATGGGTCCCACCCGGCGTGCCCGCGCCTCTGTTCGAAATGGAATGGGGCACTCATCCCGACTGGCTGCCGCTGCCGCGATTTCTTGGCCTGACTCTCAGCGAACGGCCTGACCTGCAAGCGTCCTGCGCGCTGGAAAGCTTTATCGGGCGGCTGAACTGCCTTTCGTGGTGGGTCGAACACGGGCAGTTTCAATATCCGGCCATTCGTTGGGCAGTGCCAACGTTACCCGCTGAATTGTTCACCATGGAATCTGGCGAACATTGCAGCTTACCGCTCGTACCGCGATTTCTTCGCTTGATCTGGAATGAACGGCCAGACCTGCAGGCTGCCTTCAACCTGGATAGCTTCAGCGAACGGTTGAGTTACCTGTCGTGGTGGGACGCACACGGCCAGGACGAGTACCACGCGATCAAATGGTCTGCCTCGGGGGTTACCGAAACGTTGGCTCGCATGGGCGATGAGCAGGCACCCGGCACGTCGTTGCTGCCGCGCTTCCTCGAACTGATTGCAAGCGAGCGCGCAGATCTGCGAGCCGCTTTCGACGTGCACACCGAGGCGGGTCGAGAACAGCTTGCGCGTTGGTGGAACGAATGCCGCGCGCATGAATATCCGCTATTGGGCTCGCTCAAGGTGCAGTGGGCAGAAAGCCCTGCTGCGAATAAGTCGACCGGGCCTCGACGCTACCACGCCCACGTCGAAGGCAGCGGATACGGTTTTGGCGTGAATGTCGTCGGCTTTCCGCAAGGCGTGCTGGGCTTAGGTGAAGATGCCAGGATGGCCGCGCACGTTTTCCAGTTGACTTCGACGCCGGTCGTTCTGGTCAACGCGCCGATGTCTGGACCGCAAAAGCTCGACACGTCGGTCGATCACCTGCTGAGCGACGATCTCAAGTACGGCATCAGCCTCTTTTGCCTGCCGCCTCCTGAAATGGTGCGCCTCGCTCTTGAAGGTGGTCGCAAATTGATCGACGCGCCAACCCACAAGATTGGCGCGTGGCCCTGGGAACTCCCCCATTGGCCTAGCGCGTTCGGCAAGGTGGATCAGATGGTCGACGAGATCTGGGCGCAGAGCAAGTTCGTCCAGAGCGTCTATAGCCGCCTGGGCGACACTCCCGTCTACCACATGCCGATGGCTGTCGAAGTGCCTGTGCCTGCGAACCCCAATCGCGAACGGTTTGGCCTGCCGTCGAATGAGTTTCTGTTCTATCTGATGTTCGATGGCAACTCGTGGCTGAGCCGCAAAAACCCGCTGGCTGGCGTGCAAGCGTTCAAACAGGCTTTTGGTGCGAACTCGCCGGGCGTTGGTCTCGTCATCAAGACCATGAACGTACGCGACGACGATCCGACGTGGCGGGCAGTCTGCGACGTTACCGCTGGGGATAGCCGGATTCATATCGTGTCGGAGCGGCTGAGCCGCCAGGATACGATCGACTTCATGGCCTGCTGCGACGCGTACATTTCGCTGCACCGCAGTGAAGGGTTTGGCCGCGTGATCGCCGAGGCGATGGCGTTGGGTCAACCTGTCGTTGCGACGAATTTCTCCGGTAACGTCGATTTCTGCGAGACTGATACAGCGTTCCTGGTCGATGGGGAACTCGTCCCGCTGCGCCCTGGGGACTATCTATTCTCCGAAGGCCAATACTGGTGCGATCCGGATGTGTCGATTGCAGTTGAACAGCTTAAACGCATGATCGAAGATGCACCGCTGCGCGAGCGTATAGCGCAAGCAGGCAAGGCTCGTATTGTGCGCGACTATTCGTTCGAGGCAGTCGCACGAGCCTATGCGTGGCGGTTGGCAGAGATTGCAGGAGTGCAAGGAAAATGAAGCTGCATGTGTGCGCGCCGGATATTTTCTCAGGCGACGCGGTGGGTAACCACTGCCTCGGTGTGGCGAGAATGGCAGAGGGCCTCGGCTGGGATGTCGAGGTCTACGCGCAGCGATTCGATGTCTCGGCACGTGCCGTTCACAAGATCGACGACCTGTTCGTTGAAGTGACCGAAGACGATACGCTGCTTCTGAGCTATTCCATTTTTGATCCCTACCTCGACGCACTGCTGGAATTGCCATGCCGCAAGGTATGCTACTTCCATGGCATTACCGAACCAGGTCTATTGCGTGCGTTCGAACCCAAAACGGCGGAGCTATGCGAACTGGCAATTGGGCAACTGCCCAAGCTCGCCAAGTTTGACATCGTAATCGCCAATTCGAAGCACACCGCGCAAAGCCTTGCGCCTTATGTCGACGCGGCATCGATCCTGGTGATCCCGCCAGTGTTTCCCGACATGCCCGCTTTCACGGATGTTCCGAGGCAACGCTCGCGATCCGGCCACGCAATCAATCTGCTGGTGATCGGGCGAGTAGTGCCACATAAATGCATCGAAGACGCGATAGACGTTTTGGCACATCTTGTTG
Source organism: Paraburkholderia sp. FW306-2-2C-D06C (assembly GCF_058781505.1). Classification (NCBI taxonomy): domain Bacteria; kingdom Pseudomonadati; phylum Pseudomonadota; class Betaproteobacteria; order Burkholderiales; family Burkholderiaceae; genus Paraburkholderia; species Paraburkholderia sp. FW306-2-2C-D06C. The sequence goes on along the minus strand of NZ_JBYSWU010000017.1, from coordinate 77,204 downwards.
AGCGTGACATCGACGCCTCCGTTTCCGTGGTCGGCACCATGCCGAACTACGACTATACAAAGTTCCTGCTCAATCACGCACGCGGGCTCGGCGTACTTGGACGCATCGACTTCTCCGGCGTGCTTGACGATGCGGATCTCTCCGACTCTTTCGAGAAGGCAAGCGCACTTCTGTCGCCGAGTCGCCATGAAGGGTTTTGCGTTCCGGCTCTGGAGGCGATGTATCGAGGCATTCCAGCGTTTGTGCGCGACGGGCACGCGGCAGCCGAAGTTGTCGGCTTCCCTGAACTGGTGTTTGCCGAGGCGGCGGACACCATTTCGGTCGCTAAAGCAGTTGAGGAAATCCTGACGAATGATCGGAAACTTGCAGAACTCAAACCGCTAGTCGAACGACGAGCACGAGAATTGCTCCATCAGAGCGATCCAGAATTCTGGCTGCGCGCCCTCAACAAGCAAGCGACTCGTTAGCATCGGCTATGAAAGCTCAACCCAAAATCCTCATCACGACGTACCACTCCGCCTTTCTTGTCAAAGGCGGTGGTGAGTTTGAGATCGTCAGCCTGGTCGACAGCCTGAAAAAGCAGGGCTATATCGCGGACATTTATGGCCCCTTCTCGCAGTCGATCGATAACTACGACGTGGTTCTCCATTTTTCAGTGCATGGCGGTGGATTGGAACTGCTACGCTCGATCGCTGCGGCCGGCAAGCCAATCGTGCTGTGGCCCAATCTCTGGATCAACGCGCTGCAACCGCCGCCGGCGGACATGATCGCCGAACACGTCAAGCTTGCGAAATACATCGTCTTCAAGTCGATCGCTGAGAAGGAACACTTCTGTTCCCATTTCCCCGCTCCAGAGGAAAAGATAAGGCTCGTGCCTGCAGGAGTGGACGTTGTGTTCACCAAAGCCGCACCGCCCGACTTGTTTCGGACGATGTATAGCCTCGAGGAATACGCAATCTGGTTCGGGGTCATCGAGCCCAACAAGAATCAACTGGTTGCTATACGCGCACTCCGTGACAGCGACACGCCGCTCGTGTTCGTCGGCCGATATCGGGACCGGGCGTACTACGATGCGTGCCGTCGAGAAGCACCTGCCAATTCCGTATTCATCGACGGTCTACCATACCGCTCTGAGATTATGAGGGCGGCATTGCAGGAAGCCAGCTACTACATCGAAATTTCGAAAGAACCGGCGGGCCTGTCTGCGATTGCCGCCGGGTTGGCAGGCTGTCGACTGGTGCTGAGCGACTCAGCGTGGGCGCGCGAACACTTTGATGGATTCGCACAATTCGTCGATCCCGACTCTGAGACCAGTGTACGCAGCGGTGTTGCTGCTAGCCTTGAAACGCCATTACGGGTTCAGGAGCTACGCCGGCATCTTCAGAAACACTGCTTGCCGGACGCAATTACCCCGCTGCTAAACGTCTTTACCGAAGCGGTGACGTCGTCATGATGCTCTACCTCTTTCGTCACGGGAAATCCCATGCAAACGCCGCTCGGCTCGTAACGGGCACGCGCACGGACACGCTCGTCGACGAGGGACAACGTCAAGCGAAAGCGATGAGGCAGTGGCTCGATCAGGTCGAACTTGTTGGTGACCGCTTCCTCACAAGCGATTGGCTTCGCGCCCAGGAGACAGCGCGTCTCATGTTTCCAGATGCCAAGTGGGAAATCGATGCGCGCCTCGGCGAGACCGATGCAGGTTCGGTTGCTGACAGGCCGCTAACCGAGTTCGTCGAGAAGCACCCCGGCTTCTATGGCGACAACTCTACGAAGTATCCCGACGGCGAGTCTCACCTCGACCTCAACCGCCGTGTAATGGCATGGCTCGATGAGATGCTGGATGCCAATTCATCCGACAAAAAAATCGTGGTTGTTGCGCATTCTGGTCCTATCGCGTGCCTGATTCAGCACGCGCTGATGATCGGCATGGATCGCTTCCCCGCCCTGCTGCCCTCGCATGCAAGCCTTACAATCATTGAGTATTCCGGCACCGGCGCGCGCAAAGCAACGCTTAAGACCTTCTCGCTGACCCCAGCCGAGACGGCAACCCCCATGCTGGCCCAAACGAGGCAATAAAATAGATGATGAAGGTGTTGGCACTTCAGCGAGTTTCCCATGTCGCGGCAGACGCGTTGTCGCTGTCGGTGGAGGCACGTGTCACCGAGGCATTGGACTACCTGACTGACCAAGGTCAACTAGTTTACGCCGCGATCGCTGAGAACCATGATCGCGTTCATGCAGCACTGAGCTGGGCCGATGTGCTCGTTCTAAGCAAACACAGCTCACAAGCAGCAGTTGAGATAGCGACACAGGCGAAGCGCCGCGGCCTGCGGGTCATCTACGATGTAGATGACTGGATCTTCTCCTTTCCGTCTTACAGCAACGCGAAGAAGATGTCGCGGCAACTTGATGCCATCCAGGCATTGATTGGCATCGCGGACGTCGTAACCGTCGCGAACACAAAACTGTTCTCCGAGATCAAGCAATATTGTGAGAGCCCCGTACTACTGCCGAACGGCATGTATGTGGAGAAGTACATTCCTGCAAACCGTGACTGGCAGGATGCCGAATCCGATCCGCCCAGGATCGTCTTTACGAATGCGGATCTGATCAAGGTGCACAACAGTAAGGAGGTGTTGCTCCGGGTGCTGCAGGACTTCTTTCACCTGCACCCTGAATACACGCTTGATTTCTACGGCGACCCATTCCCCGAAATCTTCTCCCTGCCGTTTTTGCACTATACGAGCAGGAAACAATACGCAGACTATGTGCAGTCGCTTATTGCCGGCAACTATGCGTTCTCAATTACGCCGCTTGGTGGGGCTGAGGACCCGGACAGCCTGTTCTTCAACAGCTGCAAGAATCCCTTCAAGTACCTCAATTACGGTACCGCGAGGGTGCCGGGGATCTATTCACGCAGCCCTATCTATGAGGACTGCATTCATCACGAGCAAACCGGCTTATTGGTCGCCAATACCTATGAGGGCTGGCTTTCGGCAATGGAGTCAATGGCCACTGATGCGGAGCTACGCCGGACGATTCGTGAACAGGCCTTTGACGATGTGGTCGAAAAGCATCACATCCGATTTAGTGCGGACGTCCTGACCTCGGTCCTTTCGAACTAGAGCCCTGGAGTCGTCATGCGCAAATACGGGATTTACGAGCCGCTCTATCTGCCGAACCAACAGCTGTCGAGCGATGAGTTTTTGCCTCTCGTGATCAGAGACAATAGTGCTGCGGCTTGGCGCGAGTTCAGGATTCTGGTCGACATGTACCGGAGTGGGGCATACCTGAAGCATGCGGCAACCGGGCTCTTCTCACCGAAGTTCTCGTTGAAGTCCAGGATTGCCGCGGAAGATTTCATCAAGTTCGTGGATGCGCGACCAGATTGCGACGTGTGGTTTATCAACCCGTTTCCACAGCTCGCCTATTGGTCGTTCAACGTCTGGATGCAGGGCGAACATGCGCATCCAGGGTTGCAGCAAGCGGCCCAATCGCTGCTCGATGCGTCAGGGAGCGACTGGCAATTGAACGACGTCCCTCGGCACGGCAACGGCATCCTGTCGTATTGCAACTTTTGGGTAGGCTCGCAAAAGTTTTGGGAATCTTATGTCGGGCAAGTTCTGCTTCCTATAGCAGAATTTCTTGAGCACAACCCGGATCACCCCGTGTCACGCTCTGTGATGGTGGACACGAGTCACACAGATCCAGCACCATTCCTGCCATTCATCGTTGAGCGGTTATTCAGTACCTATATCTCTCTGAATCCACGATGCACGGCGGCATCGTATGCGATCCCGTACAAGGAGATATCAGAGTATTGCATCGACGATTTCGAACGTCTGCTTGTTCGCAACATGCAACCGCTGGTTGACGAAGCTGATGCGGCAAGAGTCTTCGACCAGCGGCTCAAGGATCAAATGGACTTCATGTGTGCGCTCTGGCAACAGCATTTCTTCGATCTCTATTCGTATAAGCCGCATCCGCATACGGGGCATCTCTTGCGCTAACTGGACCATTGCCTATGCAGAGCGCGCCGCACGCCGTCCCCTGCACGAAACGCTAACGCGCGCGGCACATGGCGGTAGCACTATAAAGTGCGGATAGCGCGGCCCTCGCGCCAACCATAGTGCTTATAGTGAAGAGTCGGGTCCGCCCCTGCCTCAAGAACGTCGGGATTGGCACGGAGATATTGAAGAGGGTCGAAATCGGGCGGAAATGCGATTGGTTCCACAGGATCCAGGTCACTGCGCTGCCCTGATTGGCGTGGCGTTAGTCCATTTCCCGCGCGCCTAGAATGCAACCCTTCAAGTACGCGGCGCAAGCGCCAAAGCGGAACTCCTGGGGTCGCATTGCTTGCGGCGCGCTCCATGCACAGCCAACTGTCGGCTATATGTTTCTTGTCGTGTGAACGTCTCAGCGTGACAAAAAATTCGAACTCGTTTCGCGCCGTGTCACAGAAATCCTCGCACGCAAAATCAAGCAGACCGATTTGGGACAAATCGCCTACGAGGCGAGCGAAAGATTTCGGGGTGAAGGCCCAGCAATGAACGTCATGGTATGTGCCGTTCTCGAACGCGTCACGCGCGAGATATATGCCACCACCCCAAGTATGTTGTCGCCTGACAGACCGGGCATCAATGCGCCCACGCCACGCATCCAAGGTGTTGATATCAGCAGCGCTCAAACAGTAGTCGAGCAATGAGTATGGCTGTGGAACGCGTGCGCGGGCAATATAGCTCACTAGGACCTCCTGTAAGCGTGTCTCCCGGCGAAAATAATCGAATGTGAAACGTCTGTCAGGGACGGCAAGGCGAACCTCCCCAGTGGGTTTGAGTACTGCCGCCAGCTCCCTTAACCAGGTGACCAGGTCTGGAACATGCTCTACGACGTGAGAAGCTACGACGTAGTCGACGTACTGACCACCGACAGCTTCATGGAGGGTGCTTTTACCCCAAATAGCATCGACATCGACAATCTCCTTGACGTCGACGTGACCATCGTCTTTGTACTTTTGTCGTAGCCCCGGTGTATCAGTATGGTCAACGTAGATGACCTTCGCACCATCGCACCGCCGAACTAGCGGCCAGCAGAGTGGACCTATTTCAATGCCGGTACTGTCCTTAATGTTGAGTCCGCGCAGAAACCGCTTTCGACGCTCGTCTCGATGATCAAAGATGTCGCCACCATCGCCGCTCTTCTGCATGTTGTCTCTCGTAAATTGGCTGCACTTTTCTGAGTTCGTTCAATCCTACCTGAAAAATTTGTGAGCCTCATGGGCCTGCATTATTTTCGGACGTGCTGGGCATTATGGCGAAGCAAGTGACATGCCCGGTCCGATTGACTCTGCGGCTGAGAGGTTCTTAACCTTTGGCGTCCGCGCTCGCATTCGCGCTTAAAGTTCTGAGCGAGTACGCTACAGATTTCGGGTCAACAATGATCGCACGGGTTCTCGGCCCCATTTAATCGGAGGAACGCACGACAATCACTTCGGGCCCTAGGCACCGGACTTTTGAACTGGCACCTAGGACGCTTGGCGATTTGATCCGAACAGACTCGCCACTTCGTTGAGATCGATGCCGCGTTAGACGGTACGGCCTTCTGCCTTTCCGAAGGTCTCATAGTGCTGGATTCCGGAGACGAATGCGCCTTCGCGAACGGCCTGCGCGACATCCTGATACTTCTCCAAATAGGCTTGTTCAAACCTCGCGCGCGCGAAGACATCTTCTGGAACAGCCTGAATCGGTCGGTTGATCCAGCAGGAGCACGACATCGGTTCCAACTTCATGTCCAAGTTCTGTGCATCGGGGCGCGAGAAGTAATGGAATACTAGCGATTTGCGCGTTCGCTGCGCATCGGCAATCGGGCCGCCACCGTGTAACAGATTGGCATGCCACACAAACACATCACCTTTCTTCGCTGCGAAGGTTATTTTGCTGAAACCTGCCTTCTCGACTTCCGCCTCCATGTATTCGTGCCACTTAGGCATTTCACCCGGAACGAAGTGACGCGTCCCATTGCTGAAGATCATCTGCTCGACCTTGTGACTACCCGGGAAGTACTCGAGTTGACCAGCATCGGCGTGAGCGTCCTCAAGGGCAATCCATGTTGCGATCAGATGATTCGGGGTAAGCGGCGTCATGTAGATCGAATCGACGTGCGGCGGCTGCTGACTACCTTTCTCGAAGTACAGGCTATTACAGAGCGCCGGATCGTGACCAAGCAGGTCGCGCAGTATCGGGGCGAGCCGGTCGGACAACGCCAGATTTCGCACGCCTGGCATGTCAAGATACAGGTCGTTGATCTTCATGCGCCGAGTCGCGATTTCTTGCGCGGAAAGAAGGCCGAGCAGGGTGCGCTCGCCGGTGTCCAGTAGATCGATCGTTACGTCCAGCGGGCGCTGCAGCTTGCGCTGTGCGATCGACTCGACAACGCTGTCAATCACTTCGGCAGAATAGAAGCCCGGCAAGAGGGCAAAGCCGTCTCGCTCGAAATTTTTCTTGGTTTTGTCCACGTGTTAGGTCTCCGCTTTCTCTCAGGTTGGTGGGGCCAATGGTAGGAAGTTTACCGCATTGTAATCGGGACGCGCCACGCAGCGTCGGCGCCCCTGTTTTAGCCTCCCGAGCTTGTAACGACAGGGGTGTCGCTGTAATAAGTCGGCATTGAACAATCCGAAGTGCCATACGCGGCGCGGCATTTCGGCCAGAACGGTGTTGTGGGAACTGCAGAAACGAAATGAACGCGTCCTACCAGTGATCGGTGAGAGCCAGGAAGAAGTTGAAGGCGGGCCCTCACGGGCCCACGGCGTTAAAGTGCCCAATCTGGAAGAGCGTGACGGTATTCACAGATTGGTTTCAACATTGCGCCGAATAAGGCAACGGGCCTAGTCGATGCAGACCTAGTGTGAACGAAACGACAGTTTTTTGTGGCCAACGTAGCTGGTAAATACCGGTACGATCACACCCACGAGGTGGGCGATTTCTTTCTTGTGCCACACGACTCCGAGCCAGGGTAAGAGATGAAATGCCAGCACCACGCTCACTACCCACGTCTGCAGCACGGCGACGAGATTCACCAACACGAAAAACATCGCGGATCGCGATGTCGAGTGAACGCTCTCCGTAAAGACGAACAACTTCGTCAAAATGAACGCGGTGATCATGCCTGCGATATACGCAAGCACGATCGCCGCCGAAAACGGCATCCAACTATTGAAGACGATCCTGCTGCCGAAATTCACGCCGGCCGCAACCCCGCCAGCCAGAAGAAATTTGACGAAACGTGGCGACACCAGCCGGCCCTTCGCGGTCCCCATGGGCATCGTCACAGCATCCTCGCCATCTTGCGCGCCAGACCGATACTTTCGGAAATGCCCCTATCTTCTGGATAGTAGTAGGACGTGTCGGCCACAAGCAGCCCCTTCACCGGAAGTTGGATCGGCGGGAGCCGGTCAAGAAACCCCGGCTCGCAAATCGGCTGTGCATAGCGATAACGACTCGCGCGCACATCGATGAAATCGTCGCTGGTCAAAGCCGGATTGATTTTCATCAGATACCGTTTCACCTTGTCGATGAAAACACTGTCCGCTTCCTGGTATTTCGCGTGCTCGCCTGGCATATAAAAGGGGACGTACACAATGTGTTCTCCGAGTGGGCGAAGGTTTGTGTACTCGACGATGCCAGGTATGTCCATGTCCGGATCGTTGACGTTCAGCCAGAAGTTCTGCGTCACAGCCTTCTTTAACTTGGCGATCACACAGACGACCGCTACATTCTTCACGCTCCGGAACGCTGCGGATACATCTGCGGGCAAATCCGGCATCACACGCGGAACGTACGGCAGAGGAATTGTGCTGATGACTTTGTCGAACTGCAGCAACTCTCCGTTGACCTCTACACCTTTGATCGCGCCGTCCTCAATCACAACCTTTTGTGCCGGCGACCGCAAGCGGAACTCCCCGCCGTTAGCCTCGATATATCGGCGCATGCCTTCGAGCAGCGTATCCGAACCGCCCTCAAGATAACCAAGCTTCTCGCGAAACAAATCGTAGCGCGACCGGCCGATGCGGCGAATGCGACTCCAGATCCATGCTGCGGACAAGTTGTACGCGTAGTCGTAGAACTTATAGTCGAACAGTTTGCGCCACAACACTTCCCACGCCTCTTCACCAATCCAGCGACGAATCCAACCGGACGCTTCAACGTGGTCGAGCGGACGCCAATCATTGCGCTTGGTGGACAGGAACGCGTGAAGGCCGTAGCGAATCTTCGCAGTCAGACTCAGCCCTTTGAACTTGAGCAGCGCGATCGGGTTACCCCAAGCCTGCACATGTCCCTGATAGTAATAGCCCATCTTGGTCTCGACCCACTTCAGTTGGTCCTCGATACCAAGTTCGCGCAGCACCTCAAAGAACGCGTGATCGGAAATCGCGTGGAAGTGGTAATAGCGCTCGATGGACAATCCACCGAAATCAAAACATGCGGCCATGCCGCCCACGCGGTCGTCTGCCTCGAATATCACGGGCTTACGTCCGTCTTTAACCAACTGGTACGCGACCCCGAGGCCCATGGGACCTGCACCCAAAACCGCGATCTTTTCGTCTTTCATCAATATTCCCTACATCAAAATTCAAGCGCGATCTGGCTGTACACAGGGTCGTTGAAGGTTTCATGCATCGCCTTGGCAAATGGCGTGGCCTTGATCTGGAATATGCCCTCCCAGTCAATCACCTCGAACTCGTCGCCGGCAGTCAACGCTTTCAACTGATCCGCCGTAAAAGGCGGATTCTTGTCGAACAGTGCGTAAACCTTCAACAGAGCATAGAACAGTCCGTACGGAATACGCACGATCGCACAACGGGCGTTCGTGGCCGCCTTGATTTGACGAATAATGTCAATGTAGTCAACGCGCTCCAGCCCTGTGATGTTGAACACCTTGCCGCTGATACGCGACTCGATGCAACTGATAATCACGTTGCAAAAATCCCCTGCATAGAGTGGTTGACGCATGTAGCGCCCACTTCCGGGGATCGGAAAGAGCGGCACGCGTTGCATGAAGCGCGAAAGCCAGCCAAGATGTTTGCGGTCAAACCAGCCGAACATGAGTGTCGGGCGCAGCACCACGCATTCAATGCCTGATGCAAGCACCATCTCCTCCTGCTGCTTCTTGGTATCGGTATAGAAATCGTCGCCCACGGATTCCACTACAGATGAACTTATGTGCACCGTGTAGGGGACCTTGAATTGCTTGATCGCCGACAACACGTGCGTCGTAGACGTTAAGTTGTTGCGAATGAACGGCTCGATAGTCGGGCCACCAATCTGTGCCTGCAACATCACGACAACGTCCGCGCCTTCAAAGTGACGAGTCCAATCGCCCGGCTCAGCCAGATCCACGTGCTCGATGGTGATGTCAGGATGCACGCTGCGCAAGACTTCGATATTGGCCCGATGTTTGTCGAGCACAACCAGGTTCGTATACCCGTGCTGCTTGAGACGAGCGACAAGGTTCTGGCCGACAAGGCCAGCGCCACCCGGGAGAATGATGCGCGTATCGTTCATTGATCTATCGTTCAGATTACTCGAGTTTAGGTGATGCGCCGCGCACGGACTAACGCATGCTCGCGCCAGATAACGCAATATTTTAAGCTTTGCGAAACGCCCCTTCTCAGCTGGGGCTGCAGTTCAAGTTCATCATCGCCGTCTGGTTCGAACCGTAGCACGCGCGCTATTGGGCAGCTTGTTCAGGCACTTTACCTGTGTTGGGCAATGCACAGTAGGTATCCCCGCGTTTCGCCAGGACACGGATAGTCTTCCCATCGGCACGGAAAAACCCTGTCCAGCCAACACGGCCGCCGTCGAGTTTTAGCAGCGTCTGGACATCTGGCCGCTGCTTGCCGACGATCCCGTAGCCCCGCGAATCGTTTAGCGCATTGACGATGACGACATCCGTCGGCTGCACTTTCGCATCCTGATCAAAGATCCAGCCGCTGGCCATATATCGACCCGGCGTACCGGTCGGCTTGATCAGATCGATCGCGCCTTCGCACGCACGACTCGCCGTAGCTTGTTCCGGCGCACACGGATAGTCCCGCGAGCATCGCTTGAAGATCGACAGACCCCGAGCCTGCGCGGCTTGCGCAGTAACCCGAAGCTGTTCGACTGCGGGATACACAGCATGTGTCCATTCGCTATCGTATACGCCCTCGCGCACCGCGAGTCCGGCCAACTTTCGGGCGAACAACTGGTCCCGGTCCGGTCTGAAAGCGGCACCCTGATACGACAAAATCGCGGCAAGCGCCAAGGCAAACAGCCCGGCGTTCACGGCGCGAGCCCCCGGACGGCGTGCGTTGACCCAGAAGTAAAGCAGAAGCGACAACCATGCAAACAGTGACGACGTGGCGTAACGATGCGCAAGTGCGGACTCGATACCAAACGGTAAGCGCCCCCCGGCGGTAATGAACGCGCAGCCGCATACAAAAACGGCGAAAGCGAGAAATGCAGGCGCGCGAGTCTCACGGCCGCGTCCGAGCCACAAACCAACCAGTGTTGCGACCACGACAATGGCGCCAGCCAGATAGGTAAGCGGAAGCTGTGCCGTTGCGGCCCAAACTGGAGCACCAAGATAAAGCAGCACGTACTCAACCACCTCTATCGGATGATGGAGTACGGAATTCAGCACGCTTCCGTGCAACGGTGGCGACACGTAGTGCCTGAAGTATGCAACCCATACCAGAGCGGTTGCGAGTCCTAACAGCGCGACGCGCTGCTTTGACAGACCGAGGTAGAGTGAAAAGACGAGCAGCACCGGCAGCACCAACAGGCCGCTAGCCATCCAGCACGCGGCAAGCGCGCCATATAGCAACGCCAGCAAAAACTGGCCGCTTCTTTGAGTGGTATCACGGCTACGCGCCAATGCATCGAACGCCAACATCGCAAATAGATAGGCGCCAAACCACTGGTTTTGAAATCCCCAAGTCAGGTTCTCATCCTGTATCCAAGAGAAGGCCACCGTTACTATGACGCCGGCAAGCGCAATCCCTTCGGTCCACGTCAGGCGCATACCGCGCGACGCGATGCGGCCGACGGTTACTGCCAAGGCCCCGAGCAGAACAAGATTAGCCACGAGGTCGACGACATTGCGCCCGCCGAACCATCGAATGTCCGTCCAGAAAATCAACCTTGGCAACAGCAGTCTATGCTCGTTGTGTTGCTCCCACAGTACCGACCAATGGTCTGCGAAGCGCACATAGCCGCCCAGGGAGCCGTCCCATTGGTCCCAGAACGGTACGGGAGAATAGCTCCTCACCACACCTATGACACAACTGACAATGACGAACAATCCACAGAGCCCGAGTACCCACGCAGCGACAGCTGCCAGACGCACCCTCACAACGACGCCCTCTTGAACAAAAACCCCGGCACCGATCGAATGATCAACATGATCCCCGACCAGAACCACGGCGTATAAATCGAATCCTTCTTCCGCTCGACCGCGCGCACGATATCGTTCGCGACACGCTCAGGTGTAGCGACAAGCGGCCCCGGCAACGGCATGCCGGCGGTCATCGGTGTATCCACGAACCCCGGCTTGATCGTCAGCACATGCACGCCTGACTTGAAAAGCCTCGCGCGCAATCCTTCACAAAACGTTGTGACGGCGGCCTTCGCGGTCCCGTAGACATAGTTCGAGGGCCGCCCACGATCACCGGCCACCGACGAAATCACCGCGATCACACCGCTCTTCGCGCTTTCCATGAGATTGGCCAGCGGGGTCAGCAACGCGATAACCGACAAACCATTGGTCGACAGCTCGCGCAACGCGACTTTCACATCCTGTTCGCAGGCTTTCTGATCAGACAATGTGCCATGCGCGATCAATGCAACATCGATGCCGCCTAGCGCCTCTACGCACGCATCGAGCATCGGTTGATGTGCATCGAAGTCGTTCATGTCCAGCACATGGCTCGTCGCCGCCTTGGCGCCGCGCGCCACGAGATCCGCCGCAATCTGTTCCAGGCGCTCCGCCTGCCGCCCGACGAGAAACAGCGTCGCGCCTTCGGACGCCCAACGGCGTGCACAGGCGATCGCAATTGCAGACGTCGCACCGACTATCAGGACTTTTTTCATGTTTGTGTTGTTCGTTGCCAAAAACGTGACATCAGCGCGGGATCGCGCAATGCCTCCAACTGACGCCACGCCGGATAGGCGAGCTGGAAATCGCTCGCCGACATATGCGCGTCCTTCGCCGGATACAACCGCCCGCCGGCTTCCCGGACGATTGCGTCGAGCCGCTCGAACAGATGGCGATTGCGTTCATCATGCTGCGGAAAATCCAGCGCGAGCGACGCACCCGCCATCGGAAAAGACAACAGGCCTGGTGAGACCAGTGCGCCGCAGCGTTTGAGCACTGCGAGAAAGGAGCCCGTACCGCTTTCCCCAATCGCCTCCAGGATCGCGTGCATGCCGTCGCGGGAGTTAGCCTGAGGCAGCACGCACTGATACTGTTGAAACCCGCGCTTGCCGTAAATGCGGTGCCACTCGAGCAGACCGTCGAGCGGGTAGAAGTAGCTGTCGTAGTCGACTTCGCTTTGAACTGTTTTGTTTTGCTGACGGTTGTAGTACAGCGCGTTGAATGCGCGCAAGGTCAGCGGATTGATCAGCGAGATTGGCGGCGTCACCGGCACGGTGCGCTTCTTCTTGATCGGCAGTTGCAGATCGCCATCCGCCGAATGATCCCCGACCATGAAGATGCCGCGTCCGAGCGCTGCGCCACGGCTCAGGCAATCGATCCATGCAACGCTGTACTCGTGCTTGCTGTCGAGTTCTTCCGACAACGCAAAGAATTCGTCGAGATTGCCGAACCGTATGCTCGTCACCGACACGCGGCTCGAGCGGATCGGCATCAGCTGAATTTCCACCCAGGCGATCACACCGGTGAGCCCGAGGCCACCAATCGACGCGGCAAACCATTCGGCATTCTCTTCCGGCGAGCATTCGAGCGGCTCGCGCTCCGAGCGCAACAACGCAAAGCGGCGTACGTGACGGCCGAACGTGCCTCGCACGTGGTGGTTCTTGCCGTGAACATCGTTGGCCACCGCGCCGCCGAGTGTCACGTACTTCGTGCCCGGCGTGACAGGCAGCATCCAGCCTCGCGGCACGGACAGTTGCAAAACGTCGCCCAGCGTGGCGCCGGCTTCAGCACGCACAACGCCGGTTTGCCAGTCGGCGGAGATAAAGCGATCGAGCGGTTGCATATGCACTACGTGATCGCTGGCGGCGAGACAACTGTCTCCGTAGCTGCGGCCATTTCCATAGGCCAGCGTCGTGCCGTTGGCGCTCGCAACCTGCTCCCAGGTCGCGCGCAGCCGGTCGCGCCACGGCACCGGATGCGCAGCCTGCGGGTGATAGGGGTATCGCCCCCACGACTTGAGCGGGCCCGTCATATCGCGAGCCAGAAAACCAGGCCCATCAACGCCACGATCAGCAGGCTGGTACGGTCTTTCGCGGCGAACACGACCGGATCGTCATGCATCAGCCCTCGGTGCGTGATTAGCCATGTGCGGCTGATCCAGTAGAGCAGCAACGGACATGCCAGCCAGATCACCTGCGGATGGCCGTATAGATGCGTCGTCTTCGAGTCCTGAATGTAAAGCGCCAACACCAGCACTGAAAGATAGCCGGACGCAGCGCCGAGCGACGAGATCATCGGCAGATCGTCGGCCACGTAACCGCGCCCGCGTGCCTTCGCGCCGCCCGCGGCGCGGGTCGCGTGCAGTTCAGCGTAGCGCTTGACGAGCGCCAGGCTCAAAAACAGAAACATCGAGAAACCCAGCAGCCAGAACGTCAGTGTCATTCTGAACGCTGCAGTGCCAGCGATGATGCGTGCGGTATAGAGCATCGCCAGCACCACGACGTCCAGAATCACGCGGCGCTTGAGCAGGAACGAATACGCCATCGTCAGCACGTAGTAGCCGGCCAGCACCGCAGCAAACCGCCACGGCAGCCAGATTAGCGCGCCCGCAAAGGCGCCGATCGCGAGGACCGGAAACGCCACCATGCCCCATACAATTGACAACGAACCCGATGCGAACGGACGTCGCCGCTTGGTCGGATGGTGCCGGTCGTCGTCGAGATCGAGCAGATCGTTGAGCAGATAGACGCTCGACGCACACAGACCGAATAGCACAAACGCGAGCACGCCGCGCACGTCGAGCACCCACGACGACACCTGATGCGACGCCAGCAACGGAATGAAGATCAGCAGGTTCTTCAACCACTGATGCATGCGCAGCGCCTTGATCCACACGTGCAGTGGATTCTTGCGTGTTTGCAGCACGCTCTCGACATTGCCGAGTTTGTGCGCACGCCGCTCAACGCCGGGCGAGGGATTCACGACATAGGCGCGCTCGGCGGCCTCCCATACAGCGAGATCGTCGTGCGAATTGCCAGCATAATCGAAACCCTTGTTACCAAACTCGCGCACCAGCGCATCACGCTTGCGACCGGACGATAGATTCACCTTACCGTCGCTGCCGAGCGTCTTGTCGAACAAACCGAGATGTCCCGAGATCGCCTCGGCGTAGCGCGCATCGCTTGCGGTCGCCAGCACCAGTGTGCGGCCGGCGGCTCGCTCACGCTTGAGCCACTCGATCACTTTCGAGTCATATGGCAAAGTCGCAACGTCGACGTGAGTCGCCTCGGCCAACTTCGCCTTGAGATGCGCCTTACCTCCGCGTGCGAACCAGATTAACGGACGATAGAACCGCAACGGGTGCGCCTTCAGATAGGCAAAACCCGTCTCGATCAACATATCCGATCGCATCAGCGTGCCGTCCAGGTCGACGGCCAACGTTTTCCACTGCATTTCGCTAACCCTTCCCCTTGCCGCATCACGCGACTTCCTGGTATAGCGCACTATATGCTTTGCCAAGCGCCTCGCCTGAAAACAGCGTCTCGTATCGCTCGCGCGCGGCTCGTCCCATGGCCGCCGCTAACGCGTCATCGCTCAGCAGCGCATTCATCGCGCCAGCCAGTTCTTTTGATTGTTCCGGCGCGACGACAAACCCAGTCACGCCGTTCTGATTGACGTAGGACGTCCCCGAACCCACCTCGCAGCACACCATCGGCTTTCCGAACATGGCCGCCTCCACCAACACCATGCCGAACGCTTCAGAGCGCAAGTGCGACGGTAGCACCATCGCGCGGCATCCCTTGAGCAGCGCGACCTTTTCTTCGTGCGTCACCTGCCCCGCAAAAACGACATTGGTCGCGCCAGTTTGCCGGGCCAACGCCGCCAGGCGCTCCCGCTCCGGGCCCGAACCGGCGATCACAATTTTCGCATCGACGTGGCTCGCAGCCTCAATCAGCGTATGCAAGCCTTTGTAATAGCGCAGTACGCCGAGCGCAAGAAAATATGGCTCATCGCCGACTAGACCCAGCCGGTTCGCGACGTCGCTTTGCGCATCCCCCGGATGTGGTTCATCACGGTAGTCGATGATGCCGAGCGGAATGGTCTTCAGCCGGTCTCTCGACACGCATTCCGTCAGCGTCTCGCTGGTTTGCGCATAGGCAGGCGAGGTCGCAACCACTGCGGACATGCTGCGCAGCGTACGCCGCATCAACGGCCCGTAGACAGCGCCAAGCGCCTTCTGCCGCACGATGTCCGAGTGATACGTCATCACCGTCGGCTTGTTCTTGCAGCCGAGCAGATGCAGCACGTCCGCGAACGGCCACGGGAAGTGGAAATGCACGACGTCGGCCCAGTCGGCCATCTCGCGATACTTCATTAATGCGCTCGGGCCGCCCAGATCGCACGATGCCGGCGCCGCCCACGATTTGGCGCGTATGACGCGCCCTTCGGGATAGTCGATCTCCGTCGGCGTAGGTGTCGGCGATAGCGTAAGGATGCGTGTCTCGACGCCGCACGCGAGCGTCGACAGTGCCACCTGCCGGATCGCTTCCTGCAAGCCGCCTGGTGGATCGGGGAAGTAGGTGCGGTAGACATGAACAACTTTCACGTGCGCACCTCCGCGCCGCCGCGTTGTTGTGCGCTGGCGCGGCTCGATTTGTCGCTGGCAAAAGTAATCTGCAGCATCTTGTCGAGGCGTCGTTCCCAGGTGTTGTCGCCCACTGCCGCGCGCGCCTCGTCGGCGCTCAGCTTGCCGCGTACGAGCTGTTTCTCGATAGCAGCAACAAAGGCTTGAACATCACCGCCGACCTCGAGACCCGCACGCGGTTCTTTCGCGAAGTCGAGCGGCGTCGACACCACCGGCAAGCCCGCCGCCAGGTACTCGAAAAACTTCATCGGGAACATCGAGCGGGTGTACTCGTTCAGCAAAGTCGGCAGCACGCCGACCTGCATGCCGCGTAAATACTGCGGCAAGCTCGGGTAGCTGCGATAGCCGAACAGATGCACGTTGGGCAGACGCTCCAGTTGCGCCAACAGCTCGCTGCGCTGCCCTTCCCGCTGCTCGCCGATGATGATCCACTGCCATTCCGGCCGCGCCTGCGCGGTCTCCAGAAGCAACGGAAAGTCGATCTTGAAGTCGGACAGCACGCCGTGATACACGAGTCGCGGTTCGGGAATGACCGCCAGCTCTGCAGGCAGCGGCCCTGCTTCGAGCGCCTGACCGAAGTGCGCATCGTCCACTACGTTGCCGAAGTAATGTGTGTTCCGGTTATACGGAAGACACGTCTCCTGCAGCGATTTCGCGGTCGTGAAGACGGCTTCGCATTGCGCGAGCAGCGCTATCTGCGCATTGTTGAACGCAGCGACATCGACGCCCGGAATCGCGGCGATATCGTCGACGCAGTGATAAACGAGCGGCCCGCGCTCGAGTGTGGCGATCGCGTCCAGCATGAACGGGTGGTAGGTCCACACAACCGGCTCGACGAACCGATGTCCTTTCGCGAACCGGCTCACCGACCAGCGCAGCAATGCCTGATTCAGCGCGCGCACAAACGGCCAGTGATGCTTGGCGGGCACCATCAGTGGCGACAACACCCAGATGTTCGCGGCACGCCGCGGCGGCCCGACGACGAGCGACTGCATGCCACGCCACAAGCGGCGCCACAAGCGGGCCCAGTCGCGCCCGCTGCCGACCTTCGGCGAACGGAACCCGACGCTCTCCACATACAGCACCCGCCAGCCGCGCGCGGCCAGAATGCTCGCCGTATGCTGCTTGTTCGTCCAATAAGGTTCGTCCCAGTCGGCAGTCGAAAACAACACGGTGTCTCGCGCGGCGCGCACGCTGTTCTCGCGCTCAACC
Source organism: Paraburkholderia sp. FW306-2-2C-D06C (assembly GCF_058781505.1). Taxonomy (NCBI): domain Bacteria; kingdom Pseudomonadati; phylum Pseudomonadota; class Betaproteobacteria; order Burkholderiales; family Burkholderiaceae; genus Paraburkholderia; species Paraburkholderia sp. FW306-2-2C-D06C. Next base: position 59,932 of record NZ_JBYSWU010000017.1, on the reverse strand, counting down.
ACTGAACACCTCGACGGGGCGGCCCAGCAGGCTCTCGAGAATACGCTGCGACGCGAGGCCGTCGCCATACGGGTTCGCGCGATTGCGCAGCGCCTCACGGCGCGCCGGATCGTCGAGCCAGCCGATCGCCGCGCGTTCGATACTCTCCGCCGCCTGGCCAGCCAGCGTCGCAAAGCCTGCATCGACGCCTTCGCGCCGCTCGGTATGATTGCGCATCACGACGACCGGCACGCCGAAGGTCGGCGCTTCTTCCTGAATACCGCCCGAGTCGCTCACCACCAACGCGCTGCGGCTGATCAGATAAAGGCTGGTCGGATAATCGACCGGCTCGATCAAGGCGAGGTTCGAGATGCCATCCAGTTCACGCAGCACAGGCCCGCGCACGGCGGGATTCAAATGCACCGGGAAGACCCACCGGTAATCGCTATAGCGTTGGCACAGATCGCGCAGCACGCGGCAGATGCCTTGCAGCACCTCGCCGAAATTTTCACGCCGATGGCAGGTGACGAGAATGTGCTGCTTCTCGGCGCCTTGCCATTCCGGCAACGGACTTTCCGGGGGCGTATCGTCCCAACTCCGGCGCACTGCCGCAATCGCGTCGACCACCGTGTTGCCCGTGACGACGATTCTTTCCGCTGCAATTCCCTCGTTCAGCAGATTCTGGCGGGCAAGCTCGGTAGGGGCGAAATGCAGCGTCGTGATGCGGCTCAGCAGGCTGCGATTCGCTTCCTCGGGAAACGGGCTCGCCAGATCGCCGGTGCGCAAGCCGGCTTCCACGTGTCCAACCGGAATCCCGCGATGAAATGCCGCGAGGCCGGCGCAAAACGCGGTCGTCGTATCGCCTTGCACGATCACCCAATCGGGACGCACCTGCTCCAGCGCCCGGTCGAGCGCGGCCAACAGGCGCGACGACAACGCATTCAGCGATTGCCCCGGGCTCATCGTGTCGAGCGTGATATCCGGTTCGATGCCGAAGAACTCGAGCGCCTGCGCAGCCATTTCCTTGTGCTGACCGCTCGCGCAAACGATGGTGTCGACCTCGGCGCGCAACGCACGCACGACCGGCGCCAGCTTGATGACCTCGGGCCGCGTGCCCATCACAACCATGACTTTCATTGCAATGGCTTCCCGACCTCGACCTGCACGTGAGCACCGCGAAACTCGACGCCCAGCGCCAAAGGCGCTGCGCCGCCAGACGGAGTCTGGATACGGAATACGCCGCCTTCTTCGATCACCTGCGTCAGTGATCTGAACTTGAGAAAATCGAGCGCTGCTTCTTCGTTCATGAAGAGCGGCTTTTGCGCCCGGCTCCTGATGTAAGCGATGAACTGCTCGTGCGCATCGATGCGCAACGGCTCGTCCGGCCAGCCATACTGATAACGTTCGGAGAACGGATGGTCGAGATAGCCGAACAGCGTATTGGTTTCATAGGCAAGATCGAAGGCCCGCTTGAAAATGGCCAGCGGATCGCCCGCCTTGAGCATGCAATCGCCGTGCAGCATGCACTGCTGGCTATGCCCGATGAAGCCTGCCGGCAGGCCCGCCAACACGCCGCCACGGGCCGTCAGGAACTCCGGATCGTTGCGGATGATCCCGCCGATGCATCCTTCGTAGCCGGCATCAGCCAGGCCTCGCATCGCATACGGCGGCGACTGGTGAAACGGCGAAACGGCGTAGCGCACCGGCTTGCCGGTCACCTCTTTGAGCAAGGCCGCGGATTGACGCCCTTCTTCGAGCGCGGCGCCATAGCTGCCGCCCCAGTTCGGCGCGTGCGTCGCCGTGTGCGAGAGCACCGCGCCGTCCTTGTCAGCCAGCAGTTCGCGAAGAATGCCGTGATGCTCCGCGCGGCTCAGGTTTTGCGTGTGAACAGCCAGGGTGAAAGGCACACCCAGGCGTTGATAGGTCTGCCACAACGGACGCGCCGACTCGACGTCTTCGTCGCAATCGAGCCGCGACGTAATCGCGGCGTCGTAGCCCCATGGCAGCTCGCTCAGCACCGGATGACACGGCAGCGTTTGCGACCGGTAGCCCGACAGGAAATTTTCGACGGTGCGCCACTCAAATGAATCGCACGGGCCGACCGCGCGGTTGAACCACAGCACGCTCGCCGGGCCGACGTCCCACAGCGCTGCGTACGAGAATCGCCGCTCACCCGCTATATCGACCGATGCGAGCTCCGCGTCCGCGGGAGCCTGGCCCGCTTGCGAGACCGCCCAGATCGAGCCGTCGCCGCGAACAGCGCCGAAGCCGAGATTGTTCCATTCGTCGGTGAAGTCGAAACGCTCGAATGGCCGGCGCCATTGCCGGCCACCTAGTGCTTGTGCCAACGCTGTGTAACGCACAACCGCGCCGCTCTCACGCGCTTCGCCTGATGGCGCGGACTCGCTGCGGCTCGCTCCTGCCAACTCGGCCGGCAACGCCTCAGCCTGATAGTTCAGATGCTGCGCCAGCGCGGCGGGCACGCGGCCGAACACCACGAGCTTGCGTGGTTGATCGCGCAACCATTCGAGCAGGTCGACGCCCCAATCGTCGGGCACGTCGACTGCGAATACCACGCCCGGCGCGATCGAGCGCAACGCACTGCGCGAGATCGATTGCGCCTGGGTGGCGCTGACAGAGCGCTGCACGGCCGCCAATACATATTGGCCGGCCTCTGCCGACGCGTCTGAGAACAGAATTCCGATCATGCAGTCACCACGTGGCGAAATTTGGCCCGGCTGCCGACGCGCACCAGATCGTCGTGCCCAACATAGGCAATCGTGAAAGCGTCCTGCCAGAAGTGACGCAGCTTGTTGGTCGTTTCTTCTGCGTTTGCGAACGGCTCGAGCACGATCCGCAGGGTCGGCGGCGTGGTTCGCAGATCGATCTGAAACTCCTGAATCCCGCCGACGCGATGGTCGAGCATGTCCTGAATATGGTGCGTCGGATGCGCCACGCCGTTGATCGGCACGACGTCATGAATCCGTCCGACGACGTTTGTCAGGAAGAAGCCCTTGTCGGTCTCTTCCACGCGCGCGAGGTCGCCCGTCGCGTAGCGGATCAACGGCATCAACCGGTTGCGGAAACCCGTGAACACGAGTTCGTGCGCACCGTCGGGATTGCCTTCGGACACGCGGCTCTCCGGCCATCCTTCGGATTCGAGAATCTGGAAGCCGCCCTCGTGCCCGTCGAGTTCATAGGCCATCACGCCGAGCTCGGCGAGACCGTAGCGGTCGATCACCCGGCAACGCAGCGCCGACGCAATCATCTCGCGCGCATGCGGCTCGAGCAGTTCGCCGCTCGACTCGAACACCTCGAATGCTTTGCCGCCGCCGTACTTGCGCTGCACATAGCAGGCGAGCGCATACATGGTCGACGGATGCGAGTGCGCCAGGTACGGCTTGCGGCGCTTGAGCGTCTGCCACATTTCTTCGAGACCCTGATCGTCGATGCGATCGAAGAAAATGTTGCTGCGATTCATCGCGAAGCACTTGAAGTCTTCACGCGACGGCCATTCCGGAATCACCTGATCCGGGAAGCGGCAGGCAAAGTGCAGTTCCGAGCGATGGCGCAGCTTGCCGATCCGTTCGCGCGCATACGACGTGACGGCCGATGAATAATCAGCGCCGACCTGATCGTAGTAGATCGTGGTCGACAGTCCGGTCGAGCCGCCGGTCTTGCACGCATGATGCCGGCCCGCTTCGAGCGGCCCCGACAGCAGGCGCGGCCCCTGCTCGCGGATGATGTCCTTGGTCAGATACGGAAGCTCTTCCAGATAGCGCGGGTCCTGCTTGACCTTCGCCGGATCGAACTGCCGCGCCTGAAACAGGTCGCGATAATACGGCACTTGCGCACCGGCGAACTCGAGCATGCCGGCCAGCCGGTCGAGCGCGATGCGGCGGCGCTCCGGCATCGGCAGCACATAGTGCTGCCGCAACTCTTCGATCTTTGGACGGACGCTGCGCTTTTCGCGGCTCTCGGCAATCGGATAGGCGATATAGCCGCCGGCAAAGCCCTTGAGCGTGCGAAACGGCTGTCGCACCAGCAAAGACTCGGAGTACCGCAGAAATGGATGATTAGCTCGCATGACATTCGAACCTTGTTGCGCCTGTGGGGCACGCACCGGGCAGCCCCGCGGTCATACGACCGGGTTCGGCATACCCGTTTGCGGAAATTAATGCGGCAACTGCGCCGACTGGCTGACCAGCGGCCCTTCGCTCACCTGCGGCGCGATCACCGGTTCGTCGGCGATCATCTTGCCGTGCTCCATGGAAATCTTGCGGTTGCACACCCGCGCCACCAGCGACGGATCGTGCGACGCAACCACCAGCACTGAAGCCTTGCCAACCAGGCTCTCGAGACGCTCGGCCGCCTTGATGCTGAACTCCGCATCGCCCACGCTGAGCCACTCGTCCATGATCAGGATGTCGGCTTCGACACTGGTCGAAATCGCGAACGCGAGACGCAGCATCATCCCGCTCGAATAGGTGCGCACCGGCAGATTCAGGTAGTCGCCCAATTCGCTGAAATCGGCGATCTCGTCGATCTTGCTGCGGATGCGCGCCGGTTTCAGGCCGTCGAGAATGCCGCGCAGATAGATGTTCTCGAAGCCGGTCGCGTCGGGATCGAGGCCCATCGAAACATCCAGCAGCGAAGCAATCTTGCCGTGCACCTTGAGCTCGCCGCGCACCGGCGCGTACACGCCCGACAGCGTGCGCAGCAGGGTTGTCTTGCCCGAGCCGTTGTGGCCGATCAAACCGACACGATCGCCTTCGGTGAAGCTGAAGCTGAGGTCGTCGATCGCTTTGACAACCGCGTGACGACCGGCATCCTGGCCGATCCGGCCACCCGTCGTGAGATTGAGCACCGCCTTTTTCAGTGAGCGATGGGAGTTCTCGTAAATCGGAAATTCGACGGAGATGTTACGAGCAACAATCGATGAAGAACTCACAATATCAAAGCCAGTAAGGAACGCGATTACGGAAACGTTTCATCAGGATTTGCGCGAAGGCAAAGCCCACAATCAGCAAACCAAACGACCAGGCCCACGATTCCCAATGGGTCGGGCGGCCGGTCAACGGCGCACGCACCGTTTCGATCAGGTGGTAAAGCGGGTTGTATTCGGCAACCCAGGCACGGTCCTTCAGAATTTCAGGTGACCACATAACGGGCGTGAAGAAGAACACGACCTGAATCAGATTGGTCACGATCGGCGGAATGTCGCGAAAACGCGCGCACAGCACGCCGAGCGTCACGCCGAGCCAGACGCCGTGCAGCAGCAGCATGGCGAGCGCGAGCGGAACCAGCAGAAACTCCCACCCGGGCCAGCGCCCGAAGGCGAGCAACAGGACCACGACCACCGGCAAGCTGTGCAGCAGAATCACAAAATTGCGCCACGCGATCCGGCACACGTGCACGGTGAGCGGCAGGCGAATCTGCTTGATGAGATACGCCGCGCCAATGAAGGCTATGCAGCCTTCATTGGCAACCGATGCAAGATAAGCCCAAATCACCAGACCAACGGCAAGATAGGGCAGATAGTCGGAAATTTCCTGGTGCAACAGCGTGGAATACAGCGCGCCCAGCACCACGACCATGATGATCGTGCTCAATGTAAACCAGAAAGGCCCGAGCACCGAGCGGCGGTAACGCTGACGAATGTCATGCCAGCCCAGCGTGCCCCACACCCGCACCGCTTTCATGCCGACGAGCAGATCGTCGGTTTCGGTATGGCGGGTCAGGTCTTCCGTATCGTTGATAAAACTGATATCCATCTCAAGTACGTCCGTAAATGTCTTCAAAGCGGACGATGTCGTCTTCGCCTAGATATTCGCCGCTCTGCACTTCGATCATCACGAGCTCGACTACGCCCGGATTCTCGAGGCGGTGTTTGTGACCCGCCGGGATGTAGGTCGACTCATTGGTCGACACGAAGAACTCCTGGTCTCCGTTAACGACCTTGGCCATTCCGCTGACCACCACCCAATGCTCGTTGCGATGATGATGCATCTGCAAGCTGAGGCTCGCGCCCGGCTTGACCTCGATGCGTTTGATCTTGAAGCGAGGGCCTTCTTCGAGCACCGAATAGGTACCCCACGGCCGATGCACCGTGCGATGCACCTTATAAGTTTCGTGGCCGCGCGCCTTGAGCTCGGCAAAAATCTGCTTGACGTCCTGAGCCCGCTCCCGGTCCGCGACGAGAAGCGCGTCCGGCGTGTCGATGACGATCAGATTTTCGATGCCCACGGCGCCGATCAGGCGGTCGCCGCCACGCAGGTAGCAATTCTTCACGTCGAGCAGCAGCGCTTCGCCTTCGACGCGGTTGCCGCTGCCGTCCGGCGGCGAGAGATCACTTAGCGCCGTCCACGAACCGACGTCCGTCCAGCCGATGTCGCAACGAACCACCGCGGCGTGTTCGCATTTCTCCATCACCGCATAGTCGAATGACACTTCCGGCACGGCGCCGAAGCTCGCGGGCTCAAGACGGATCTGCGCGCCGTCCTTACCCTCGGCAGACGGCGACTTTTCCATACACTCGGCAGCCGCGCTGAGAATCTCGGGACAATGCTGCTCCATCTCCTTCAGGATCGTGCCGGCGGTGAAGCAGAACATGCCCGAGTTCCACACGAACTTGCCGGAGGCGAGATACTCGCGAGCCTTTTCGAGCGACGGCTTCTCGACAAAGCGCACCACGTTCTCGCCGTCCGCTTCGATATAGCCGTAGCCGGTCTCCGGCGTGTCCGGATGCATGCCGAAGGTCACCACCTTGCCCGCTTGCGCAAGTTTCTTCGCAGCCTCGACGGCCACGGCGAACGCAGGCTGGTCGGCAATCAGATGATCGGCGGCCAGGACGAGCATGACCGTCTTGTCGCCATGCACTTTCGCCGTATGCAATGCGGCCGTCGCGATCGCGGCGGCCGTGTTGCGGCCAAACGGTTCAAGAATGAACGAGGTTGTACAGCCTTTCGCGTTCACCTCACGAAAGTCGTCTTCGGTCTTGAAGAACAGATCGCGGTTCGTTACGGTGAGCACTTCTTTCACGCCGGGCAGCGCGACCGCCCGCAAGAAAGCCTTCTGCAGCAGGCTCTCGCCATCCGCGAGACGGATGAAGGGCTTCGGGTGCGACTCACGCGAAACCGGCCAAAGCCTCGACCCCGCTCCGCCACAAAGGATGATCGGTAACAAACTCACAGAGTCCTCTCAGTACCGTACTTATTACGGAAGTGCCCTGACTATGAACGCTCAGCACAACCCACAATCAGGTTGATCACGCGACGGGCCCGTCATGAGCAGCGCCATGTCTACGCCCGATTGCCGAGCCTGGGCGGGGCTCCCAACCCGTCGATATTCTACCCCCGCCCCCTTTCACTATCGTTAGACAGCTGCGGCGCTGCGCTACGTGGCGAGCTTGGGCAAGGGCGCGTCCCAGCTGGTTAAGAACGGGCCGCGGGAGACACCGGAAAAGCGTCCGTCAGACACAATTGCAAGGCATCGCGCCAATGCGGAGCAGCTAGCCCGAACACCTGCGCCAGCTTCTCGTTGGACATCCTCGAATTGGATGGACGCTTCGCCGGCGTCGGATAGTCGGATGCGGGAATCGGCAGCGCCTTCGGCCGGTTCGGCAGATTCGCCAGTTCGAAAATGGCCGAGGCGAAACCGTGCCACGAAGTCGAGTCGCCGGCGCACAGGTGGTAGATGCCGGAGCACTCGTTCCACCACGCAGCGCTCTCATCAGCGGCGAACGCCTGTGCAACCAGATGCGCCGTGAGCGTGGCGATCGTGTTGCTCCAGGTCGGCGCGCCGAACTGGTCGGCAACGACCTTCAACTCAGGCCGATCTGCGCCGAGGCGCAGCATCGTGAGCAGAAAATTCTTGCCGCGGGTGCCGTACACCCAGCTCGTACGAAGCACCAGATGGTTGACGCCAGCGGCAGCGATCGCCTGCTCGCCGGCCAGCTTGGTGCGCCCATACGCGTTCTGCGGATCGGTCGGATCGTCTTCGACGTAGGCGCCGTCTTTCTCGCCGTTGAACACATAATCGGTCGAATAGTGGATCAGCGCCGCACCCAGCTTTTTCGCTTCTTCAGCCAGCACACCCGGCGCTTCGCCGTTGATCCGCATGGCGAGGTCGAATTCGTCCTCAGCCTTGTCGACCGCGGTATAGGCCGCGGGATTGACGATCAGGGCCGGCCGAACTTCGCGAACCACGGCACGCACCTGGTCCAGATTGGACAGATCCAGCCGCGAGCGATCGACCGCCACCACTTGTCCGAGCCCTTGCAACGTGCGGGCGAGTTCGAAGCCAACCTGGCCATTCACGCCGGTGACGAGAATCGTCCGCCTGGCATCATGTGCGTTCATGCTGCCGCCCCTTATGCGAAGACTTCAGCATCGGCAAGGCGCTTGCCCGCCGCATCCTTCGCAGCCAGCAGCGGCTCGAAGTCGATCGGCCACTCGATGCCGATCGCCGGATCGTTCCAGACGATGCTGCGCTCATGCTCGGGGAACCAGTAATCGGTGGTCTTGTAGAGGAACTGCGCGGATTCCGACAACACCACGAAACCGTGCGCAAAACCCGGCGGCACCCACAACTGCCGATGATTCTCGACCGACAGCGTCACGCCGACCCACTTGCCGAAATTCGGCGAGCTCTTGCGGATGTCGACAGCCACATCGAACACCTCGCCTTCAACCACCCGCACGAGCTTCCCCTGCGCATGCTGGATCTGGTAATGCAGCCCACGCAACACGCCCTTCGCCGAGCGCGAGTGGTTGTCCTGCAGGAACGTGACACCGGGCTCCACGTGCTCCGCGAACTCCAGAGCATTAAAGCTCTCGTAGAAATAGCCACGTGCATCACCGAACACCTTTGGCTCGATGATCTTGACTTCGGGCAGCGCCGTAGCGGTTACTTGGATGGCCATGCAACTTGGTCCGTAAGAATGGTTTGCAGATACTGTCCGTAGGCGTTCTTCGCGAGCGATTTGGCGAGCGTCAGCAGCTGCTCCCCATCAATCCACTGCTTCCGGTACGCAATCTCTTCCGGACACGCGACCACCAGACCCTGGCGCTTCTGCAGCGTGGCGATGAAGGTCGCCGCTTCGATCAGCGAATCGTGCGTACCCGTGTCGAGCCACGCATAGCCACGCCCCATGATTTCCACATTGAGCGCGGCATTCGCCAGATAACGCGAGTTGACGTCGGTGATTTCAAGTTCACCGCGCGGCGACGGTTTGATATCGGCGGCGATATCGCAAACCTGCCTGTCGTAGAAGTACAGACCAGTGACCGCGTAGTGCGAGCGCGGCCTGGCCGGCTTCTCTTCGATTGACAGCGCGCGGAACTGCTTGTCGAATTCGACCACGCCGTAGCGCTCCGGATCGTGCACGTGATAGGCGAAGACGGTCGCGCCTTGATCCTGCTCATTGGCGCGTTCCAGCTGCTTCGCGAGATCGTGGCCGTAGAAAATGTTGTCGCCGAGAATCAGCGCCGACGGATCGTTGCCCACGAAGTCGCGGCCAATGATGAACGCCTGCGCGAGGCCGTCCGGCGACGGCTGCACTGCGTACTGGATATTCATGCCCCACTGACTGCCGTCGCCGAGCATGGTCTCGAAGCGCGGCGTGTCCTGCGGCGTCGAGATGATCAGCACGTCGCGAATGCCCGCCACCATCAGCGTGGACAGCGGGTAGTAGATCATCGGCTTGTCGTAGACCGGCAGCAGCTGCTTGGATACGACATGGGTAATCGGATACAGCCGCGTACCCGATCCGCCTGCGAGAATAATGCCTTTGCGCGCCATAGCTGTGCCCTTACGCGCGCTGCGCGTAGTTGGTCTCAACCCACTTCCGGTACTCACCCGAAGCGACTTCGTCGGACCATGCCTGATTGTCCAGGTACCACTGAACCGTCTTCGCGAGGCCGGTTTCAAACGTTTCAGCCGGCTTCCAGCCGAGCTCACGTTCGAGCTTGCGGGCGTCGATCGCATAGCGGCGATCGTGGCCCGGACGATCCTTCACATAGGTGATCTGATCGCGGTACGAGGCGCCCGCCTTCGGCCGCAACTGATCGAGCAGATCGCACAGCGTGTGCACGACATCGAGGTTCTTCTTCTCGTTCCAGCCGCCGATGTTGTACGTCTCGCCCGGCACGCCGCGCGCGAGCACTTCGCGGATCGCGCTGCAATGGTCGCCGACATACAGCCAGTCGCGCACGTTCTGACCGTCGCCGTACACCGGCAGCGCCTTGCCACCCAGCGCATTGGCGATCATCAGCGGAATCAGCTTCTCGGGGAACTGGTACGGACCGTAGTTGTTCGAGCAGTTGGTGGTGAGCACCGGCAGGCCATACGTGTGATGGTAGGCGCGCACCAGATGGTCGGAACCCGCCTTGGTGGCCGAATAGGGGCTATTCGGCGCGTACGGCGTGGTTTCGGAGAATTGCGGATCGGTAGCGGAGAGCGAACCGAACACTTCGTCGGTCGAGACGTGCAGGAAACGGAACGCGGCCTTGCCGGCGTCGCCGAGCGCATTCCAGTAGCTGCGCGTCGCTTCGAGCAGCGTGAAGGTGCCGACCACGTTAGTTTGCACGAAATCGGCCGGGCCGTGGATCGAGCGATCCACGTGGCTTTCGGCAGCAAAATGCAGCACGGCGCGCGGCTTGTGTTCGGCGAAGAGCGCGTCGAGCGCGGCACGATCGCAGATATCGGCCCGCACGAAGATATGGCGGGGATTCGCCTGTTGCGACTTGAGCGTACCGAGATTGCCAGCGTAGGTCAGCTTGTCGACGTTCAGCACCGCTTCGTCCGACGCATTGAGCCAGTCGAGCACGAAATTGGCGCCGATAAAACCGGCGCCGCCCGTTACCAGGATCATGAAATTCCCTTCCAGATGTTCGTGGTGGATCGGACACAGCAGGCCCGAGCACACGCCCCAAATTGTGGTTTTCGATTCTTGTCAACGCCGTCGCCAATCCTCATACCGCAAGCGGACGCTCAGACGCCAATCTTATGAAGCCACGATTATAAAGCCGCCCCGGGTAAAAACCAGAACCCTAACAACTTGAAACAGCTTGACAAACCAAGTTTCTCTTGAGGTCGATTCGGGACAATTTGCCACCTGCGCCGCGGCCGGCAGCCCACGGACGCAAAAAGGCACGCGCCTGATCGACGCCTGGTTCGGACTGTTGGGGCACGATCGCGCGGCCAGGCGCCGCGCGCGATTGACGAGTAGATGCGCACGCGCCCGCGGTAACAAGCCGGCGCGCTGCAATGCAGGACGAATATCGGTGAAAGACGCTGAAAGGCGCCGATCAGGCACCTGACCAAGCCAGGCCCTCGACTAAGCCGCCAGCATCCAGCGCAGCGTATCCATGAAGGGAATAGCCTCGACTTCCGGCACCAGCGAGCGCAGCTTGGCCGGCGAACCAGCCAGCATTTTCACGTCGGTTTGACGCACGAACGCGGGATTGATCTGTATCTCGAGCTCGTGCCCGGTCAGGTCGCTCGCTGCCGAGAGAATCTCCCGCAGGGTATAAGGCGTGCCGGTACAGACATTGACCGTTTCGCCGGCGACCGCGGAATCGAGCAAGGCTTCATAAGCGCTCGCCACGTAGCGCACGTCCGAAAAATCACGCGCAACGTCGATATTGCCGAGCGAAATGGAAGGCTCGCGCCGCGCAAAATGCTCGACGATCTTCGGCACGAGGAAGTTCGATGCCTGCCCGCGACCGGTGTAGTTGAACGGCCGCACGATCAGAATCGGCAGCCGGTCGAACCAAGTGCGGACCATCGTTTCCATGGCCGCCTTGCTGGCGGCGTAGTGATTGACCGGCGTGACCGGAAAGGTTTCGTCGATGGCGTCGCTGGTGACGTTGCCGTAAACATTCGCGCTGCTCGCGATCAGCAGCTTGCGCGGCGTGTGGCCGACGGCTGCGCAAGCCTCCAGCAGATTCAGCGTGCCAATCACGTTGACGCGATAGAAGTCGAGCGGATCGTTATGGCCCACAAAGCTGATGGCCGCCAGATGCACGATGTAGTCGGGCCGCGCCGTTTCGATCACGCGCCGGCAGGCGTCGGGCGACGTGATGTCGAGCCTGAGCCGCGTCGGCGTTTCGGGCTCGTCGCGTCCTGCCACCGTTTCGATCACGGTGTGACCTTTGGCGAGCAGGTTATCAACCAGATAGCGGCCGGTGAAACCACTCGCCCCGGTGACGAGCGTGCGGATTGGGTGTTTCGCATGAGAAGACGACATGCTTTCTCCGTTCACGAGGGTCATCCTGTTGTGTTGCAGTACCGCGCGCGGCCTTGCCGGCGTCGTCGTCGGCCAGCTCCAGACGGCGCAGGTCGCAATACCAGTGCTTCAAACGGGCTATTATGTCACGCTTATATGTTGCACCGCCCAACGCGACACGTCTCGCGCGTATCCACGTGTAACAGCGTGTATCGTTTTGCACCGACTCCCGATGACAGCCTCCACCGCTCCCACCAACCGCTCCGAGCCGCACCCGTTTCCTCTCGCCTTCGGCGACCTGCAAGGCTGCCGCACACCGTTCCAGCAACTGCTGGCCAAAGCCGCGCCGCCGGCCGGCACGCCGCTGTGGTTCGCCGGCGACCTGATCAACCGCGGCGCCGAATCGCTCGCCACGCTGCGCGACATCATCGCGCTGGGGAACCGCGCGGTACCGGTGCTGGGCAATCACGACCTGCATCTGCTGTCGGTGTCGGCGGGAATTCGCAAGTCGAAGAAAGGCGACACGATCGACGACATCCTCGCCGCACCGGATGCCGAAGACCTGCTCGAATGGGTCCGCCACCGGCCGCTCGCGCACTTCGACAACGGCATGCTGATGGTGCACGCAGGCGTGTTGCCGCAGTGGGACGCCGCCCTGACCCTCGAACTCGCCGACGAATTGCAGCGCGCGCTGCGCGCGCCGACATGGAAAGAAACGCTCGCGGGCCTGTACGGCAACGAGCCGAATTACTGGAAGCCGGGCCTCAAGGGCATCGAGCGCTTGCGCCTGACGTGCAGCGTGTTGACGCGCATCCGCTTCTGCAATCTCGACGGCGTGATGGATTTCAGCACCAGCGGCGGCCTGAATTCCGCGCCGGCCGGCTACGTGCCGTGGTTCGATGTGCCGTCACGCAAGACCGCCGATATCACGGTGGTCTTCGGCCATTGGGCCGCGCTCGGCTTGACCTTGCGCGACAACCTGATCGGCCTGGACTCGGGCTGCGTATGGGGCGAGAAGCTCTCGGCCGTGCGTCTTGCCAGCAATCCGGCAGAACGCACGCTCACCCAGGTCGACTGCGCAAGCTGCCGCGTGCCGATGGACGGCGGCAATTAAGCCGAACGGCTGGACGGGTCGCCCGGTTCGACCGGGTCGATCAGCACCGGCGTGACGGCAGACGACGCGGCTTGCGCCGCGATCACCGCAGTGCAACCCGCCGTGCCCGCCTGCATCTCCCTCAATGCCGCGGCGACCACCCCTTCCGCTTCCGCCGCCAGCATGCGCCGGTCGGCGCCCGGCGCGAGCGGCGCGCCGACATACACGTGCGCGGTCAGCGGCCCGCCGCGCAGCAGCATATTCAGCGAATCGGCCAGCGTGACGTCGTCGATATAGGCGGGCGCGGTCGACTGCCGACCCTGCGCGTCCTCGTACATGATGCACAGCGGCTGAACCGGCGCCGACGCCGACACGGCCGCCTGGAACATGTTCGCGTGAAACGGCAGCAGCGCGAGGCCATTGGACGTGGTGCCTTCAGGAAACACGCACATCAGTTCGCCCGCGCTCAGACGGTCAGCCAGTTCATGCATGATCCGCTTCGCGTCGCTGCGCTTTTCACGCTGGATGAACACCGTGTCCAGTTGCTGCGCGAGCCAGCCGACCACCGGCCACTGACGGATCTCGGCCTTCGAGACGAACGGCGTGGGCCGCCACGCATTGATCACATAGATGTCGATCCACGAAATGTGATTGGCGACCACCAGTGCGCCGCGATCGAGCCGCGCGCTGTCGTTGTGCACGACCAGCTGCATGCCGCACAGCCGCAGCATTTTCAGCGACCATTCCCGATTGAGCGCATGACGGACTTCAGCGCCGGTTTTGGGAAAACGTGTCGCGACGATCCACATGCCGTGCAACAGATGCGCGATGAGACGGGCCTTGCGTAACGCGAGCTTCATAGTCTGAGCTTTCCGTAACTGGGCAATGGCGCGGATATTAGCGCTGTTCGAACGCGACGTGGCCGGACACGATCGTCGCACGCACACGCGCCGGCAGTTCGTAGCCGAGGAACGGCGTGTTGTGCCCCTGGCTCTTCAACGCGCGCGGCTCGACGCGCCAATGCGCGTGGCGGTCGAACACGCAGAGATCGGCGACCGCGCCCACGGCGATGCGTCCGGCGGCCTCCAGCTTCAACACGCCGGCCGGCGCCGCGGTAATGCGGTTCAGCGCCTTCGCGAGCGGCACACCCGCTTCGTCGGCCCACTTCACGGTCAGCGACAGGAACAGCTCCAGCCCGGTCGCGCCCGGCGTGGCTTCGGCGAACGGCAGCAGCTTTTCGTCGTCGTCGACCGGGGTATGGTCGGAGCAGATCGCGTCGATCGTGCCGTCCGCGAGACCCGCGCGAATCGCTTCGCGATCGCGCTGCTGGCGCAGCGGCGGGTCGAGCCGGAACTGCGCGTCGAAGTAGCCGATGTCGACGTCGATCAGATGCACATGATTCACGGTGACGTCGCACGTCATCGGCAAACCTTCGGCCTTTGCCGCGCGCACCAGCGCAATGCCCGCCGCCGACGACACATGCGACAGATGCACGCGCGCCCCGGTCACGCGGACCAGTTCGAAAATCGTATGCAGCGCGATGGTTTCCGCCGACACCGGCACGCCCGACAAGCCGAGCCGCGACGCCAGCGCGCCGCTCGCGGCCACGCCGCCCTTGCCGAGGTACGCATCCACGGGACGCAGCCACACGGTATAGCCGTAAGTCGCCGCGTACTGCAACGCGCGCATTAGCACCTGCGTATCGACCACCGGCACGTCGGCCTGCGAAAAGCCGATGCAGCCCGCTTCGGTCAACTCGACCATCTCGGTGATGACCTGGCCCTTGAGGCCGACGGTCAATGCGCCGAGCGGATACACATGCGCCTGGTTCAGATTGCGCGCGCGGAACTTCAGCATCTCGACGAGGCCGGGTTCATCGAGCGTCGGGTCGGTGTCCGGCGGACACACGAGGCTCGTCACGCCGCCCGCGAGCGCCGCGGCCATTTCGGATTCGAGCGTCGCCTTGTGTTCGTAGCCCGGTTCGCGCAGGCGCGCGGACAGGTCGACGAGACCCGGCGCGATATGCAGGCCCTTCGCGTCGATCGTCTTCGCCGCGTTGAAATCGGCGGGCGCGTTGCCGATGGCGACGATCTTGCCCACTGCGATAAAAATGTCCTGCTGCTGTTCGGTGCCCGCTGCCGGATCGATCAGCGTGCCGCCTTGAATATGAATCTTCATGCGCTGCCTTATGTTCAGCTATGTTCAGCTAAGTTCTGCGTGATTTGTCGGGTGCTTGCCGCGTAGGCGTTGTGTGCCGCGGCGAAATCAATCGTGATTGCCCGCGACGATCCCCATCACCGCCATGCGCACCGCGATGCCGAACGTCACCTGATTGAGAATCACCGATTGCGGACCGTCGGCCACCTGCGAATCGATTTCGACGCCGCGGTTCATCGGCCCCGGGTGCATCACGATCGCATCGGGCTTGGCGAGCGCGAGGCGCTCCGGCGTCAAACCCCAGCTCTTGAAGTACTCCTGCGCGGACGGCAGCAGCGCGCCGCTCATCCGCTCGTTCTGCAACCGCAGCATGATGATCACGTCGACGTCCTTCAGGCCTTCGTCGAGGTTGTGGAACACGCGCACGCCCATCTGCTCGAGCCCGCCCGGCAGCAGCGTGCGCGGACCGATCGCGCGCACTTCCGGCACGCCGAGCGTGGTCAGCGCATGAATGTCCGAACGCGCGACCCGCGAATGCAGAATGTCGCCGACGATCGCCACGCGCAGGTTCGTGAAATCCTTTTTGTAGTGGCGGATCGTGTACATGTCGAGCAGACCCTGGGTAGGGTGTGCATGACGGCCGTCGCCGGCGTTGATCACGTGCACGTGCGGCGCGCAATGCTGCGCGATCAGGTACGGCGCGCCGCTCGATGCATGGCGCACGACGAACATGTCGGCATGCATCGCCGACAGGTTGTTGATCGTGTCGAGCAGCGATTCGCCCTTGCTGGTCGAAGACGCGTTGATGTTCAGATTCAGCACGTCCGCGGACAGGCGCGTTGCGGCGATCTCAAAGGTCGTGCGGGTGCGCGTCGAGTTCTCGAAGAACAGGTTGAACACCGACTTGCCGCGCAACAGCGGCACCTTCTTCACCTCGCGATCGGTCACGCTGACGAACTGCTCGGCGGTGTCGAGAATGTGATTGACGATCGCCTTCGGCAAGCCTTCGATCGACAACAGATGTTTGAGCTCGCCGTTTTTCGTGAGCTGCGGATTGCCCTTCAGGAAGCCATAACGGAAGCGCTCGGTGGCGCTATCGGTTGAATCCTGGGATGCCTGGCTGGCAGAGTTCATGGTGTACCCGTTTCAAATACTGGCTTCATCGTGTTCGGTGTCGATGCTGACTGCGTGTGGCGGTTCAAGCGCTGCGTGCAAAGCCGCAGCTTGTGAACCGTTTTGCTCGATGTACGGAGCCGCGTTCAATCGACGCGTGCTTCGGTATGAAAAGTGAAACGCTGATTGCCGTCGGCGGCGCCTTGTTCGCGGGCGAGCACGAGCGTCGCATCGGCCGGCACATCTACCACTCCACCGACAAAACGCGCCGCCACCGGCAGTTCGCGCCCGCCGCGATCGGCGAGCACCGCCAGTTCGACCGATGCCGGGCGGCCGTAGTCGTACAGCTCGTTCAGCGCGGCGCGAACCGTGCGGCCGGTGTACAGCACGTCATCCACCAGCACGATGCGGCGCTTGTCCACGGAAAACGGCAGCGAGGTTGGGCTCGCCTGCGAGTGCAGGCCCTTCTTAGCGTAATCGTCGCGATGCAGCGCGACATTCACCACGCCGAAGCTCGGCACGTGCAGATCGCGCGCGAGGCGTTCGGCGAGCCACGCGCCGCCACTGTAAATACCGGCCAGCACGGCGCCATCTGCGCTGTCTTGCCCGGCGCCGAGCTTGTCACCATAAGCGGCACGAATCTGTTCGAGCAAAGCGCTGTAGAGCGCTTCGGCGTCAATGGAACTCATGATCGTCTGAAAGTCCGTCTAGATATTGCTGGAGGATGATGCTGGCGGCTTCGGCGTCGAGCATGTCGGCGCGGCCGTTGCCGGCGCGGATTTCCGCCTTCGCCTCGACCGACGAATAGCGCTCGTCGACCCACGTCACCGGCAGATTGAAGCGGCCGTTCAGCTGGTTGCCGAAGCGCTTCGCGAGTTGGGTCATTTCGTGCGGCGTGCCGTCCGGGTGCATCGGCAGGCCGACCACCAGCGCGTCCGGCTTCCACTCGGCGATCAGCTTGCCAATGGCCTCGAAACGATATTCGCGGCTGCGGTTCTGCACAATCACGAGCGCGCGTGCGCTGCGCGTGAGCGAGTTGCCCACCGCCACGCCGATCCGCTTTTCACCATAGTCGAACGCAAGCAGCGTCGCCTCACGTCCGGCCGGCAGACTCATGCGTCACCTTTCATCAGATTTGCTCCGAGAAACCCCGTCCCTCAGGCGCGGGGAGTGAAAGGAGCGCAGCCGCAAGGCTGCTTCTCCAGATTTTCAATCTCACACAAACATATGATATTGTGTGAAGAATGGACATTAAGCGAGCATACCGATTCCGGTTCTACCCGACGCCCGAGCAAGAAGCGATTCTTGCGAGGACGTTTGGGTGCGCGCGTTTTGCCTATAACCACATGCTTCGGTTGCGTACCGATGCGTGGTATCAGCGTCAGGAACGAGTCGGATATCACGAAACCTCCGCAGCGCTCACGGCGCTCAAGAAAACACCCGAGCACGCATGGCTGAACGAAGTCAGTTCGGTTCCGGTGCAGCAGGCCTTGCGCCACTTGCAAACGGCATTTGCGAGCTTCTTCGCCAAGCGCGCGAAGTATCCGAATTTCAGGCGCAAGGACGGCGCGCAGTCTGCCGAGTACACGACGAGCGCTTTCAAGTGGGATGGTGCGTCATTGAAACTCGCGAAGATGGATGCGCCGCTTGCGATTCGATGGTCACGCACTATCCCGAAGGGAGCGAAGGTAACGACCGCCACGGTGTCGAAAGACGCATCGGGCAGATACCATGTCTCGATGCTGTGCGATGACGCAGTAAGCGCGAAGCCAGAGGTATCCGGCAAAGTTGGCATCGACTTAGGTCTGACGCACTTCGCCATCCTTTCTACCGGCGAGAAGATCGCGGCCCCTAACACGTTCCGAAAGAACGAGGCCAAGCTCGCCAAGCTGCAACGGCGACTAGTGAAGAAGCAAAAGGGTTCCGCCAATCGCATGAAGGCGAAGCTCAAAGTTGCACGAATGCATGCCAGGACGGCAGATTCCCGAAGGGACTTCCTGCACAAACTTTCGAGCCGGCTGATAAACGAAAACCAAGTGATCGCCATCGAAAGCCTTGCCGTCAGCAACATGCAGAAGAACCGTTGCCTTGCAAAGTCGATTAGCGATGCAAGCTGGTCCGAGTTCACCCGGCAACTAGAGTACAAAGCGCAGTGGTACGGACGCACGTTGGTCGGCATCGACAAGTGGTACCCGTCAAGCAAACGATGCAGCGATTGCGGACATACAGTGGTCAAGATGCCGCTGAATATCCGCGCATGGACCTGCCCGGAATGCGGCAGCATCCATGATCGCGACATCAACGCTGCGCGCAATGTTTTGGCCGCCGGACTGGCGGCGTCAGCCCATGGAGAAAGCGTAAGTCCCATGTCTCTTTGAGATGAAGTTGGGTTGCCGTCTGTGAAGTGGGAATCCCCTTCCTTTAGGGAGGGGAGCAGTCAAGCGTGACCTGCTTCGCCCGACAGCATCGACAGCGAAACGCCGAGCAGCGCGAGCGCGGCTTCGAAACGCTCTTCGGCGGGCACGTCGAAGACGATTTTCGGGTCGGCTTCAACCGTGAGCCAGCCGTTCTTGGAAATCTCTTCTTCGAGCTGGCCCGCGCCCCAGCCGGCGTGGCCGAGCGTGAGCAGGAAACGTTCCGGGCCGGTGCCGCTTGCGACGGCTTCGAGCACGTCTTTCGAGGTGGTCATTTCGAGCCCGCCGGGCACCGACATCGACGACGTGTAAGTATTACCGTCTTTCGGATCGTGCAGCACGAAGCCGCGCTCGGTTTGCACCGGGCCGCCGAAATACACGGGCACATGCAGAAGGGGTTCGATCTCAAGCTTGAGATCGATGCGACTGAAGAGCGCTTCAAGGTCGATATCGGTCGGCCGGTTGATGACGAGGCCGAGCGCGCCGCGCTCACTGTGATCGCAAAGGTAGACCACCGTTCCTGAAAACGTGGGATCGGCCATGTTCGGCATGGCGATCAGGAACTGGTTGGTCAGATTGATGCGATCGGTACTCTTGGACATAGTTCGGATTTTAGCAAAGACGATGCAGGATGGCGGGCTTTGAGCGTGTGACCGCGAGCCATCGACGGCGATTCAAGTTCCACTCTATCACGCACGCCGACCTTGGCCACGGTGCGCGATAGAGGTGTTTTCGACACGCATGCTGCTTGTCTAAAGGTTCTTCCCGGCTCCTCCGAGTTCGTGCGTGTTACCGATGTGCTCCAAAGGCAGGACGTGACACGCAGATACGGCTCATGCACCGCCCTGCTCGATCGCCCGCGTCAACGCGGCCAGCGTCGTGGCGCTGCCTGGCGGCGCCACGCCTGCGGCCACCTTGTGCAACATCGCGCGCAATGCTTCGGCGGTTTGCTCCAGCGTGCTCGCCGCCGGTGCACCCACGATCACGTGCGAGCGCACCGCCGGCGTCGACACGCCGGCATGCGCGCGACGGCGCCACGCGAGCCCCAGCGCGTCGGCCACCAACGCTACGTGGCCGAGGCCCAGCGCGCAGGCGGCGGCGCCGAGCCGGTAGGCGGCATCGCCTGCTTGCAGCGCTTCGCTCGGATCGGCTTTCTCGGGCTGATCGGCGGCGCGGGCGTGCTCGGTCAAAGCGGAGATCGATGCATCCGCTGTTTGCAGAAAATCTTCGTAGGCATGCGCGTTAACGGTCAGCACGCCCAGTTCGCGCGTCGGCATAGCGTGTGCGGCGGTGAACGCCTGCGCCTGCGCGGCGCCTGCTTCCCAAAGCATTTCCGATGCCTGGGTGCCGGCGACGTGCCAATCGACCGTCAAGCCGTAATCGTGCAGCACTTCGACCTGATCGGCGTCTTCCGCCGCGGCGCCGAATAGCGCGTAGTCGCGCCACAACAGTGCAAGCGTCGCGCGCACCAGCGAGCGCGGCGCGCGCTGGATGCCGCGCGCGTGATCGGCCAGCGCGAGGTTGCAGCGGGCGTAGAAACGCCGCGCCTCGGTGTCCCCGGTGGCACGGCCGCTGACGCGCAACGCCTTGGCGCAGGCTTTCGCGAGCCGCCAGAAATCGTAGGGATCGGGGCCGGTGAGTTCGGTGAGGCAGGCGTCCAGTTCGTCGAGCGCGGCGTTTGTGGCGGCGAGCGCCGCGCCGCTGTTATCGGGCTGCGAGCGCAACACCGGCAGCAACGCACGCTCGTAGCGCGCCCGCAAATGGGCCAACTGATCGGTGGACTGGGCATGCAGCGACACCGGCGGCACGGGGCGCGCAGCCAGCGCGAGGTCTTCGAAGGCAACCGTGGAACCGGGCGTGTGCTGCGACAGATGCGCGCCGAGCGCGCGGTAGTGGGTAAACAGCGCTGGCGAACAGGACAGCTCGCGCAGATTGTGGCGCTCGAGGGCCGCGCGAAAATCGTTCAGCGCCGCGCCGAACGCGGGCCGCGCGCTGTCGGCGTCTACTGAATGGCCCGACGCCAGCGGCGACACCAGCACCAGCGCGTCGGCGAAACGCTGCGCGCCGAGCCAGCCGGCTTCGCGCAAGGCGTGGGACGCGCGCAGCAACGCCGCGGTGCTCTCGCCGTGCTGCTCGAACGCTAACAGCGCCTCTGCCAGCGCGAGCTCGGCGGAACGGACAGCGCCGCCGCGCGGATTCGGCAATGCATCGAAGGATTCGGGTGCAGCGGATCGTAGAGTCATGGGCAGGCGACACGAAGCTGACGGGCCGTCGCGAGCGCCGCACGCCGATTGATCGGCTAGCGCGCAAACTGGCGACAGAACAATGACAGACTACCGCTGCGACACGGCACAATCGAGGACGTTCCGCGTCGGCACGTGGGGTTGAACGGCTTGGGCGCACCGAATGTGTTCGATCCGACCGGCGCCGCCGCATGCACGGCACAACCTCAGCCGGCGACCGCCGACTATCCCCCGGACCTCAGATCTGGACCATCTCGAAGTCTTCTTTGCGCGCCCCGCATTCCGGACACGTCCAGTTGATCGGCACGTCCTCCCAGCGCGTGCCCGGCGCAATGCCTTCGTCCGGCAACCCGGCTTCTTCGTCGTAAATCCAGCCGCAAATCAGGCACATCCAGCTTTGATATTCCATTCTTGTGTCGCGTCGTAGAGTCCGTTGAAACGGGAGCCATGATGGTACCGTGTTGCCGCCCCAATGCCTAGCAATCGGAAAAGCGCCCAATCGCGGCGTGCAGCGGCTTCGGCTATGCCGGCTGGGTCGGCTTGCGCGGCGGTTGCGGCGCCTTGCCGCTGCTTGTGCGCAGCCTGGTGTGCTGCCTGCATGAGCCCGCCGGGCCGAGGATGCGAAAAAACGCCCCCGCGACGGTTTAGGCCGCATAATTGAGCCGATTGCGCACCGGCTGCGCTTAAATAACGGTCCTTTTAGTCAATTTTCATGCCCAGCGACACGCCTCCGATCGTCCTCACCTTCGGCCTTTCCGATCCCACCGGCGGCTCCGGCCTGCAAGCCGACCTGATGACACTTGCCAGCATGGGGTGTCATGGCGTCAGCGTGCTCACGGGCTATACGGTGCGCGACTCGGCCAGTTGCGACGAAGTCACCGGGCTCGATCCGGAAGTCGTCGCGACCCAGGCGCGGATGCTGCTCGAAGACATGCCGATCGCCGCGTTCAAGGTCGGCGCGTGCACGCGCGCGGAAGTGGTGAGCGCGATCGCCGAGGTGGTCGCCGATTACGACGACGTTCCACTGATTCTCGCGCCCGACTTCACGCTCGACGACGAACATGTGCTCGCCGCCGACGAACTGCGCGAAGCGATCGCCGATCTGCTCGCGCCGCAAACCACGCTGCTGGTCGCCGACCATGCCACCCTGCTCGCGCTCGCCCAGCCGGATGGCGACGCGGAGGCGCCGAGCCTCGATGCAGCGATCTCGCACCTGCTGTCGCAAGGCTGCGAATACATTCTGTCGACGGAAACCGGCACGCACCGGCTCGTCAATACGCTGTACAGCGAAGACGGCCAATTGCGTCAGGACATGTGGGACCGCGGCACCCATCGCATCATGGGTTTGACCGATACGCTGGGCGCGGCGATTGCCGCGTTGCTGGCCAACGGCCAGGACCCGGCCGAAGCGGTTCGCGAAGCGCAGGAGTATCTGTATCAGGCGGTGCGTAGCGCTTTCCGTCCGGGCATGGGCGCGTATCTGCCGGATCGGTTCTTCTGGGCGCGCAGCAGCGACGACGACACGCCGCCGACGGCCGGCAAGGACGCTACGCCCGGCGAAGCACGGCATTGATTAGCCTGCGCGGTCCAACTTTCTTGCTCGCGCTTCGCTTCGACCGTAACGGCGCCGGATCAGCCACGCCCGGCAACGCCACCCAGGCGCTCTGCCGAACGAGGGCATAAAAAAACCCGCATTTCTGAACTGCACCCCAAATCGTTGGACGAATGTCCAACTTTGCGGGGTCAGTTCATTTCTGCGGGTTTTTTCTTTTGGGAAGCACGCCTCGCGGCGTGCTTCCCCATGTGCTTCCAACTGAGCCTCGAACGAAGCCCAACTGAAATTACATGTCCATGCCCATACCGCCCATGCCGCCGGGCATACCGCCGCCCATCGGACCTTCTTCCTTCGGCAGTTCGCAAACAGCTGCGTCGGTGGTCAACAGCAGGCCTGCGACAGAAGCTGCATTTTGCAGCGCCGTGCGCGTCACCTTCGTCGGGTCCACGACACCTGCGTCAACCAGGTCGACGTACTCGCCGGTTGCTGCGTTGTAGCCGTAGTTGCCCGTGCCAGCTGCGACAGCTGCCACCACGACGCTGGCTTCTTCGCCACCGTTCGTGACGATCTGGCGCAGCGGCTCTTCCATCGCGCGCAGCACGATCTTGATACCTGCGTCCTGATCGGCGTTAGCGCCCTTCAGACCAGCGATTGCCGTACGTGCGCGGATCAGTGCGACGCCGCCGCCAGCCACGATGCCTTCTTCCACAGCTGCGCGCGTTGCGTGCAGCGCGTCTTCGACACGTGCCTTCTTTTCCTTCATTTCGACTTCGGTCGCAGCGCCGACCTTGATCACTGCAACACCGCCAGCCAGCTTGGCCACGCGTTCTTGCAGCTTTTCACGGTCGTAGTCCGACGTTGCTTCTTCGATCTGCGTGCGCACTTGCTTCACACGCGCTTCGATCGTTGCACCTTCGCCTGCGCCGTCGATGATCGTCGTATTTTCCTTGCCCACTTCGATACGCTTCGCTTGACCCAGTTCAGCCAGCGTTGCCTTTTCGAGCGTCAGGCCGGTTTCTTCAGCGATAACTTGACCGCCGGTCAGGATCGCGATGTCTTCCAACATGGCCTTACGACGATCGCCGAAGCCCGGAGCCTTGACAGCAACCGTCTTCAGGATGCCGCGGATGTTGTTCACAACCAGCGTAGCCAGCGCTTCGCCTTCGACGTCTTCTGCGATGATCAGCAGCGGACGGCCAGCCTTAGCGACTTGTTCCAGTACCGGCAGCAGATCACGGATGTTCGAAACCTTCTTGTCGTGCAGCAGCACGAACGGGTTTTCGAGCACAGCAACTTGCTTGTCCGGGTTGTTGATGAAGTACGGCGACAGGTAGCCGCGGTCGAATTGCATACCTTCGACAACGTCCAGCTCGTCTTGCAACGACTTGCCGTCTTCAACGGTGATGACGCCTTCCTTGCCGACCTTGTCCATCGCTTCAGCAATACGGTCACCGATCGACGAATCGCTGTTCGCCGAGATCGCGCCGACTTGAGCGATTTCCTTGTTGGTCGTGCACGGCTTGCTGATCTTGCGCAGTTCTTCGATAGCGGCCGTCACAGCCTTGTCGATACCGCGCTTCAGATCCATCGGGTTCATGCCCGATGCAACGTACTTCATGCCTTCGCGGACGATCGACTGAGCCAGAACCGTTGCGGTCGTGGTGCCGTCGCCTGCGTTGTCGCTGGTCTTGGAAGCGACTTCCTTGACCATTTGCGCGCCCATGTTCTGGAGCTTGTCTTTCAGTTCGATCTCTTTCGCGACCGAAACACCATCCTTGGTGACCGTCGGGCCGCCGAAGCTGCGTTCCAGCACCACGTTGCGGCCCTTCGGACCCAGCGTGACCTTCACAGCGTTCGCGAGGATGTTCACGCCTTCAACCATCTTGGCACGGGCGGAATCACCGAATACGACGTCTTTAGCTGCCATCTTCTAACTCCTTGAATTCTTGGGATATAACCTGGGAAGTAGCGACCTGCGCTTACTTCTGCACCACGGCCATGATGTCTTCTTCGCGCATGACCAGCAGTTCGTTGCCGTCGACCTTGACGGTCTGGCCTGCGTACTTGCCGAACAGGACGCGGTCACCAACCTTCACGTCGAGTGCGATTTGTGCACCCTTGTCGTCACGCTTGCCCGGGCCGACTGCCAGGATTTCGCCTTGATCCGGCTTTTCCGCTGCGGCTTCGGGGATCACGATGCCCGACGCAGTCTTGGTTTCTTGATCCAGACGTTTGACGATCACGCGATCATGCAAAGGACGAAGGTTCATACATACTCCTCTCTTGATTGAGACTGAAGAACGCTGAGAAAACCCGGTTGGCTGAGCCAACCGGCGATGTTGTTAGCACTCTCGTGCAGCGAGTGCTAATTATATGGACGGGTGGTGACAAATTCAAGAAGGGATATGGGGCGGGTGTCGAGATTCGCTTAATTTTGAACTTTGTTCGCTTAAGTCTGAACCTTGCACCGCAGCAAAAACCTGACGAATTGCAGTAACTTCCTTTTAAAACAGGGCTCTACCCGTACGTTCTTGCCGCCGTCAAACTGGACATCGCTCACTCGCGAACAGGCTGATCGACGACCAAATTCCTCGAATTTTCTTTGCGATCGCTCGCCCAGGGAAATCCCTTAATCCACCGGCAGCCGAGAATATTTCGCTCCAACTTGGACACGATGGCCGTGCGGTTGGTGGAAGAGACGAGAGCGCTGTTGTTATGCTGGCGAAGGTGACGGCGCGCGAGCCAACTGGTCAGAACATTCTCAGCGGGCATCCCACGCAAGCCGCTATTGAAAACGAAGTCGGGAACTGAGAGATGGCCATTTGGAACTACAGCGATGCTTCTTGGGACCTCGGACGGGCGGTATCGCGGTGCGCCACATGTCTGTTTTGCCGATCCCCATTGCAAAGACTGCCTCCGGAATACCGCGAGTATGAGGAGAGCAATCTCGAAGTCGAGGTAACGCCTGCAGTCTGTCACTTATGCGGCTGGTGGACTCTCACTGTCATATATATGTAGCGCCAAAACTAATCAATGCATTCGCGTATGCCCCGAGCCGCTTCTCAAGGACGAGGCCGACTTCCCTCCCAGGCGCGCTGGATCAATGCTCTGAGTGGCGCTTGCTCCACCGGACGCGGATTCCAGTACGGATTCGACATCGCGACCTCGCACGCACGATCAAGGTCACTCTCACGCAGTCCGATCTCACGCAGACCACGAGGTACACCGAGTTCCTGGCTCAGGTCATACAGGCCGTCTGCGGCAGATTCCGCATCGAGTGCACGCGCAATTCGTGTCATTGCCTCCGCTGCGACGATGCTGTTGTAGGCGAGCGCATGTGGAAGAACAATCGCATGTGTCTCCGCGTGCGGAAGGTTGAACGTCCCGCCAAGTGTGTGGCAGAGCTTGTGATGGAGCGCCATGCCGACATTGCCGAGAACCATCCCACAAAGCCACGCGCCATAGAGACAATCACTGCGCGCCGTCTTGTCCGTGCTGCTCTTCTTCACGCCGCGCAGACCATTGGCGAGTGCGCGGATTCCCTCTTCAGCCATCAGCGACATGACCGGGTTTCCATCCTTTGCATACAACCCCTCGGCAGCATGTGCAATTGCATTCAGGCCGCTCACGAACGAGAGATGAACCGGCAAACCGACCGACAGCTCCGGGTCGTAAAGAACCGTTTTCGGCAGAACCCTTTGGTCACGGCCCGTCTGCTTGAGTCCATTCTCAGTTATGCCGTAGATCGGGGTCATTTCCGAGCCCGCGTAGGTCGTCGGAATAGCGATAATCGGCAGGGACGATTCGAGCGCGATGGCCTTGCCGAGACCAATCGTCGAGCCTCCGCCAATGGCCACCGCACAATCCGCGTCAACCGCCTTCGCGTACTCACGCGCCCGCCGGGCGTTCTCGATAGGAACATGCATCTGCGCCCCGTCGAAGACTCCCGCACTCGATGGACCGAGAAGGGACGAAACGATCTCGGCCTGCGCTCTCTGCTCCGGGGTGCACAGAACCAGCGCCCTGCGAGCGCCCAGCGTCTCAACTTCCTGCTGAATGAGCTTCATGCTGCCGGCGCCGAACACCACCCGCGAGGCAGGCGTCGTGTAGGTAAATTCGTACATAAGTTTCCCTTTCGTTCACCGACTCAAACGTAATCGACCTGGTGTCGCGCGATACGGCTGTCCCCAATGACCTGCTTGACGCGCAGATGCTCGGGATGTGACGCGTATGCATCCAGCGACTGCGGATCTTCAAACTCGGTGTAGAGCACGACGTCACAGGCGTAATCGACACCGCTCACGTCCATGCCGACTTCGAGCTTCGTTAGTCCGGGGATTTTTCCGATCAGACTTTCGAAGGCGCTTTTCACCAGTTGAGCCGTTTGCTTCTTTTGCTCGGGCGTCTCACCGCGAACATTCCACATAACGATGTGCTTAATCATGTCGATTCCGTGTTTACTAGTGATGCCCGCACGATCCATCCGGTTAGGCATCCGTATATGTAGCCGCTTTGCCTCGGATTGCCGGGCACTCTGCCATTGAAATTGACTGCGTCTCGGCCACACCATCTGGCTGCGCGTCCGGAATCCGAAGCTCAGGCCTTGTTCTTGTTGTACACATCAACAAAGACAGCCGCGAGCAACACCACCCCTTTGATCACCTGCTGGTAGTCAACGCCGATACCCATAATGGACATCCCGTTGTTCATCACACCCATGATGAAGGCACCCACTACCGCGCCGACCACCCTCCCGACACCGCCAGAAGCGGACGCACCGCCAATGAAGCATGCAGCGATCACATCCAGTTCAAAGCCCGTTCCTGCTTTCGGTGTGCCGCTGTTCAGGCGGGCCGCGAAAATGAGGCCGGCCAATGCGGCCAGAACACCCATATTCACGAAGGTGAGGAAACTGATCGTCGGAACACTGACGCCTGACAGTCTGGCTGCCTTCGCATTGCCGCCCACCGCGTAAACACGACGGCCAACGGTGGTGCGATTCATGACGAACGTATAGACGCCAATCAGTACTCCCATGATGACGAGAACCGTCGGCAGGCCGCGATAGGAGGCAAGGATGTAGCAGAAGAAGACGATCAGGGCCGTGAGGATGACGTTCTTCGCGATGAACATCGAGAACGACCCGCTATCCATACCGTATCTGGTTGCGCTCGCGCGGTGTCGAAGTTCGATCACGAAAAACAATGCGCCCACGAGAATTCCAAGCAGGATGGATGTGATGTGAAGGCTCTGCCCATGAAAGACGTCCGGAATGAAGCCGGAACTGACCGTAGCGAAAGCGTCCGGGAACGGTCCAATGGACTGGCCCTGCAGCACGAGGTTCGTCAGCCCGCGAAATACCAGCATGCCGGCCAGCGTGACGATAAACGACGGCATCCGCCAGAACGCAATCCAGTAACCCTGGACGGCTCCGATCAGCGCGCCGGTGACTATACAGATGACGGTGGCCAGCACGTAGTTGACATTGAACTGCACCATCAGCACCGCTGCGAGCGCGCCCACGAGCCCCGCGGTCGAACCGACCGAGAGATCGATGTGGCCCGCAACGATCACCATCAGCATGCCGAGGGCCATGATGACGATGTAGCTGTTCTGAAGTACCAGATTCGTCAGATTGAGCGGCTGCATCAACACCCCGCTCGTCGACACCTGGAAGAATGCCATGATGACGATGAGCGAAATCAGCAGCCCGTACTCACTGGCGCCGCGCTTGAGCGCCCGAACGATTTCGCTATTTTTGACTCCGGCGTCCTGCGGCGCCGCCGGCGAGAGTGCCTTACGCATTTTAGATGCCTCCATTTCGCATGATTGCCCGCATGATCTTCTCCTGCGAGACCTCTTCCGCGGTGAACTCGCCGACGAAGCGGCCTTCGTTCATGACATAAACGCGATCGCACATGCCAAGAAGCTCCGGCATTTCCGAAGAAATCATGACGACGCACTTACCCGCTTCAACCGCCTGATTGATGATGCTATAAATCTCGTACTTCGCTCCCACATCAATGCCGCGTGTGGGCTCGTCCAGAATGAGTACTTCGGGTTCCGAAAACAGCCACTTGCTCAGCACGACTTTCTGCTGATTGCCGCCAGACAGATTGGCGACCACATGTGTTACTCCCTGGGCGCGGATACGGAGCTTCTTCAGGAAATCCGCCGCGACCGATATTTCTTCGTGTTCGTTGATCACCCCGAGTTTCGACACGCCTGCGAGGTTCGCCAATGTGATGTTTCGCTGGATGTTGTCGTCAAGGACCAGGCCGTTTCCTTTACGGTCTTCGGTCACATACGCGAGACCCGCCTTGATGGCCTTCTGTACCGACGACACGTCTACCGGCTTTCCGTGCATGAGCACGGTCCCGGAAATATCCTGACCGTACGTTCCGCCAAAGACACTCATGGCAAACTCGGTCCGCCCGGAGCCCATAAGACCGGCGATACCGACGATCTCGCCCTTTCGCGCCTTGAGATTGACGCCCTTGATGACGGCGCGCTCCCGCTGGGTCGGATGCTGTGCGCGCCAGTCCCTGACCTCGAAAATCACGTCGCCGATATTCGGAACACGCTTCGGATAACGGTCGGACATCTCACGGCCGACCATCGCCTTGATGATGCGGTCTTCGCTCACACTTTCGGCCTTGCAGTCGAGCGCATCGACAGTCGAGCCATCGCGGATGACCGTGATGCCATCGGCAACCCGTGAAATCTCGTTGAGCTTGTGCGAAATGATGATGGACGTCACGCCTCGCGCCTTCAGCTCCAGCAGGAGATTGAGCAGCGTGTCGCTGTCCTTTTCGTTGAGGCTTGCCGTAGGCTCGTCCAGGATCAACAGACGGACCTCTTTCGACAATGCCTTGGCGATTTCTACAAGCTGCTGCTTGCCGATGCCGAGCGTGCCTACGGGGGTATCGGGGGAGTCAGTCAGACCGACCTTCGCCAGCAGTTCCTTCGCCTTGGACCGGGAGCCCTGCCAGTCGATAACGCCCCGCCTCGACTGCTCATTACCGAGAAAGATATTCTCGGTAATCGAGAGCATGGGCACGAGTGCGAGTTCCTGATGGATGATGATGATCCCCACCTCCTCGCTGTCGGAAATATCGGAGAACGCACGATCTTCACCGTCGTAGACCACATTGCCCGCGTAAGAGCCGTGTGGATAGACGCCGCTCAGGATCTTCATCAGCGTCGACTTACCCGCGCCGTTCTCGCCGCATATGGCGTGAATCTCGCCTTTGCGGACTTTAAGATTGACGTTATTCAGGGCTTTGACCGCGCCAAAGCTCTTCTGAATTTCGCTCATCTCCAGAATGGTTTCCATCGTCGTATTCCTCGGGTCGGTCACGTGCAATACGTGTCTGTGTGGTGCCGGCTGCAACTACACGTCCGGCACCCACGGAAGCCAGAACTTCGTTACTTCAGCTGCGCCTGCGTGTAATACCCGCTATTGACGAGCTCCGACTGCCAGTTGTCCTTGTCGACGAGTGCGGGCTTCACGAGATAGGTCGGAACGATCTTGGCGCCGTTGTTGTAGCTCTTCGTGTCGTTCACAGGCACGGGCTTGCCTCTCAGCGCGTCGTCCACGATATCGGCCGTGATGCTGGCCAGCTTGCGCGTATCCTTGAACACGGTCGTGGTCTGGTCGCCGCGTATGATTCCCTTGACGTTCTGCAGGTCCGCGTCCTGTCCCGTGACGACCGGCATCGGCTGTTGCGCCGAACCGTAGCCAACACCCTTGAGCGAAGAAATCACACCGATCGCGATGGCGTCGTTCGGCGTCCACACGGCATCGAGCCGGTTGTTGCCATAGAAGGCGCTCAGCAGATTGTCCATGCGGGACTGGGCCGTGGCGCCGTCCCAGTTGCGGGTGGCGACTTTCTCGAATGGCACCTGCTTGCTGCGAACGACGAACTTCCCGCTGTCGATATAGGGCTTGAGCACAGACATGCCACCGGCGTAGACCATATGCGCGTTGTTATCGTCCGACGAGCCACCGAAGACCTCGATGTTGAAGGGGGTCTTGCTGCCCTTCTTCTGCCAGGCGGTGACGATGCTCTGGCCCTGCAGGACACCCACGCCGTAGTTGTCGAACGTGGCGTAGTAGTCAACGTTCTTGGTCTGGCTGATCAGGCGATCGTACGAGATGACCTTGATGCCCTTCTGTTGTGCAAGCGCCAGAGCGTCGGAAAAGGTCTTGCCATCGATCGGGGCGATCACGAGCGCCTTGACGCCCTTGGCCAGCATGTTCTCGACCTGGTTGACCTGAGTCGGCACGTCGTAGTTGGCGTACTGGAGATCGGCGGAATAGCCCTTCGCTTTCAGCGCGTCGACCATGCTCTTGCCATCGGTAATCCACCGCGACTCCGTCTTGTCCGGCAGCGAAATCCCAATGACTCCTTTGTCCTGCGCGTAAGCGGATAGGGAAGCCGCAGACAGTGCAATCGAGACGGCCACAACCACCGCGACGTTTTTGATGATGCTCATCATTTGTCTCCTGATAAGGATTACATAATTTACTTCTGACTTTCGTTAGTCAGTTCTTGATGGCCGGCCCCGAAACGAGGCCAGCCGCTCACCTTCCTACTCGATAAAGACCTCTGCGCCGGCCTGCTTCGACGAAGCGAACATCGCCTCAATGACGCGGCTGATGTTGTACGCCTGTGTGGCGGGGATAACCGACGGCGTGCTG
Organism: Paraburkholderia sp. FW306-2-2C-D06C; assembly: GCF_058781505.1. Lineage (NCBI taxonomy): Bacteria > Pseudomonadati > Pseudomonadota > Betaproteobacteria > Burkholderiales > Burkholderiaceae > Paraburkholderia > Paraburkholderia sp. FW306-2-2C-D06C. The sequence goes on along the minus strand of NZ_JBYSWU010000017.1, from coordinate 28,445 downwards.
TTGCGAAGCGCGTCGAAGAATGCGTTCGATTCGCGGTCGAAGTAAACCGGGTTCCCGATTTCCGCAATGTCGGGCGAATATTCGGTCTTCTTCGTGGCCCAGATTTCGGGGAAACTCGTTTCCTGCCATTCGGTCCATCCTTCCGGATGGGCGCCCTTGCCCGCGTCGTAGATCTTGTAGCTCGACGGCAGCGAACGGGAAGACATGATGCCTTCGGTGCCGTACGCCGTGATGTCCCAGCTTTCCGTCCAGGGCAGCACGTCCCACGACATGAAGTCGATGACAACGATCTTGTCTTCGTAGTTCAGCACGGCGCCCGCTGCATCCTCGCGCGACTCGTCGCCGTGGAAGTTCGGAAACTTCGTGATACGGGCATTGACGGATCGCGGCAGGCCAAAATGCAGCAGAATGCGGTCGACGAGGTGGCAGCCGATGACAAAAACGGCGCCGCCGATGTCGCCCGGCTGGGTCATATGAGCCGTTCCCGCCTCGTCATGTGAGCAGCCGCCGTGCGCACGCACCTGGACCACCTTTCCGAGGCGGCCGCTCTTGAGCGCCGCCTGCATGGCGTCAACCGACGGAGCAAAGCGCCAGCAGTAGCCCACCTGCACGAGACCGCCCGTACGCTCGACCGCTTCGACGATGCGTTTGGCGTCCGCGGAACTACGGCCTGCAGGTTTTTCGCACAGCACTGCCTTGCCGGCCTCGAGTGCCTCGATGGTCAGGTCGGCCATCTTCTCGCTCTTCGAGTGGACGAGTACGACGTGCACGTTGTCGTCGGCGAGAATGTCGTCTTTCGTGCGCGCTTCGAGGCCGAGCGCGTCCACGAACGGCTCGAGCAACGGACTGGTGTCCCACGCACCGAGCATCTTCGCGTCGGAACGACGCTGGATTGCCTTGACCCGACCGGACGTGTGCGGATGGGTAATGCCGAGGCACGCCACGCCTACCGTTTCGTTGGCATCAATCTTTCGCGTCATGTCTTGTCTCCTCCTGATTGCCAGTTACACCTTGACCGATTTCCCCGACACCGCGGACTCGAGTGCGCAGTCAGCCAGACGCAATGCCTTGAGGCCGTCCTGCACCGAAGTCGGCAGGGGTGCATTCGTACGCAGTGCCTCGACGAACGCTTCGAGTTCAGCCTTGTAGGCCGCTTCGTACCGCTCGAGGAAGAAGTTGAGGAGGGGTTCGCGGACATCGGTTGCCTCCTTCGTCCAGCGACGGATCGTCGAAGGCCGGAGGTTCTCCTGCAGGAGCATGCCTTTGGAGCCGGACACCTCCATGCGTTGGTCGTAGCCGTACACAGCCTCGCGGCAGCAATTGATGTGGCATTGCTTGCCCGAAGCTGTGCGAAGCTGCACCATGACCGTGTCGAAGTCAGAGAGCTCCGCCAGCGACGGGTCGACGAGCCGGCTCGCCATTGCCATCACTTCGACCGGCTCTTCGCCCAGTAGCCAGCGGGCCATGTCGAGGTCGTGAATCACCATGTCCCGGAAGATCCCGCCGGAGTGTTCGACGTAATCGCGGGGTGGCATACCCGGATCGCGACTGGAGATGACAACCTGGCGCACCTCGCCCACATCGCCTGCGTCGATCGCCTTGCGGAATGCCTGGGACGTCGGGTCGAAGCGGCGGTTGAACGCAAGCATCACACGACCGCCGAGGCGCTCGACCTCGTTCGCCGCTGCGAGCGACTTCTCCATGTCCAGGTCGATTGGCTTTTCACACAGCACAGCCTTGCCTTTCGCCACCGCTTGCAACATGAACGTGATGTGGGTGTCCGTCGGTGTGCCGATGACAACGGCATCGATGTCATCACGCTCGAGGACAGCCGAGGCATCCGTCGACGCTTCGCAGCCGAGTCGTTCGGCGAGCGAGGTGGCGGCCTTCTCAAAGGGGTCTGCTACGACAACCAGCTTCGCGTTCGGGCTAGCGGCAACGTTGCCTGCATGAATACGACCAATCCGGCCAGCGCCGAGTACAGCGATTCGAATCATGTGAGTCTCCAGAAGTACTTTGTGGTTTAAGGGCTTCAGGCAGAAGTCGCGCTTTTTGCCGAGAACTGAGCGATGGTGGTGTCGTAGGCGCGCTTTGCCATCTCGTCGAGCGGCAACTTCCGGTGCTTCTCGGAGATGAGCTCCACGCCGTAGTAAGGAAGCGTGCAACCTGCTTGTTGCAGGGCATCAATAAAGGCGGGACAGTCGCCGGCACCTTCGCCACAAAGCTGGCGGTTAAAGCTCGAGTCCTCAAACAGCGTTCCTTTAACCTGCGCGCCTACGTCATTCAGTTCTACTCCCTTGATGAAGCGCGCTGGGATTCGGGCGACCTCGCTATAGGGGCTGCCACCGCGTGCTACGTGCCAGTGGTCAACCATCAGGCCACCGTTGGGTTGGTCGGCGCCTTCAGCAATCTTCAGCGCGTCTCCGATGTTTCGGATGGGAGAAAAAGGCATAAATTCGATTGCGACCGTCGCGCCGACTGTCGCGACATCCTGGCAAAGTTTCGCGAATTCGTCGGTCATGCGCGCAAAGTCAGCCGGACTTTCGTCGAAGGGGCTCGCGCCGATTTTTAAATTGCGCATGCCAAGTTCGCCGCCCAGTTCGATGACACGGCGACGGAAACTGTCCGATTTGGCACGCGCCTCGCCGTCGAGGTACCAGTCCATAAGAATTTCGAGCTCGAAGTTCTTCATGCCCGTGTCGTCCAGAATATTCTTGACGCCGGAGAGCCCGTATTTCTCCACGCTGTACTCGAGGTCATCGAGGATGAGGCCGATGCCGCTCCAGCCAGCACGCGATGCCGCTTCGCAACGGTCTCGCAGCGGGAACGGACTGATTTCGGCCGGTCCACACGGATAGACGTCGCCGGCAATAGTCCAGTACGCAGCCAGCAGTTCGATGTCTTTGGTGCTCATTTCAGTTTGCTCCTGCAATTCAAGACGGTTCAAAATGTTCGACGAAACTTGGTGCTGCATGCAGCACAGTCATGCGATTGCCCGCGCCGGATTCGTGGAAGTTGCCAGAGTGAAATCCCAGGTCACTGACCAGAAGGGAGCTGAGAAGCCGAGCTCCCATGCCGCGCCGAGGTCGTCAATCTTGTTGAATTCGGCAATCAGTTCCCGCTTCACGCCGAAAACTGCGTCCTCGGGGAGATAAGGGCAATCAGGCGTGAAGATGTGGGTAATCACAGGGTCGTAGCCCGGCGCGGTCACGATGAAATGCAGATGCGCCGCACGGTTCGGGTGACGGCCCATTGCACCGAGGAGTTTCCCGACCGGCCCGTCCGAGGGAATCGGATAGTGGCGCGGCTTGACGGACCTGAACCAGTACCGGCCTTCTGCATCCGAGGTAAATACGCCACGCAGATTCGATTCCGGCTGAATCCCCTTTTGCTGGACGTCGTAGAAGCCATCGTCATTGGTCTGCCAGACTTCGAGCTTCGCGTTCGCGATAGGTGCGCCCTCGATGTCCGTCACACGCCCTGCAACGACCAGAGGCTCACCTTTTCCGTCGAGGCAGATGTTCGTGCCGTTCTCATATTCGGGTGCATTCGCGACATAGAACGGGCCGAGAATCGTATTCGGTGTGGCCCCGTTCGGCCGACGATGATTGATCGCGTCAACAAGCATCGAAACGCCGAGGATGTCCGACAGCAGGATGTACTCCTGTCGCCAGTCGGTGCACATCTGACCGGTTTCAGTCAGGAAGCGGATCGCGGCAAACCACTCTTCGTGCGTCGGCTCGATTTCCTTCACCGCCGCATGCAGATGCTTGACCAGAGTCGTCATGACCTGTTGCAGCCGCTCGCCGGCATTCTGTCCCATGCGAGCGTTGACGACGTCGGCCGAGCGCGCTTCATCGAAATACGGTGATGGGGATGGCGAAACAGAGGGTGCTGCATGTTGCATGGAGCGTCTCCTTCAATGTTTTCGTACAGCTTTGAGACGAGTCTATATTCCTCGAAGCCGGCAAAACAGAGCTGAAAAGGGAATCTCTTTCGTGCAAGGTGGGAAAGTGGGAAGGGCCGGCAGGTTGACTGTGCCGCGCGACCGTCATGCGGTCCAGTGCCGCTCGTACTCGTTCTGCTGGAACCGCTCGACAAGTGCGTCGATAAACAGGCGAACCTTTGCCGGCATATGAGCGCGGGTCTGGAATGCAATGTTCATCGTGAGCCGGGGCAGGTCCCAGTCATTCAGCACTGGAACCAGGCGGCCCGCCTTGAGGTCGTCGTACACAATGTACTTGGGCTGCACGAGAATGCCCATGCCGTCGAGCGCGGCGACCCGAAGTATCTGGCCGTCGTTGGATTCAAGAAGAGGCTTGATCTTGACGAGAACCGATTCGCCTGTGCGACAGAATGCGAGCTCCCGCGGATTGTCGGCGAGTGCGTAATTCAATACCTTGTGCCTGACCAATTCTGCCGGGAAGCATGGCAAACCATTTGCTTCGATGTACGAAGGAGCCGCAACCAGTATTCGCCGCGTTGCGGCAAGCCGCCTGACCGTTATGTTGCTGTCCGCCTCAAGAACCTTGGTTCGGATTGCGACGTCAATGCCATTTTCGATGATGTCATAGTAGCGATTGGCTGCCACAACATCCACCGTGACGTCCGGATAACATGCCGTAAACTCACGGAGCATAGGCGCAATATGCAGCATGCAGAACGAAAGCGACGCGGTAACGCGAAGCACGCCACTTGGCCGTACGATCGCTTCCTTGATGACCGACTCAGCTTCGCCGAGGTCTGCCAGGATGGACTTGCAGCGCCGGTGAAATTCTGCGCCAGCCTCCGTGAGATAGAGATTCCGCGTCGTCCTGCGCACCAACTGGACACTCAGTCGAGTCTCCAGCGAGATCAGGTAGCGGCTTGCTGCGGAGATGGAGAGGTCCACAGCCTCCGCAGCCCGACTGATACTGCCCGTCTCGGCAACCTCAACGAATAGCTGTAATTCTTTGAACTGGTCCATCTGCTTGCACCTTCCCACCTTTCCTCAAGCTCACGCAGCACGACAGTGCACGCAGGCGAGCGCCATCGATAAGTACGTCCAACCAGCCACTTCCCGCACGCAGCAGATCATAAGCCAGAAAATCTATCGACGGGAGACACGAAACACATCAAAAACACATCAATATTCGGAGTTACCCTGACCTGGCCGTGAATTTGTGCCGTGTTGCGTGGCAACGTGTGATCATTTACTCATACGCAATGTGAACGATCTGCTGACAGTCGAACAACGGGATCCGCTGCCTGACGTCCGCCGCATCACGCGTCGGGCAGCAGTCGCCCTGCTTCTGAAACATGGCATCCGTAGCTGGTGCTGGGATATCATGAACCATCAAAAGAACATCAAACACGAGGCCCAGGAATGGCTCACCGCTTTCTTATAAAGGAGATAGCTCTGCAGGCAGGGCTCGGAGTGGCAACAGTCGACCGGGTGCTGAATGGGCGCGCTCATGTTCGCGAACACACACGCACGCGAGTCGAGCAAGCCATCAAGGAACTCGAAAGACAGGAAGTGCAGTTGGCGAGCGCCGGTCGGAAGCTCGTAGTCGATGTAGTCGTAGAAGCCCCTGCACGCTTTTCTGACGAAATCAAACATGCACTTGAAGCAGAATTGGCCGCGTTGCGCCCGGTCGTCTTTCGGCCGCGTTTCCTGATGCGCGAAACGATGACAACGGCTGAGGTACTCGAAGCTCTTCGGTCAATTGGACGCAGAGGAAGCCATGGGGTTTTCCTGAAGGCGCGCGATGTTCCCGAAATTGCGGAGGCAATAGGCGAACTACAGCGCCGCGGCATTCCAGTGATCACGATCTTCACCGATATCCCGTTGTCCCGTCGCGTCGCATACGCGGGGCTGGACAATCGGGCCGCCGGCGCCACTGCCGCATACCTTCTTGCCTGGTTATTAGGTCCGCAGCCCGGTAACATCCTGATAACGATGAGCGACGAACGCTTCAGGGGCGAGGAGGAACGTGAAATAAGCTTTCGACGCGCGCTGAGGAACCGATCTCCACAGCTTACGTTAATTGACGCCAGTGGCGGCCACGGCCTTGACACGCCCACGGAAGAACGAGTCCGCAAGGTCCTCGCCGCACATACCCGTATCGCTGCGGTCTACTCCATGGGAGGTGGAAATCTCGCCATTCTCCGAGCACTCGAAGCTCAACAGCAATCACCGCTTTGCTTTATCGGGCACGATCTGGACAAAGACAACGTGCGCCTGCTGCGCGAGGGCAAGGTGCAAGTGATTCTATATCACGACCTGCGCCAGGACATGCGATCGGCGTGCCAACACATCATGCACTTCCACAAGCTCCTGCCAGCGTCTGCCGTATCGCCCTCCTCATCGGTCGTCGTCGTGACGCCCGAGAACATTCCAGAGCATATAGCGAGCCGGTTTCGTTCATAACGATGTTGATGGAGGCAATGTTTAAAGCGAGCGGGGATCGGGTTGCGACTGGCCGCCTCCTGTCGGCTCCAAATCTCGCGGTCGAACCTCGCTCGCAAATCGTCTGGCGCGAAGTCAGCCTTCGTCGGGCGGGAACGGTTAGATGACACGGAAAAGTGCGCCCGCCCCAGCCGAGGTTCGAGATACAAACTGTCCCGAACCCCTTCCACGCGCCCTAGAACTGGTGGGCGATACCCGCGATCACGCCGAACTGGCTCTTGCCATAGTTCGGGTTTGTGCTGGACGCGGCGCTGCTCACCGGGTCGTTATTAGTGTTCGCGCCATACAGCCCGCTGTCTAGCCCAAGATTGGACGTTGAACTATTCCGAACGTAACCGAGCTCGGTATAGAGGAGCGTCCGCTTCGACAGCGAATAGTTCGTGCCCAGTGTGTATAGCGTCGCGTTACCATTGCCGTGATTGGCGTTTGCGTGATACACCGCACCGGTGATCGAAAGCGCTGGCGTGGTCTGCCAGATGGCCCCAATCCATTCGTGATTGACTGCTGTCGGCAGCGATGTGCCTGACGGCAGCGTTGTCGGAGTGGCCGTACCAAAGTATCCTGCATTGGACGCGTTGGGTGCGCTGAGGTGCTGATAGCCAATATACGCAACGACGGGGCCAAACGCGTAGGTCGCACCCGTAAGGATAGAGCGCGAGGCCAGGTACACATTGCTGAACTGGCCGTTGGGATCGCGGACCTCATCATATGTGGCCTGCCAGAAAAGGCCGCCTGTCTGGTACGACAGCTTGATGCCGTCCGATCGCCCCTGAGCGCTACCCAGACCGCTCGATGAGCCCAACTGGCCCGGCGCGCTTCCCGGATTCCCGGAGTTCCATTTCGTCGAGTTCGTCAGGTCGTATTGCCCCTGCAGCGTAAATCCCGCGACCTGCGGCGACAGATACTCAATACCATTACCCGCCTGCGAAAAGATCCGGCCACGCACCAGCGTACCAATCGCATACTTCTTCGTCTGCTGCGGGTCGACATCACCCGAATACTGACTTATTTCGGCCGAGCCCATGTTGCCAAACTTCAGTTGACCCCATGTGTCATTGCGCAAACCTACAGTCGCCTGCCCTTCGAAGAAGCTGCCGTTGGCCAGGCTACCGTTTTGTGTGTTGAGGCGAGACTCAAGGTGGAAAACAGCCTGTGTACCGCCTCCGATATCTTCGACACCTTTGAGGCCGAATCGCGACTGGGCCCATCCGCCACTCTGTGCGCCGAACACGTGCCCCTTCGGCAAGCCAGTCTCGTATTGAAGCCCGTTGTCTACGATGCCATACAACGTGACGTTGCTTTGCGCACTTGCCGACGCCGCTGCCGTCATTGCGAACAGCCCAAACAGAACCTTTCTCATCACATCTCCTCTATTTATGTATGTAGTAGTACTATAGTAGTACTACTATATTAATCACCTGCCTGGTGAAAATCCGATCGCGGCGACTTGATATTGGCGGCAGCGCCTGATTATTCGGTAATGCAAAAAACTGGGCCAGTGCCCGTCATCAATTGCGCGGAAAGCGCGTTTCCCACATCCGTTGAAGAAGTGGCTGCATCGTTGCCGCCTTCATCGCATTCGGATCTCGGTTGGGAGTGCGGAGCGCAAATCACTCGCAGGGAGACGCCGCTCTCTTCCGGTTCCGGTCAGAGCACCTCAGGCATGCCGACTGTCCTGCGTCTTCACTTACGCTTGCTTGTTGTAGCCGCTCGTAGTCCGACGATAACTTGACCAAAGCGGTTGCTGACCGCGTCCGCTGAGTGCGCTTCATCGAAGTACGGGGGATCTCGAAGCAGAGGGCTGCTTGCGGCATGGCGCGTCTCCGTCGTTGTTCTGGTGTAAATTTGGCCCGAGTGTATATCCGTCAACGATGGAGACACAGAGCCGAATGGGGAATCTCTTTCGTGGAAATCGGGAAAATCGAAGGCTGCCAAGCGCTATCGGTGAAGACCAAAGCGCTACCCGCTTGTCCGATGTTCCGAGGAAGCTGATATGTGCACAGCGATGCTCGGCAGTGTTAGGGCGTCGCAGTGGCCATTGGTCACCGTAGCGCGTCGAACGGCATAACGCACAGCCTCACTAGTTCAGCGCGAATTGCGCCGCTACGCACGGCCAATCTGCGACACGGTGTGCTCGTGCACGTGTAAAGGTCCAAGGCTGGGTCGAGTCCGAAATCGCGAGCGAAGCATGGTGCCGGCGCAACGGTTCGACAAATTCCGGGACGATGAAACTACGGTGGCGGATTTTGATCGCATGGCGTATTGGCACAAAAACAGTGGACGTGCTCGCTTGACATTCGCAGCCAAAGCCGAACGCTAACATCGCGATCCGAGCCTCGCCGCACACTGGGCTTTGACAATGGCATTCACTGAACGGCACAGTCCTAGCTCCGCAGGGCGACGGAAGAAAATCCCGTCGCCACTGCGGAAGTTGGCGCCCGTTAATGCTTGAGACAGGTGTCCAAGGTGTCGGCCGTGCAAATATCGATGCCGGTATACGTGGGGTCCGAAACCTTCTTTCCTGATGAAATTTCCTGGAGCATCAGAATCGCCTTTGCACCCATCTCATACGGTCTCTGCCCCACATTGCCGTTACTGTAGCCATCTTTTAGCTGCTTCAACTGCATGGGCAGCGTGTCCGCAACAAGAACGACGAGCTGCTTTGACTTGATCCTCGGAAGCACCGATTGTACGGCCTGGCGGTACGCGTTATCCGACCACTGGGTGAACGCTCCAGTCGATACAAACGCGTCCAGCTGACTTCCATACTTCGTCAGAATATCCGACAGTTGCTGATCCGCTTTTGCGCTGTCGTCGTTCGTGAAAAGCGGACACCCGTCGACCTCTGTCCAGCCATGTTGCCCCGTCACGCGGTTTCCAGGCGGGGTGCTGCCATGTGTGCCAGCCAGCGTGTCTCGAATCCCCTGCAGCCGTTCATTGTGGTTCGCGGCTGCAGCCCCGCCCGACTGCAGACAGATCTTGCCTCCCTGCGGTTTCATTTGCTGCAGAAGCTTCGCCAGATTCACACCGATATCGTAGTTCTTCGTCCCCACGTAGGCCTGCCGATATGACTTGTCTTGCGGGAGAAGATCCGAATCCCAGGTAATCGTCGGAATGCCAGCCTCCTGCGCCGCCTTCAAGGCACGTGCGATCGCCGGCGCATTTGCAGGTGACACCGCAATACCCTTGACGTGACGCGTAATCAAATCCTGAATGATTTGAATCTGCTCCTGCTCGTTGGCCTCCGATGGCCCAATATAGAGGCATTTCCCGCCCTTCAACTTGTCGGTTACGCTGTTGCATCCGTCACGAGCCAGGTCGAAGTAGGGATTGTTCATTGCTTTGGGAACTAGCGCATAGACATCCTCAGCGCGGACAGTGAGCGACTGGACGCACAGGGCAGCCCCGAGCGCCAGCAGCGGCAACAATGCTTTTTTCATCGTGCACTCCTCCATAATTTTATTAAGAATCCGTCGAGTCAGTCACTCGACTTGCGACGCAACTTCTCCAGCATTACTGCAAGAATGATGAATCCGCCGAGGAACGTGCCCTGCCAGTAGGGGTCGACGCCGGCCAATAAGAGGCTGTTGCGGATAACCTCGATTAACGCTGCGCCGATCGGAGCGCCGATGGCATAGCCGATACCACCGGCTAGATTTGCGCCCCCGATAACAGTCGCCGCGATCACTTGCAACTCAATTGATAGTCCTAAGGCGTTCGTTACCGAGCCAAGCCAACCGACCATCAGAAAAGCGGTGATGCCTGCTGTAAGACTCGACAGGACGTAGACCGAGACGGTAAGTCTCTCAATGGGGATGCCGCACAGCTTCGCCGCCGCGGCGTTTCCGCCGAGCGCGAAAACATGCCGTCCCCATGCCGAGTAGCGGTACACCAGGATAAAGACCACTGTCATGATCGCCAGCACCCAGGCGGGGTTCGCAATGCCCGCCGTCGTTCCTCCTCCGATTTGAAACAGAAGTGCCTGATCAGGTCCAAACTCCCAAAAGAGCTTGTTGTTCGAGAAAACCAGAGCGAGCGATCTGGCAATCGCGAGCATCCCGAGTGTTACAACAAACGACGACATGCGGAAATATGCAATCAGCACCCCGTTAACCAGACCACACACTGTCGCGGTCAAGAGACACGCTGCTAGTCCGATCCAGATCGAGTGCCCTCCAGCCATTACTATCCCAAGCACAATTCCTGAGACGCCCATCACCGAACCGATCGACAAATCGATGCCGCCGGTGATAATTACGGTCGTCATACCCAGTGCCATGATGCCTGTAAAGGCAAAATTTCGACTCGTGTTGAAGAGGTTTTGTGTCGACATAAACTTGTCGCTCACAAAGCTCATTACGAAGCAGACGAGCAGCATAGCCAAAAAGACCCACACTGGCTGAGCATGTGTAATGGACTGTAGAAAGCCAGACTTTCGCCGTTGGACGATGGCGCTAAAATCATCAATCCTCGCTGCGGATTGCTTGTTCATCATAATTTCCTCCTGGATCGCTGTCAGGCCGATTCGATCGCACCCGTGATCAGCCCTGTGACTTCTTCAGGCGAACTTGAGGCGATGCTCTTATCCGCAACTTTCCGACCGCGACGCATGACGAGAACGCGACTGCAAACCGCAAAGACGTCGGGCATGCGGTGGCTGATCAAGATCACCGTGTGATTCGTGTCTCTGAGCCGCTCGATCAGGGCAAGGACTTCGGCGACCTGTCGAACGCTTATGGCTGCGGTCGGTTCGTCCATGAGAACGAGCTTCGGATTGGAAAGACGAGTACGGGCGATTGCCACAGCCTGGCGCTGCCCGCCCGACATTCTCCGTACGAGTTGCCACGGGCGAGTCTCAGATTTCAGTTCCGCAAAAAGTTCGGCTGAGCGTTCGGCCATGGCCTTGTCGTCCAGGATGCTGAACGGGCCAACTTTGCGCTTCAGTTCACGGCCGAGGAAGACATTTCCGGCGGCCGTCAGGTTATCGCTCAGCGCCAGATCCTGATAAACCACCTCGATACCTTTGTCTCTGGCATCGATTGGCCGATTGAAATGGCAAAGCTCGCCGTCCACAGAAATCTGACCGCCGGTCGGCGAAAAGTTGCCGGCAATCATTTTGACGAGCGTAGATTTTCCTGCGCCGTTGTCTCCCATGAGGGCGACTACTTCACCCTTTGCAATCGAACAGCTGACGTCCGAAACGGCTTGAATCGCGCCGAAGCTTTTCGATACATTCCTTAACTCGAGAATAGCCATAGACCACGTCTCCTGATTTTGTAAACGTCACGGCATCAAGGCCGTGATCCTTCGGTGACTTAAGACACGTTGAGCCAACTCCTCTCTCGCGAGGAGCGAATGGAAGTGTCGATAACCTTTTTAATCTCCCGTACTTTGCGAGAGTCCTGTCCAGTCATCGGCCCGCCTGCGATCGCCTTCAGGAAGTCAGCGACCTCGATTATTTTCAAATCGTTGAAGCCGGGTTGATGACCGGGCGCAACGATGAAATTGCCGTAAATCCTTCGCTGATCTGATCCCGCGTGCGTAGGGCAGAAATTGCCAATCGCGCTAACGTCGCGATTGGCAATCATGGAACGGGCCAATCGCAGAGCCAGCGGGTCGCCCCTTAGTCGACCTTTATCATTCGTCCAGTTCTCACGGATTCCACTGCGCAATCCGCAAGCTTCAATGCCTGACGGCCATCCTTCGGCGTGACCGGCATCGGCAGACCGTCGCGCAATGCCGTAAGGAACGCTTCGAGTTCGGCCCGATATGCGTCGGCATAGCGCTCAAGGAAAAAGTTGAGCAAGGGTTGCCGAGACTCGGTTTGCTCCGCCGTATATCGACGCACGGTTGTAGGCCTCAAATTCTCGTTCAGCAGCATTCCCCGCGAGCCGAAAATTTCGAACCGCTGATCGTATCCATAGACGGCTTCCCGGCAGCAGTTGATGTGACATTGCTTCCCAGACGCCGTTTGCATGATCACCATCAACGTATCGAAGTCGTCGAGTTCTGAGAGCGTGCTCTCCACGACCCTGCTCGCAACAGCCATCACCGACACGGGTTCTTCACCGAGCAGCCATCGCGCCATGTCGAAATCGTGGATGGTCATATCTCTGAAGATTCCGCCCGAATGCTTCAAATAATCCAGCGGCGGCAGCCCGGGGTCTCGGCTCGAGATGATCACCTGTCTGACGTCGCCAATATCGCCCGCGTCGATGGCACGTCGAAGCTCGATCGAGCTAGGATCGAAACGCCGGTTGAATGCCAGCATCACCCGCGCCCCCATTGCTTCCAGTTCTGCCACCGCGGCGTCGGCGCGCTTAATGTCCAGATCCACCGGCTTTTCGCAAAGCACAGCTTTCCCCGCACGCGCCGCAGCCAACATCAAGTCGACGTGCGTGTCGGTTGGCGTGCCAATGATCACAGCGTCTACATCTGCACGCGAAATTGCGTCCAGGGGATTCGAAACCGCCTCGCATCCAAGTTGTTCTGCGAGCGACCGAGCGACATTTTCGAATGGATCAGCTACCACGACTAACGACGCGTGCCGGCTAGCAGCAGCGTTTGCAGCATGGATTTTGCCGATTCGTCCAGCGCCCAATACGGCAATGCGAGTCATACCATGTCTCCAATTTGATTGACGGTCGCCGGGTCCGACCGGCTAGGCACATCGATGCAAAACTAACTTTCACCAGGTTTCTTGCTGCCATTCACACGCGACTGACAGTCGTGCGAAACGGGTCAATCCGTCATTCGTCGATGTGGCAATGGGGCGGCGCTCTGGTGTGACAGGCACTTAATGTTGCATAATCTATATTATGCAATTTTTGTTGCGTGTCAAGGTTTGCGTGCGCCTTCACCGATCTTCCCGAGGTCGCCCGGATCAGCCGAGATGCCCTTGCGACAAGGCTTTTCCTCGCCAGGCAGCGCGATCTGCAAGGTGAACCGAGGGAAAACGATAGGTTCCATGATTCACCGCACGGTGTGTCTTGCGGCACGAGTCGATCCGTTGGTTCAAATCGTAAACACTCCGTTCTGTTCGGCAACTTCACAATCTCTATTTAATAGGTTGTACGAAATTTATATGCAGTGAGCCGACCAATTCGGCATCTTTTCCGGCATCGCTACCAGGTTTCAAACCGTTGCCGCAAAGCGTGTTTGCGTCGGCAATGGAACCTGGCCGATCTCCAACAATCTGCGCGAGACTGCAATCAGACGACTCACCCTGTCTGGCGCATGCTGATGAGCAGTCATGTTGCCCGTTTGCTCCATACCGTCATGGCGACGCCGGCACACGACGTAACCACACCTGCTCCGAAGATGGCCTGGTACCCCAGCCCTGACGCGATCAGACCCGCAAGCGGGCCCGTTACGAAATAGGCGACATCCTGGAAAGCGGTAAAGGTTCCTATGGCGATGGCCCGGCTGTGCGATGGCATTCGCTTCACGGTCATCGATCCGAGCGCCGGAAACATCAACGAACATCCCACTCCTGTCACGGCTGCACCCAATACGGCGACCGCACTATTGGACGCCAGGCACATGATGAGTTGGCCGACTGCCTCGACACACATCGATCCCAGTGCGACCCGATACCCGCCCAACCTATCAGGCAACGAACCGAGCAACAGCCTGACCAGAACGAAAGAAAAGCCGAAACTTGATAAAGCCAGCCCCGGATTTGCCCATCCCCGCGCAACGAAATAAAGGGAAACAAAGGAGCCGATTGCAGCAAAACCAAAACCTTGCAACGCGAGGGTTATCCCGGGGCGCCAGACGACTCCGAGTACCTCACGAAAGCCGCTGCGATGCCCCCCGCTGGCCGGGACCGCTGAAAGGGTAAGCACCACAATGCACGCAATCAACGGCAGTCCAATCATTGCGACGCCGACCAGAGTGAAGCCTCCGATGTGAACTAGTGCCATGCCGCATGGCGCACCTACTGCAATCGCGCCATATAGCGCCATTCCGTTCCACGCCATCACCTTGCCCGAGCGCTGCGCACCCGCCAGGCCGATTCCCCAGGTCAACGCACCTGTGATGAGCTGACTTTCTCCCAAACCCGAAAACACACGACTGACCATCACGCACACCAGTTGAAAAACGGGTGCCCCCGTGACCAGCGTTGCACCAGCGAATACCACGCCGGCAGCCGAGCACGCCAACAAACCCCGCAACATCGACCTGCGGGCTCCCAAATGGTCAGCCTCACGTCCGGCATATCCGCGCGTGAGCAGTGTCGCAAGAAAATGCGCGCTTACAGCCGTACCGGCAATGACATCGCTGAACCCGAGCAGTCGCCCGACGAAAATAGAAACGACCGGCAACAGGGCGCCAAAGGTAATCCCGCAGATAAAGACCGCCGCACTGAGGCAAAACACGCTGCGTCCCACCGCAGTCCCGGGAGTCTTGGCAGTCACCGCTGTAACGGGTTTCGAATTGCAATTCATAAGAGGCTGCTTCCCGATTGAAAACGGTCTCCTCGTCGACCGCTGGCGTCGGGCAGTTCCCGGACAGGTTCACTTGCAAGACCATGCCCGGGATTCTCCCGTTACGAAAGTCAGCAGTACCGCCCAGCATATTTCAGCAAGGCGCCAATGATCTTGGGATGGGTTACTGTCATCTCTGCCTCCTCATCTCATGGATCTGACGCGCTCAACGCAGAAATGAGCGATCATATTTTATTGCATGGCATTGCTAATGAAACAATCAATTTCGGTAACGATAAACTGCATTTCTCTGCCCCGGAATATGCCAGCGTCCTGCTTGCTGGATTATCGACCGACTCCTCGCGCCACTAGACGAATTCCGGCTTTACCCACACCGATCCACGCTCGAAGCTGTCTGCCACCGCGTCGACAAACGCCACGCCTTTCAAACCATCGTAGGCCACCGGTATGTCTCGGCCGAGCGGGCCGACCTGCCGATCGTCCAACCGCGCCCGAATCGCCTCGGCGAACCCGCCATAGAGATTGGCGAAGGCCTCGATATATCCCTCCGGATGTCCCGGAGGGGTGCGCGTCCGGACTCTTGCCGCGTCTGAAACATCGTCACGGCCGCGCTTGATCGTGGCGGGTGCCCCGCCGAGCGGTGTATGAAGGAGCTCATTGGGTTGTTCCTGAGCCCATGCGAGACTGCCTTTGTTGCCCGTTATCCGAAGCCGCAACCCATTAGAGTGACCAATCGCTACCTGCGACGACCAGAGCAGGCCACGAGCGCCTCCTTCGTACCTCAACATCACGTGCGCATTGTCATCCAATGATCGACCCGGGACGAAGGTCGCCAGATCGGCGCATAGCGCGTCGAGCTGCAATCCGCTCACAAAGGCGGCGAGATGGTAGGCATGTGTGCCAATGTCTCCGATGCTTCCGCCCCGCCCGGATTTTTTTGGATCCGTCCGCCATTGCGCCTGGGCATTTCCAGCGGCCTCGATCGCCGTAGCCATCCACTCGAGCGGGTATTCGACCTGCACCACCCGCACCGTGCCGATCACGCCTTGCGCGACCAGCGCGCGGGCTTCGTGTACAAGCGGATATCCGCTATATGTATAGGCGACGCCAACGAAGCGGCCGCTCGACCGCGCCAACTGATGCAGGCTCACCGCGTCCTCCAGGGTGGTCGTCATCGGCTTTTCGCAAATGATGTCAAAGCCTGCTTCAATCAATGCCTTTGCGACCGGAAAATGCGTATGGTTTGGCGTACAGATTGAAACGATGTCTGCCTTATCTGCTCTCGTACGTTCACCTTCGATCAGTTCGAGGTAGCTGCCGTACGCGCGATCGCTTTCGACGCCAACGCTCCCAGCAAACGCCCGCCCTTTTTCGGCGGAGATGTCGAACGCACCCGCTACAAGCTCGTACTGGTCATCGAGACGCGATGCATAACGGTGGATGCCACCGATGTATGCGCCTTCGCCTCCGCCAACCATAGCAAGACGCAAACGCCTGTTGATCCTTGTGCTATTCATTGCGCCTCCTGTCCAAGGCCGAGGATCGCCCGGTTCGACGCGCGGTCCGCGCCCGATTTCACGAAATCGTCAAACGCCCGGTCTGATACGCTGATGATGTGATCGCGAATAAAGCGTGCACCTTCAGCCGCGCCATCCTCGGAATTTTTCAGAAAGCATTCCCACTCGAGGACGGCCCAGCCGTCGAAATCGTAGGTTGAGAGCTTCGAGAAAATGGACTTGAAGTCAACCTGCCCGTCTCCGAGTGGACGGAACCTGCCGGCGCGGCTGGCCCAAGGCTGGAAGCCACCGTACGCCCCGGTTTTGCCGGTCGGGCGGAACTCAGCGTCCTTTACATGAAACATACGGATGCGTTCGTGGTAGTGATCGATGTAGGAGAGGTAGTCGATCGATTGCAGGACCAGGTGACTCGGGTCATACATGATGTTGCAACGAGGGTGATTGCCGACGCGCTCGAGGAACATCTCAAAGGTCAGGCCATCGTGCAGATCTTCTGCTGGATGAATTTCGTAGCACAGGTCGACACCCTCGTGATCAAACGCGTCGAGGATGGGCCGCCAGCGGCGTGCCTGCTCATCGAATGCCTCATCGATCAGCCCTTCGGGCCACTGCGGATAAGGGTATAGGTAGGGCCAAAGTAACGTGCCCGAAAAAGTGACATGACGGTCAAGTCCTAACCGGCGCGAAGCCTTGGCAGCCAGCAACAACTGCTCTCGAGCCCATTCCTGACGCCGCTGCGGATTGCCGCGCACCGCCTGCGGTGCGAACGAATCAGCTATCACGTCGTAGGCGGGATGAGAGGCTACCAGTTGGCCCTGGAGGTGCGTCGCGAGTTCAGTCACCGTCAGACCGCGTGCCGCTGCCACGCCCCTGATTTCGTCCGCATACGTCTGGCTCTCAGCGGCCTTCGCGAGATCGATGACTCTCGCGTCCCACGCCGGCAGTTGAACTCCCGTGAAGCCCTTGTCTGCAGCCCAGTCAACCAGTCCGGCAAACGTGCTAAAGGGGGCCTCATTGCCTGCGAACTGGGCCAGGAAAACGCCCGGCCCCTTGATGGTACGCATGATTTCCACGACCTCATTCAAGTTCGAGAAGTGCGGCGCGACGTGCGCCGCGATCACTGGCGGCCCGAGTTCGTTGACCGGTCACAACGCCGCGTTCGGGCTTGGGGGCTCGTCGTATCCTCCCCACACGGACTGGTCATACTCGACCACGGACCCTGTCATCAGCCCGGACTCGTCACTGCTCAGGAACGCTACAGCGCGTGCCACCTCGGCAGGATCGATCAGGCGGCCAAAAGGCAATTTCTGCGCGGCCTCATCGAGCCAGTTGTCCTTTGCCCCGTGGTACGTTTTCATGATCCGGTCTTCGCCCTCGGATGCCATCCATCCAATGTTCAGGCCGTTCACGCGAATCCGGTTCTTCAGCGCCGCAAACGCGGTGTTTCGGGTGAGGGTGGCCAGTGCGCCCTTGGAAGCGGAGTAAGCGCAGATAAACGGCTGACCCGCCAGACTCGCCATCGAACAGATGTTGACGATCGTGCCTTTGGTTTCCGTTCGAAGCATGAGCTTGATCGCGTCCTGCATCAGGAAAAACGGCGCACGCACATTCGTCGCAAACATCTCGTCAAACCGTTCCGGCGTTGTGTCCAGAATCGTGCCGCGATCGCTGATGGCTGCTGCGTTGACGAGCGCGTCGACCCGACCAAACGACTGGTCAGCGGCCGCGATGACCGCACGGCAGTCCTCGACGCTTGACAGGTCCGCTGGTACGAACACCACTTTCGCCTTTGTCGCGGCAGTCAGTTCTCTCGCTTTTGCTTCGCCCTTCTCACGCGAGCGACCGCAGATGATGATTCCCTCTGCGCCTCGCTGTGCAAAGAGCGTGGCAATTGCGGCGCCCAGACCTTGAGTGCCACCGGTGACAACAGCAATTTTTCCCTCGAACTGATTCATGTCGTGCTCCTTTCGATGTCGTAGCCCGCTCGCTGCAACGCCATGGTGAGCGAACGATGTCCAATTCTCGCGTACTCGAGCGGCGGAGCGTTGGCGGGATCCTGCTCCGCCTCAACCACAAACCAGCCCTCGTAACCAATCTCGGCAAGTTTTTGCGCGACAGTCGCGAAATCGATCGCGCCGTCTCCGGGCACCGTATAGACGCCTTTGAGCACCGCGTCCAGAAAGGACTCATGTGAACGGTCCAATCCGGTCAGAACACCGTCGCGGATGTCCTTCGCGTGCACATGAATAACCCGTTTTCCGTGCCGGTTCAGGATCGCGATTGGATCGGCGCCGGCAAACACCGCGTGCCCGGTATCGAGCAGAAGATGCACCGCCTCGCCGGTATGGGCCATCAGACGGTCGATGTCCTGTGCGTTTTCAATCGCGGTACCCATGTGATGGTGAAACGCGAGCGGCACGTCCTGTTCGGCACAGAACTCGGCGAACTTCGTTAGCTTGCGGCCATATGTCACGAAGTCGTCGTCGTTGAGCGTACGTCGACCTGTCAGAGGGACATTCTGGCGGTTCTGGATGGTGCCAGCGGTCTCGCCGTACACCAGGCACGCGGCGCCACATTCGCGAAATAACGCAAGCTGCGCCAGCACTTTGTCCTTTTCCGCTTCAAGGTCTGAGTCAAGGACGGTGCCCGAATACCACCCCGACACAAGCCGCAGGCCAAAGCGCGACAGCAGCGGCTTCAGCTCGGCACTCGTCTTCGGAAACTTCCCGCCCGTTTCGACGCCGAGGAACCCGGCTTCAGCGCTCTCGGCGAGGCACGTCTCGAGCGGCGTATCGCCGCCCAGTTGCGGCAGGTCATCGTTGGACCAGGCGATTGGAGCAATGCCCAGCTTTGCTTTGAGTGTCATATCTGTTTCCCGTAGAAGGAATGATCAAACGCCGATGCGCTGTTTCGTACGGCCCTTTTCCTGATCCTTGCGCGCGGCCTGCACCTCTTCGCGCTCACTTACCTGCGGAACCCCGACGTCCCACCAGGCATCGCCCGGCGTCCACGCGAATGCATCGGTCACGATCGAGATGACGGTGGTCCGGTCATTCGACTTCGCCCACTTCAAGGCGTCGCGCAATTCGTCGAGCGTATTAGCGCGGCGGGCCAGTGCTCCCATCGATTCGGCATGGCGGATGAAATCAACCGGGAAGGCCTCCTTGACCTTGCTGTCCTTCAGCAGGTTGTTGAACGATGCTCCGCCCTTGCCGTTCTGAAGCCGGTTAATGACGCCGAAGCCGCCGTTGTCGCACACAAGAACAATCATCTTGTGTCCCGCCAGCACTGACGAATAGATGTCGGAGTTCATCATCATGTATGAGCCATCGCCGACCATGACAAAGACGTCACGTGACGGATCAGCCATCGTTGCACCCCAGCCGCCAGCGATCTCGTAGCCCATGCAGGAAAAACCGAACTCGCAATCGAACGTCCCTGGCGCCTTGACACGCCAGCCCTTGACCAGTTCGCCGGGCAAACCGCCCGCAGCAGAGATGACATAGTCGCGTTCCGCGGCTTCTTCATTCGCGACGCCGACAACCTGCGCGTACGTAGGCACGATGGCATCTGTGTGCTTCTGGCCAGCATCCAGGGCATCGTTCCAGCGTGCAAATTCACGCCGGCCATGCTCGAGCCATGACGCATCCACGTGCCAGTCACCGAGCGCGGCATCCAGCTCGGTGACGGTTTCCCGCGCGTCACCGATTAGCGCAAGCGACCGGTGCTTGACCGCGTCAAAGCGCGCTGTGTTGATAGCAACAAACTTCGCGCTGTGTGAAAAGCAGCTCCACGAGCCGGTAGTGAAATCCTGCAACCGCGTGCCGATCGCGAGAACAACGTCCGCCTCGCCAGCAAGCGCGTTGGCCGAGGTCGATCCGATGATGCCTAGCGGTCCGATGTGAACCGGGTGATCGTGTGTGAGCGTGCCTTTGCCCGCGATTGTTTCTACGACGGGAATACCGCGCTCTTGAGCAAGCTTCACTACGGCCTGCTCAGCCTCCGAGTAGCGTACGCCCCCTCCGGCGATGATGATGGGACGCTGCGCCTCCTTGAGCACCGCCACGGCCTGCGCCACGCGAGCGCTATCGGGCCTCGGCCGGGGAATCGAGTGAACCGTCGGTTCAAAGAACGCTGCCGGATAGTCGAATGCCACTTCCTGGACGTCTTGACACAAACCGAGGAAAGCCGGGCCGCAGTCCGCAGGATCCAGCATCACGGCTACCGCCTGTGGCAGCGATGAGATGATCTGCTCCGGATGCGTGATGCGGTCCCAGTACCGGGTGACCGCCTTGAACGCATCATTGACCGTCATCGACGGATCGTTGAAATGCTCAACCTGCTGCAATACAGGATCCGGACGGCGGCTTGCAAAGGTGTCGCCAGACAGGAAGAGGATCGGCAACCGGTTGGCGTGTGCGAGGCCAGCTGCGGTCACAAAGTTGGTCGCACCAGGCCCGATCGACGAGGTGGCGACCATGATCTGGCGTCGACGTTTCGCCTTTGCAAAGGCAATCGCGGCGAGCGCCATCGATTGCTCGTTCTGGCCACGCCAGGTAGGGAATTCGTCTTTTACCGCTTCGAGCGCTTCTGCAAGACAGGTGACATTGCCATGTCCGAAAATACCGAAGACGCCCGGGAAGAGCGGAACGCGCTTTCCGTCGATCTCGGTAAGCTGGCTCTTCAGGTAACGCACTATGGCTTGTGCCACGGTGCAGCGAATGGTCGACATTGTCTTCTCCTCACACGTTCGGAATAGCCGCGGGCTCGTCGCACCGCTCGGCTTTTTCAAACTTTATTGCAGATAACGTGCGTTAGCAATAAACATTGCTTAAGGGTTTTTCCCAGTGCGTTCTGCACTTTGCGCACGAGCGCCGACAGCCCGGGGACACAAGGCAGTAAAGGGGAGTGCGGGAAGAAAACCTGGCGCGACTACTATGCTGGACGGACGTGATTCGCCTGTTAGATCAGCCGCATCATTCCGTGCGCTGCCGGGGCCGTTTGCCCCGGTTCCGTTCCTTCTCTGTGACGGTCGCAATGCGCGGCGCTCCGTCATGACCGGGCTGAAGAAGCGCAGCGAGGGCAATGCCGATGCACTGCGTCAGGCACATGGGAGCAGCAAGCGAACGCGAGAACGTGTACTCCTCTTCCGGAATGGTAAAGAGCACGCCTGCGTCCTTGGCAAGAGGCGAAAGCTGGCTGTCCGTAATCGCCACAATGGGCACGCCCGCCCGCGCCGCGATGTCCGAGATCATGACGACTTCCT
This sequence comes from Paraburkholderia sp. FW306-2-2C-D06C, assembly GCF_058781505.1. Classification (NCBI taxonomy): domain Bacteria; kingdom Pseudomonadati; phylum Pseudomonadota; class Betaproteobacteria; order Burkholderiales; family Burkholderiaceae; genus Paraburkholderia; species Paraburkholderia sp. FW306-2-2C-D06C. The sequence continues at coordinate 6,764 of NZ_JBYSWU010000017.1, read as the reverse complement.
TGGCGTAGTGGCGAAATGAGATGGCGACCAGCACATCTTCCCCGGTCATCGTCGAGGCCATTTCCGGTGCCAGGCCGCCGGACGCGTCGAGCAGAATCACCTTGCGTTGCAGCATCGTCAGGATATAGCGCAGAAATTGCGCTATCGGTTCCGAACGAAGCTGGCCAGCGATGTAAATCGTTTGCGCGTTCTTCAGATAGTGGGCTGCCTGCGTGAGGCTTTCCTCGGTCACGCTGCTCAACAGCGCCTGGAGCGTCGCGATGTCGCGCACCACCAGGTCATGCAGAAATCCAAGGTTGCCCTGATCGACGTTGCGCTTGAGATCCACCTCCAAGGCATTGATGCGCTCACGAAAACCCGGAGCGGTGGTCGCAAGACGGGTCTGAAACACCGCCTGGAGTTGCTTGAAGCCGGAATATCCGAAGTGCTGTGCAAAACGCACGAGAATGGAAGGATGCGCCCCGCATTTGGCCGCGATCGCGTTGATCGACTCCAGCGCCACTACGTTGGGATTCTGCGTAAAGAACCGCGCTACCTGCTGATACCGCTCGGACAGCTTGGGGTACTCCGTGGTGATGACGTTGACGATCCCCTCGTAGTTCTCCTCCGGGATAAGCTGCTCGGCGGTCGTTTCCTTGGCTATCTTCGGTTTCTTTTCGCTCGTCATTCCGGTTGCGTCTCGTGTCGCTGGTAGTCCTGTCAGCCGAACGATGCCACCAGTAGTCGCCTCCGGCAAGCCTGAGTTGCAATACCCGGTCAGCGTCGCCGATGTGGCCGTCCTCAATCGATAATCTCACACCTGTCCGCACTGTCCCGAATGACTCCCCCGCCAAGCTGCCGGTCCTGTGAGGCCGCGGCACGGCCGCGACGAAGCGCATGCCCTCCTGCATGAACAGCTGCACGCTTCCTGCGCCGTACTGTCGATCGATCAGCTTGGTCCACCCCATCGCCAGCCAGATTTCCGTACCGAGTAACGAGGTGTCCGGGCCGGCGGTTCCAGACTCAACATGCCCTTACCGGTCCGGCCCAGCGCGCCCACAACCCGGATGCCCAGTCCGGGCGCGCCGGGTGTGTCACGAAACAGCGAGCCAGCGTCTCTCTCTCGAAGACTGGATGGCGGTGTCGATAACCTTCTGGATTTCCCATGCCTCGCGGAAATCGGGCCCTCTTCGCTCGCCGCCGGCGATGGCCTGCAGGAAATCGGCGACTTCGATCGTTTTCAGGTCATTGAAACCGAGCTGGTGTCCGGGGGCGACGATGAAGTTCCCGTATGGTGCGTGTCGTGGCCCGGACTCGATACGGACAAAACCTGCCGTATGGGGATCAGCACCGGCGCGATAGAACTGCAGTTCGTTCAGGCGTTCCTGCGAAAAAACGAGCGTGCCCTTCGTGCCTGTCACTTCGAAACCCAGTTGCATCTTCCTGCCCAGCGCGACCCAGTTGGCTTCGATGCTGCCGCTGCAGCCGCGTTCGAACCGCACGATGGCCCGGCCGATGTCATCGACCTCGACCTTCCTTCGCTCGGCCGCCCCCGGACCGACCGGTCGAGTCTTCACAACCGTCTGCAGATCGGCGTTGATCTCCACGATCGGCCCCAGCAGGAAGCGCGACATTCCGATTATATGGCTGCCGAGATCGGCAATCGCACCACCGCCGCCAGAGGGGTCCACTCGCCAATTGTATGGTGCGTCGGCGTCGGCCATGTAGTCCTCCGCGTGAATGCCGCGAAAGCTCACGATGTCGCCGAGTTCACCTGAAGCGATCATCGACCGGGCGAGACCCAGGATGGGGTTCTTGATGTAGTTAAAACCCACCTGCGTCACTACCCCGGCGGCCTCTGCCGCTTCCATCATGATCTTCGCGTCCGCAGCGCCAGGCGCGATCGGTTTTTCGCAATGCACGTGCTTGCCCGCGGCAATCGCCGCGAGCGCCTGCTCCTTGTGCACCAGGTTGGGCGTAGTGATCGACACAATGTCGACCGCCGGATCAGTCACGAGTGACTTCCAGTCCGAGCTCGCTCGCGCAAAGCCAAACTGCGCTGCGGCGCGCTTCGCGGCGTCTGCGTCGATATCGGCAACCGCAACGAGTTTCGGACGTAGGGATTCAGGGAACACGCCAGCCACGGCGCGATAAGCCAGCGCGTGAGTTTTTCCCATGAAGCCCGTACCGATAATGCCAATGCCAATTTCCTGCATGATGTGTTCACCCTTATGTATTAAGACCTGACTCGACCCGACGCCCCTTAGCCGACCATCACCGCTCTTCCCGTCCTCGCTGACTCCAGCGCGCAGTTCGCCAATCGCAAGCTGGCTCCAGTCTCTTGGGTCGTTGACGACGTGACGTAAAAGTCCTTCGCATGTGTTCGGCAGGCTTTGCCCATCGGCCCAGCACTCAGTCCATCGTCGCAGGCGGGGCGATTCTCACGTCGTTGACCACCAGCGCCGGATCCAGATGACCAGCGAAGAAGTTAACAATGTTCGTGGCAGCGGACACCGCCATGCCGGCCGCCGCTTCCTCAGTCAAGCCCGCGGAGTGTGGACTTAGTACGACATTCTCGAAATCAAACAGGGGGTTATTCGGCCCCGGCGGCTCGCTCTCAAACACGTCGAGGCCAGCACCGGCCAGACGGCCTGCGGAGAGCGCCTCCTGCAGTGCTCCCTCGTCGACGATTCCACCACGCGCTGTGTTCACGACGATCGACGAGGGTTTCATCCACCCCAATTCCCGGGCTCCAAGCAACGGACCATTTGCTGACTTCGGCATGTGAACTGACACAACATCAGCCTCAGCGAGGGCTTGCCGCAGATCGCTGACAGGCGTCACACCCAATGCACTAATTGTTTCGCCTGCAACGTAGGGATCGTAGGCGAGAATTTTCATGTTAAAACCTGCGGCCATTCTCGCCATCGCCTTGCCAATACGACCGAACCCTAGCAGCAACAACGTCCGGCCGTTGAGTTCCCATGCATCGTAGCTATTTCGATATTCCCAGGAAGAGGCTCGGGTCTTCTGGTCGTACACGATCGTCCGCTTGGCGAGCGCAAGCACCAGCATCATGCTGTGCTCGGCGACCGAGTTCGAGATGACGTCGCCAATAATCGCCAATGGGATGGATCGCTCTGTCAATGCTCCGACATCAACAGCATCGAACCCGACGCCATGGCGCGACACGATCTTGAGCCGCCCTGCGGATTCGATCACCGCACGCGGCAGTGGCTGGGTACGGATGAGGATCGCGTCCGCTTTCGGCGCTAGTGGCGCATAGGACTCGACCGAAATTTCCTCAACGAGGTCGAAGGTCACACCGCGGGCATTGCGCAGGATGTCCAGCCCCGCGTCGTGAATGCGTCCGGCTACCAGTACGTGGGGCATGTCAGTAACCTCCCGCCAGCTTTGCGTCCGAAGGCGTCGTCTTGCCGAGCAACGCGCGCACGGACTTCACGCTTGCCTGTGCCGCTCCGGCAAGCAGCCGCACGTCGTTGGACACCGTCACGAGGTCGAAACCCCACTCCACGGCGCGAGCCGCATATTCCGGCGTTCCGTTATGCAACGCTGCCTTAATGCCGGCGTGATGCGCACGCTTCAGGATGTGCTGGATGGCCTCGACCATTTCCGGCTCCTCGCGGTCGAATCCGCGCGGATATTTCTTGCCAGTCAAACCGAGCGTCAAATCCGCCGGTCCGATATAGACACCGTCCAGACCTGGTGTCGAGACGATCTCGTCAATATTCGCAAGGGCTTCGGCGGTCTCAATCATCGCAAAGCAGAGAACCTGCTCGTCAGCGTGCTGGCCATAGTCAGCGCCAGCGGAAAAATTCGCGCGTATCGGTCCGAAACTGCGCGAGCCCAAGGGCGGATAACGCATGTAGGAAACCAGCCTCGCCGCATCCTCCGCAGTATTGACCATCGGACAAATCACCCCGTAAGCGCCTGCATCGAGCGCTTTCATGATGTCGCCCGGGTCGAGCCATGGCACCCGGACAAGCGGGACCACCGCGCTTGCGCGCATCGCCTGTAGCATGGCGGTCGCAACCTCGTAGCCAACCAGGCCATGCTGCAGGTCGATCGTGATCGAGTCATATCCTTGCTCGGCCATGATCTCGGCGGAAAACGGACATGCAAAGGCAAGCCAGCCGTTTACGACAGGTTTGCCGTCTGCCCACAGCGACTTGATATTATTGAGTTTCATAGCCCCTCTCCTAGACTGCGATCTGCGCGAGCTTGACGTTCATGAAGTCAAGGACACCTTCGACTCCGCCTTCCCGCCCCATGCCACTCGATTTGATCCCGCCGAACGGCGCTTCGGCTGCCGCGAGTGCGAAACTGTTCACACCAATCATGCCCGCCTCTATCCGTGACACCGCTTCGCGGATTCGCCCCGGGTCCCTTGTAAATACATAGGCGGACAGGCCGTATGGGGAATCGTTAGCCCAGCCATAGGCGTCCTCTGGATCGCCGAATGGAGTGATCGCAGCGATCGGGCCAAAATTCTCTTCAGCTAGCGCCAGTGCCTGTGGAGGAACGTCGGACAACACCGTCGGTTCGAAGAAGAAGCCATTCCCGAACCCTGGCGGACGGTGTCCTCCCGTTGCAACGCTTGCCCCGAGAGCGACGCTGTCTGCCACGATCGACTCAATGGCCTCGCGTCGGCGCTGATTGATAAGCGGCCCCATCTGCGTCGCATCGTCCAGCCCATTGCCGAGGCGTAGCGCCTTGGCACGCTCGGTGAAACCGGAAACGAAGCGGCTGTAGATGCCCTTCTGGACATAGAAGCGGTCGGGCGTGACGCACACCTGACCCGCGTTTGCATATTTCGTCGCGACGGCCAGATCCAGAGCAGTTTCAAGATCGGCGTCATCGAACACCACAAGGGGTGCATTCCCACCCAGTTCCATGCTGACGCGTTTCAGCGTCTGTGCCGAATCGCGGATCATCTGCTGGCCGACAGATGTCGAGCCGGTCAGCGTGATCTTTCTCACCTGAGCAGAGGCAACGAGTGTGGCGTAGGTCGTCGAGGTCGGACCGCTCACGAGATTCGCCACACCGGCCGGCACACCAGCCTTGCGCAAACATTCGAAGATGACCATCGCCACACCCGGCACTTCGGTCGACGGACGCACAATGATCGAACACCCGGCAGCGAGCGCAGGCGCAACCTTGCGGGCAATGAGTACCGCGGGAAAATTCCACGCCGTAAAGGCTGCCACGATCCCGACCGGCTCGTGCAGGACTTCGAACCGGCCACCCGGAACGCGACTTTCCACAATCCGTCCATATATGCGCCGCGCCTCTTCGGCATACCAGCGAAACTGGTCGACGCTCAGTTGCCATTCCCGCTTCGCCTGAACGAGCGGCTTGCCGGATTCGAGCGTGATGCGCCGTGCGCCCTCTTCTGTCGCCCGGAGCATTTCATCGGCCACCCGATGCAGGATGTCCGCACGCGTCCAGGCAGGTGTCTGCCGCCAGAGCTTCAGGCCTGTAGCCGCCGCATCGATCGCCTGCTCCACGTCTTCGACCGAAGCCTGGGGTATGTGACCAAGGACCGCCTCAGTGGCAGGGTCGATCACCTCTGCGGAGCCATTGCCCCCCGTGGAACGCCACTCGCCGCCAATGAATAAACCGAACTTCTCATACATGACTCCCGCTCCTCCTGTTCTCTGTCGCAGCGTGACGCCCGTAGTGCGATCCTGGCGCGGCTGGCAACTGGATATCAATCTTTATGCAATTAATGTTGCTTCACTAATACTACGCAATTTTTGTTGCATGTCAAGGAAGTGCAACCCGCTGCATACGGCAGGCGGCGAGAGGGAAGAGGCGGATGTGGTGCCGTACAAACGGGTTGCAGCTTTGTGGATGCGCGTCGGTCAGTCGTCGGGTAGGGGAAAACGATCACATGAGCCCCGAGCAGGAAACCCGATCGACGGACCCTGTGCTGATCGCCGCGCGACCCGGCAACAGCTGCAGCAGACAGGTGTTCACGCAGAGTGTTTCTCCAACCACGGTCCGTCGAGCCTGGTTGGATTACGATAATTTCGACGTGAGACTCCCTGCTTAACTGGTCACAAAATCAAGCGACGCACGCGACCCATGCTGGGGTTCAAGTCTTTTCTCTGCGCCCGGATTCTTCCCGGCGGAATTGAACTCATGCATATGATTGCCAAAGGACAAACGAAGTGCTCTCACCGAATCCATCCGTCTGCCGCCGGTCAATTCTACGACTTGGCAACATAAGTACTGCCTCGCATAGCGAGAGCATTTTCTCCGTGCGTCCTACCGCGACAAAACCACTTGCTTTCCCTGCATTTCATGGAGAAGCTGTGCTAGCACGAGGGCGCCAACAACAAAAAAGCCCGCGTTATGCGGGCTTTCTTTAGGGTATCTATGGATTAGAACTTGTGGCGGATACCCACGGTAACGGTAGCCTGCTTGCTGGAGCCCGAGTCGCCTGTTGCCGAGCCGACGACAGCTACAGCGGCCGTGCCCGACGAGTCTTGTGTCCCCGATGCGGTCGTGTATCCAGCCCATGCGTAGACATCCGTACGCTTGCTAAGCGAGTAGTCTGCTGCGACAGCGAACTGGTTGTACTTTGCCGATGAGCTGCCGCTCGACTTCAGGTACACGTAGCCAATCTGGGTCTGCAGCGGTGCCGAGACCTGCCACACGGCGTACACCGAACCCGTGTTGTATTTTTCCGCGTGCTTGAACGTCGAGCTGCCGTCTGCAGTGTATTCGGCGTAGCTGTAGTAGCCGCCCAAGGTCACCGA
>NZ_JBYSWU010000016.1:13812-136699 GCF_058781505.1 Paraburkholderia sp. FW306-2-2C-D06C | reverse complement strand
TCACAGTTGCTTCGGTCATAGGACGTTGTTTCCGTTATCGTCTCATGACCTCGGCACACTAAAATTCTGACAGGCTCAGCGTCGCAATCGATGTGAATCAAGGGAAAGAATTCCACGCGCTTCGCAACCGGTTGTTGCAAATTTCGTCCACCGCCTTCATGTCGCACAACAGCCTTGTTCGGGGGAGTGAGGGATCTACGTGATTGCACGCTCATCGCATCTTCGCGCTTCGATTTTTGCCGCGTGGCAGAAAACAGGTCAAGGCGTTCCTGCATGCTGGGGTTCCTCCAAAATGACGAGGGGTAGCGTGAACCGAGACGATTGGAAGTGGCCGCTTGGCTCGTTGTTTTTCGTGATCCTGTTGGCGGTGTTTGCGCGCTTCCAACCTCACAAATCCGGAGATGTCGCAGCGTGGGCGCAAGCGAGCGCTTCTGTTGTCGCTATTGTTTGGTCGGGCTGGAGTTCGCGTCGTTTGCAACAAGATATTCGGCGTGGTCAGCGACTCGCTGCCGCCGAATCTATCTTTGAGATTGCGCACGGATCGTTTATGTTTTCCCGATATGTCGTCGATCAATTGGGCGCCGCGGATGCGATGCGGGACGTTCACGAGGCCAAGAAGCACTTCGATTACGCGCAGCTTCGCGAGCTGGAGCGCATTGCTGCTGCAATTCCTCTTCACGGCCTTGAAACACCTGGTCTCGTCAAACTCATCATCATTTTGGGTGCGACCATTAGGCAGATGAGAGAGGTTGTTGGTCTGGCGCTCAGCATGGATCGTGCGATGACAGAAAGTGAGTGTGCGGATTTCATAATTACGCTGACGCAAATGCGCACAAGATGCGATGAGACTCAGCGGGATATTGCTGAAATTGTCGATAGCATTCGCTACGGGCGCGGTTAACCGCATCACGCTATACGGTGTTTGCGTATTGTTTGATCCAGAAGGCTTTGCGCACGCATCAAATGCGCGCTTCATTCATAGCAGCCGCTCGCCGCTGCAAACCTGCCTGTCGATTTTTTCGCGGCTCTTTCACGACGTGCCGTTCAGCTACGACCTCGGCGAACTGGGCCGCTACTACCGCGCGTACGACGCGCTGATGGCGCATTGGCAACGCGTGCTGCCCGAGGGCGTGATGATCGAGGTCCAGTACGAAGACCTGGTCGAAAATCTCGAAGGCAACGTCCGTCGAATGCTGGCGCATTGCGGGCTCGACTGGAATGAACGCTGTCTCGCGTTTCACCGGACTGCGCGTCAGGTGAATACGGCAAGTGCGGCGCAGGTACGCCAGCCGATCTACAAGACGTCGGTGCGGCGCTGGCAGCCGCCTCAGGCGTTGCTGCAACCGCTGTTCGACGGACTGGGCCCGGCGCTGGCGGCGACCGATGGCTTCGCCACGCATGAGCACGCGTCGCCGGACTCCGGCGTTCAAGCCGTGACAACCCACCCGGAGTACAAATCATGAGTTCGATCGGCGGAGCGGTCGTATGGATGACCGGCTTGTCCGGCGCCGGCAAATCGACACTGGCCAATGTGTTGCACCGACGCCTCGCGGAGGCGGGCCAACGCTCGGTCGTGCTCGACGGCGACGTGCTGCGGCGCGGCCTGAACTCGGACCTCGGCTACACGCTCGCGGACCGCACCGAAAATCTGCGCCGGGTTGCGCATGTCGCGGCGTTGTTCAGGCAGCAGGGCTTCATCGTGATTGCCGCGGTGGTCTCGCCCGAGCACCGGCATCGGCGCGCGGCGCGCGAGATCGTCGGCGAAGGCTTTATTGAAGTGTTCGTGAACGCGCCATTGCGGGTGTGCGAAGCGCGCGATGTCAAAGGGCTCTATGCGCGCGCCCGGCGCGGCGAGATCCCTCATTTCACCGGCATTTCCGGGCCGTTCGAAGCGCCGCTGGCACCCGACGTCGATATCGAAACCGATCGGGTGTCGCTCGATATGGCCGTCGCCACGCTGCTCGCGCATCTGGCAGAGGCGGGTCACCTGTCCGGACTTCCAGCAGAAGCGGCCAACCACGCGTTCTAGGCGAAGCCGGTTGCACGCAGCCGTACCGCCTTCCGGCTCGCAATTTTTCACCCGACGCGCGGCGTTTCGCTATCCTTTCGACTACTTGGGGACAGAAGGGTGATGCGTCGATGCCGACATTGTCGATACGAAAAGTAAAGCTGAACGTCGAAGCGATTGTTCTGGCCGCTGATCTTGCCGGCACATTTGTGTTCGCGGTCGAAGGCGCGCTCAGCGCGATGCGCGGCGGTCTCGACCTGTTGGGCGTGATGGTGATCTCGTTTGTCGCAGCGCTCGGCGGCGGGGCGATCCGCGATCTGTTGATCGGCGACACGCCGCCGAATGCGATACGCGACTGGCGCTATCCGGCGCTGACGTTCGCGACCGGTTTGCTCACGTTCATTTTTCATTCGGCGGCGCAGCAGTTTCCCGTCGGGCTCGTCACGGTGCTCGACGCGGCCGGCCTCGCGCTGTTCGCTGTGGCGTGCTTTGTGCTGCGCGCGCTTGCCGTGTCATATGGCTGGCATCTGCCGAAGGCGCCGCTCGGCTGATGGCCGATCGATCAGCGCAGTAATAAGGAAGGGCGACGAAGCGTTCGGCAGACGCTGCCTGACCTCGCACCGTCTTACCGCAGCAAGCCGGCCGTATGATGCAAAGCGGGGTACACGCCGATGATGAATGCCGCATAGATCGCGGCCATGGTCACGCCGGCCGCCGTGCCCCATACATCGCGCGATGCCGCGCCTTGCCGGAAATGCATCGGCAGCCCGACGACCAGATAGCCGACCAGAAAGAACGCAATGACGGCGCACACCGGCGACAGATCGTGACCGATGAAATCCAGCAGCGCAGTCAGACTGAAATGACGCATGGGAAAGCCGGCCGTGTCACGTGCGAACGCTCGAAGAAACGTACGCAGGAATGCGGGATTTGAAGCGAATTTAAGACCACGGTTTAGCAAGGGTCAAGGCAAAGACGGTGTGAATTTGTCCAGGCTTCAATTGCCTGTACAACAACTTTCGTCCAGCTTTACCGTGCTTCAATTCGCTTTCATGGCAACGCGATCAGCGCTTGCGCAAGGGCTCGATCAGTGACGACAAACCGTTGTGATCGATCTCATGCATCAGCGCCAGCAGGCGGCCGATTTCGCCAGGCGGGAAGCCTTGGCTTGCAAACCAGTTTAGATAGTGCCCGGGCAGATCGGCAATCAGACGGCCTTTATATTTTCCGTAGGGCATCACGCGCGTGACCAGCAGTTCGAGATGTTCGGGATTCATCGTAGATGTTTCGACGGAAGGGATCGTGAGGCGACGGGCGTTCCGCCCGCTGCAACGGCATTCTAGCCGCGCTGCAGGCATCGCGCCGGCATGGTAACGTCTGCGCTTTCCGTTCACACAATCAACAGGACAAGTTCGATGGAATACCGCAGACTCGGCGACACGGATGTGCAGGTTAGCCTGATCGGTCTCGGCACCATGACGTGGGGCGAGCAGAACACCGAACAGGACGCGCATGCGCAGATCGACTGTGCGCTCGATCACGGCGTGAATCTGATCGACGCGGCTGAAATGTACCCGGTGCCGCCGCGTCCTGAGACGCAGGGCTCGACCGAGCGCCACATCGGCACGTGGCTCGCGCAGCATCGCAGCGCGCGCGAGAAGATCGTGCTCGCCACCAAGATCGCCGGGCCGGCGCGCCAGCCGCACAATCCGCGTCATATCCGCGGCGCGGACAACCAGTTCGATCGCAAGAACCTGACCGAGGCGCTGAATGGCAGCCTCGAGCGTCTGCAAACGGACTACGTCGATCTGTATCAGTTGCACTGGCCGGATCGCAGCACGATGACGTTCGGCCGCCCGGCGTATCCATGGGTCGACGACGCGTATACGGTGCCGATCGAAGAAACGCTGTCGGTGCTCGCCGGGTTCGTCAAGGAAGGCAAGGTGCGCCATATCGGCGTGTCGAACGAAACGCCGTGGGGTGTCGCGCAGTTTCTGCGTGCCGCGGAAAAGCTCGGCTTGCCACGCATCGTCAGCATCCAGAATCCGTACAGCCTGCTGAACCGCACGTACGAAGCGGGTCTGTCCGAGTACGCGCATCGCGACCAGATCGGCTTGCTGGCCTATTCGCCGCTGGCCTTCGGCTGGCTGTCGGGCAAATACGAAGGCGGTGCGCGTCCAGCGGGCGCCCGCATCTCGCTGTTCGAGCGTTTTCAACGCTACAGCAAGCCGCAAGCGATCCAGGCAACCACGCGTTACGTCGAACTGGCGAGGCGTCATGGCTTGTCGCCGGCGCAGTTCGCGCTGGCCTTCGTCAATAGCCGGCCGTTCCTGACCAGCAATCTGATCGGCGCGACTTCGCTCGAGCAATTGAAGGAAAACATCGGCAGCGTCGAGGTGAAACTCTCGCCGGAAGTGCTCGCGGAAATCGACGCGCTGCATGAATTGCAGCCGAATCCCGCGCCTTGATGCAGTTGCTTTGACGTTGGCTGAGGTCAGCCTGAGGTTGTCGTTGCGTTGCCCCGGCTTCGATGCCGGGGCAGCCACGTGGTTTGATTCAGCTCAGCAGGCTTTGACCGCGTTCAGCGGATCTTCAATTTCAGGCGCACCGCATACAGCGCGAGCAGACTCGCTACCGCGCAGAACATCAGATAGAAGCCAGGCGCCAGCTTGTTGCCGCTCGCGTCGATCAGCCACGTGATCACGAATGGCGCAAAGCCGCCGAACACCGTCACGCCGATGTTGTAGCTGACCGCGAGACCGGTTGCGCGCGTCTGCATCGGGAATATCTCCGACATCAGCGCGGGCAGTGCGCCGAAATACGTCGCCTTCAATACGCCGATCCAGATCAGTGCGAGCAGCATCGTCGCGAACGACGGATGCGCGTTCATGTACATGAACGCCGGATAGACCGTCACGAGCATCAGCACAGCGGCGGCCGCCATGATGCGGATGCGTCCGAGGCTGTCGGACAGGTGGCCGGAGAACGGCGTCAGCACCGTCAGCACGACGCCCGTTGCGAGCGTGGCGGCGAAGCCGGTCGAAGCGGGCAGATGCAGTTGCTTGATCGCGTAGGTCGGCATGTACAGGATCATGTAGTTGGCCGCCGTCGAGATGATCAGCGAGCCGGTCGCGAGCAGCATGCGGACCTTCTGCGTGGCGAACAGATCGCGCAGCGGCGTATGGGTTTTCGGCTCCTTGCCGAACTCGGCGCCTTCGTCCACATAGCGGCGAATATAGAAGCCGACCGGACCGATCGCGAGACCGAAGAAGAACGGAATGCGCCATCCCCAGGATTCGAGCTGAAGCGTTGTTAGCTGGCTCGTCAGCAGCGCGCCGAAACCGGATGCGAGCAGCGTCGCGAGGCCCTGGCTCGCGAACTGCCAGCTACCCATGAAGCCGCGCCGTTCGGGCGCGTGTTCGACCAGAAACGCGGTCGAAGCGCCAAACTCGCCGCCCGCCGAGAACCCCTGGACCAAACGCGACAGCAGAATGCCGGCAGGCGCCCACAAGCCGATCGCCGCATAAGAGGGCATCACGGCGATCGTCAAGGTGCCGATCATCATCAGCCCAATCGACAGCAGCAGCGATGCCTTGCGTCCGGCGCGGTCCGCGAGCGAACCGAGCACGAGCCCGCCGAGCGGCCGGATCAGATACGAAATGCCGAACGTGCCGAGCGTGAGCATCAGCGACATCGCCTCGGTGCTGGCGGGGAAGAACAGCTTCGCGATCGTGACCGCAAAGAAGCCGTAGACGACGAGGTCGAACCATTCGAGCGCGTTGCCGATCGACGCCGCGAGAATGATGCGATGGACCTTCGCGGCGGACGGCCGCGCGGCGCTGGCTTGCAGGGTGGACGTGCTGATCATGGGCGTGCCTCGGGACGGATGCGGATAGGGACGTGCTGGGTTCGATCGCTCTGGGTTGCTCAGGTTGGGTTGCTCAAGCTCGGTTGCTCAAGCTTCGCGCGAGGCGGGTTCTCGCCGAGATCCCAGAAGAGACCCGCCATGATCTGCAGACCTTCGCGCACGACCGGTCCGAGCAGATGTTCGTTCGGCGCGTGCTGCGAGCACGCCGGATACGAATGCGGGACCCAGATGGTCGGCAGGCCGAGCGTGTCGGCGAACACTTCGTTAGGCAGCGTGCCGCCGAGGTTCGGCAGCACCGCTGTTTTCTTGCCGGTGGTGTGTTCGAGCGAAGCGATTGCCCAGGTGACCCACGGATCGTCAGGGTCGAGCCGCGTGGCCGGCGCGCCGCGCTCGACGCTGATCTCCACCAGCGAAAATCCGTGCGCATCCAGATGCGTGCGCAGATGCTGTTCGAGTCTTTCCCAATCGGTGCCGACCACGAAACGCAACTGGCAATGCGCGAACGCCGACGACGGAATCGCGTTGACCGGGTTCTCGGGATTGCCCGCCTTGAAAGCCAGCACTTCGAAGCTGTTCCAGCCGAACACGCGTTCGGCCGGCGTGAGACCGGGCTCGCCCCAGTTGTCGTCGACGGCGGGGTCGCCCGGGCCGCCGCCCACCGTGATATCGGCCAGCGCGCGCCGCACCGCGGCGGGAATCGGCGGCGGGCGCAAGCCGTCGACGGCAATCACGCCGCGCGCATCGACCAGACTCGCGAGCGCGTTCGCGAGCACCGTGGCGGGATTGCGCAGCAGGCCGCCCCAGTTGCCCGAGTGATGCGCGCCGTCGCGCAGGTTCAGCGAGAGTTTGAAGTTCACCGAACCGCGCGAGCCGAGGAACACGGTGGGGCGGTGCGCGGCGAGGCGCGGGCCGTCGGAGGCGAGCAGCACGTCGGCGGCCAGTTCCTGTTTGTGAGCGCGGCAGATCGCGTCGAGCCCCGGCGAGCCGGTTTCCTCGCCCATCTCGATCAGCAGCTTCGCGTTGAAGCCGAGCTTGCCGCTGCGTGCGCCGAGCACGCTGGCCAGCGCGGCGAGGTTGATGCTGTGCTGACCCTTGTTATCTGCGGTGCCGCGGCCATACCAGCGCTCGCCTTCGACAGTCACGGCCCACGGCGTGAGCGGCTCGCGCCATTGATTGTCGTAGCCGCGCACCACGTCGCCGTGGCCGTAGATCAGCACCGTTGGCAGGTGGTCGCCTTCGTGACGGGTGGCGATCAGAAACGGCCCGAAGCCGTCGGCCGGGTTGTCGACGATTCGCGTGCTGAAACCGAGACGCTGCGCTTCGGGCGTGATTTCGTCGGTCAGATACGAGAGCAGAATGGCGGCGCGTTCGGTTTCCTGGCTCTCGGTACGAAAGCCGACGCGGCGGTTGAGGACGTCGAGAAAGGCGCCCGATTCGAAATGGCGTGTCGCGTGTTCGATGGCCTGGTCGCGGCTCATGCATGTCTCCGGTGTAGGGTGCGGATTCGACGCGCGGGGGTGCCGTGCGTGGGATGCATTGCCGGCAGCGGTCTGAGTGGAATCGATTCTAGGAGGCCGTTTTTTTTGTCACAATGATCGTCTTTCGAAACTTGCGTTGCCGAGAAGGCAAAGCTCAATGCGCTCGGGCAGTGGCATAAGCCAGGGCGCAAGCAGGGGCGTACAAGGTCGCACGAGGCACCTCCCATGGCACTTTCGTTACACGGCATTGCATTGCGCTACTTCGTCGAAGTCGCGCGTACCGGCTCGATCAGCGACGCATCCGCGCGGCTGCATGTGGCCGTCTCCGCGATCAGCCGGCAGATTGCCCGGCTCGAAGGCGAGCTTGGCGCAGCGCTGTTCGAACGGCGGCCGCGCGGCATGGCGCTCTCAGAAGCCGGTGAGCGGCTGCTTGCCTACGCGAAGCGCAGCCTGCTCGAGGCCGAGCATGTGATCAAGGAGATCGGCGGCCTCGAGGCTTTGCACGGGAGCATGATCAAGGTAGCCAGTTCGGAGGGTTTCGCCGCGGACTTCCTGCCTGCCGCGATGGCCGGCTTCCGGCGCAGCTATCCTGGGATCGACTTCACGCTGTCCGTGATGTCGCCGGGCGAGGCGACCCGCCGGGTGCGCGACGGCGACGCCGATCTTGCGCTGACCTTCAGCCTTGCGCCGGAAAAGGGTGTCAAGGTCGAGCATACGGAGCGGGCGCCGGTACTGGCGCTGCTGCGGGCCGATCATCCGCTGGCCGCGCGCGCAAAGGTGTCGCTCGCCGACTTGCGCCGCTATCCAGTGGTACTGCCCGAGCCGGGCACGACGATTCGCCAGTTGATCGACATCACTTGCGCGCTCGAAGGCGTGCTGCTGGAACCCGATCTCGTGTGCAACAACAGTGGCGCGATGTACCGTTACGCGCAGAAGTCCGGCGCGATCATGTTCACGGGTTTGCTGTCGGTGCGAGACCGTTACGCGGACGACGGTTTTGTCGTGATGCCGCTGACGCATCCGCAGATGCGCCAGCGCAGCATTCAGGTGCAGACGATGGCGGGGCGCGAGTTGCCGCCGTCGGTCAGAGCATTCCGCGACCATCTGATCGCGGAGATCGGCGCACCGAAGCCGGCCGATGCCGCGACGCCGAAGCCAGCTCGAAGGCGCGCAAAAGACTGATTGTCAGTGATTGTCAGCATGGATTGGGGCGTTTGAAACGAAGCCCGGATGCCACGGCGAGCGGGCGGGACGATTGAAGATTTGACGGCGGGCTTGATTGCGGACTTGACGGGCGGAGTTGGCGGCGGGCGGCCGATTGGAAGGCAAATCTCCCTGCCGGAAGGCAAATCACGACCTAAACTGTGGGGACGGGGCGGGCTGTGTCGGTTGGACTGCGCGGCGAGTGATGCTGCGGTGCACACCGGTGGTACGATTCAGCCGAAAAATGGAGAGGGGTACGCAGTTGATACGGCGTGCCGTCCACAACAGAACGATAGGACTCAGGAAATCGAATGGCGCAACAAAAAACCAACCCAAAACTTGAACAGGCGCTGACGCGCGGGGATCTTGCAATTCGCCAGGCCAATTCGGCGCGGGCGACTGCGTTGCTGCGTGCGTTGGGCAAGATGATCGTGGACGCGTCGGCGACGATCGGCGTGGAAGCGTTCACGCTGATTCCTGACGGCGACAAGATTTACGATCCCGCCGATGGGTTGTGGCCGCAGGAATTGCTGGTGTCTCTCGACGGTCCTGTCGAGGATGCGGATCCTGACGAGGTTCGCACCGTGAGGTTGATTGCCGACGATCCTGGCACGGTGTTTCGCGTTGAGTGGCAACGGGCCGATGGGAAGATTGGACGTCAGGATGGCGGGCCGTTCGCGACGGTGGCGTTTATTTCCGACGTGGATATTCCCTGGACGGATGACGAGGACTGATTCCTGTTCTTCGGCAACGCCGCATGGTGGCGGCCTGGTGGCGGCCTTTTGGCGGCGTTTTTTATGGCGCCGCGCACGCAAACAAAAAAACCTACTTCATCATCCTTCTTCGAAACAGAACGGCAGAAACAAGAAACCCTGCAACAACATACGCAAGCAGCACAGCAACGTGCAAAACAACCTCCTGAAGAGGCCGCCCAAGCATGGCGGGGCGAATCAGATCGACTGCATGCGCCAGCGGTAAAACTTCAGTAAAACCACGCGCGGCAGAGGGCAACTGCGAAACAGGAAAAAACACCCCGGACAACAGCAGCATCGGCGTCAATACCAACGTCTGATAAAACATAAAAAAATCATACGACGGCGCCAATGCCGTCACCACCATCGCGATACTCGCAAACGCGAGTCCGGTCAGCACGATCACCGGCAACGCCAGCAACATCGACGGAAAACTCGCATACCCCAACGCTCCCGCGACCAGCATGATCGCCACGCCCGACAACATCGACTTGCTGCCGGCCCACATCACTTCGCCCAGCACGATGTCGCCGAGCGTCAGCGGCGTATGCATGATCGCTTCCCACGTGCGCTGCACATGCATTCGCGAGAAGCCGGAATACATCGACTCGAAACTGGCCGACATCATCACGCTCGATGGGACTGTGCCCGCTGCCAGAAATGCAATGTACGACACGCCGTCGACGTGCCCGACCATCAGCCCGAGCCCGAAACCCAGGCCGAATAGATAGATCATCGGATCGGCAAGATTGCCGAACATCGAAGCAATCGCAAGCTTCCTCCACACGAGATAGTTGCGGCGCCATACGGCAATCCAGTTCACGGTGTTCGCGGGCAAAGCGGCGAAAGGTTCCTGCCTGGACGGCGTGTCGTCGGGCGTGTCGTAAGTGCGTGCGTCCATTGCTTGTCTCTTGCGTTGTCTTATAGCTATAGAGGTAGGCGGCCAGCGCCGGTCCCGGCTCGTATCAGTCCTGCATCTCGCGGCCTGTTAGCCGCAGGAAGACATCTTCCAGATTCGCCGGACGATGCAGATAGCGCAAACCGGCGCGCTGCTTCAGACGTGCGTGCACCGGCTGCGCGTCGTTCACGTAGCAGAACAGCGTCTCGCCACTGATCTCGGTTCGCTCGACCAGCGGCGCCAACTCGTCGCGCAACGCAACCGGATCGGCGCCGAAGATTTCGATCACGTCGCAGCCGATCTCGGATGCGATCAGATCGTTCGGCGCGCCTTCAGCGATCTTGCGGCCTTCCTCGATCACGCACAGACGGTGGCAGAGCCGTTCGGCTTCTTCCATGAAGTGCGTGGTCAGCAGGATGGTCTTGCCGCGCGCGAGCAGCGAGCGCAGCCGTTCCCAGATCAGATGGCGCGCTTGCGGATCGAGCCCGGTGGTCGGCTCGTCCATGATCAGCACGTCGGGATCGTTGACGAGCGCGCGAGCCAGCGTGAGGCGCCGCTTCATGCCGCCCGACAGTTCGCTCACGCGCGCATCCGCCTTGCTTTCGAGGCGCGCGAACTCGAGCAGCGACGGCACCATCGCGCGGCATTGCGCGGCGCTCAGGCCAAAGTAGCGGCCGAACACAAGCAGATTTTCGCGGACCGTGAAATCGGGATCGAGATTGTCGAACTGCGGCACCACACCGACGCGCGCTCGCGCCACCCGCGCGCGGCGAGGAATCGGTTCGCCGCACAAGCGGATCGAGCCGGCATCCGGGGCCGCAATGCCCAGCAGCATGCGCAGCGTGGTGGTCTTGCCCGCGCCGTTCGGTCCAAGCAGACCAAAACATTCGCCGACGTTGACATGAAACGACAATCCGTCGACGACCGTCTTCTCGCCGTAGCTTTTTTTGACGTGGTGGAATTCAATGGCGGCTTCAGACATGGATCGAACGAGGCTCCGGGAAAAAACGCGAATGGCCGGTAAGGTCGCTCATTCTATGGCATCGGCAGCCTGGCGTTGATCTGCGCTTCGCCACTCACGCGGCGTTTCTTGCGCTGCCGCATAGCCTCGCACCTGCCTGGGGCGCACTTAGCGTTTTCCATCCCTTGCAACCTGAATTGCGGCGCACCATGATTCATTTACGACCGCGTTCCCCGCGGTAAGGGAGAAAACCATGGCGAGCTACAAAAAAATCCTGCTTTGCTACGACGGCTCGCGCGAGGGCCGCAAAGCGCTGCGCTGTGGCGCCGATCTGGCGCTGGACCTGAAGGCGGAAACGCATCTGTTGTCGGTGGTGGACATGCGCTCGAGCATAGCGCAAAGCGCGGGCCTGCTCACCGACGTGGCCTGCGGCAGCTTCGAGAAGACAGCGCGTGACATCCTGCAGGAAGGGGTGGACTGGCTCACCGAGCGCGGCGTCAACGCGCAAGGACATTTCGCGTTCGGTCATCCCATCGACGAGATTGCCAATCTCGCCAACGAACTGCACGTCGACCTGGTGGTGGTCGGCCACCGTTGCCGCACGGGTCTGTCACGCTGGTGGATGGGCGCGGGAAATACGCCGCTGCTCGACCGGGTCTCGTGCAGCATTCTGGTGGCATGTTCGTCCGCCCAGGAGCAGCAGCAAGCGGCGGCTTGACGCCAGCCCCATGAACCGCGTCGACCGGAAGATCAGTCGTTCAGGTCGACCGCGGCGAACTTCCATGTGAGCAAACCTTCGCGCCGAAAGATCGCCGCGTAGCGCGCGTCGCCCGCGCCGTGCTGATACCTGATGACGAATTCGTTGATGCTGCGATAGCCCGCCGTGGTTTGCGGCGGTTGTGGCGGTGTGGCGCTGTTGCCCGCGTTGTTAGCCGCGCTGTGCGCTGCGGTGTTAGCCGCGTTGTTAGCCGTTTTGCCGTCGGCAGGGGACGCAGGCGCATTTTCCGCGGCAGGCGGCGCGGGCGGCCGCTCGCCCGGTTCGCCACGCGGCGGCATGCCGTTCAGCAACGCGGCTACGCCGTCCGGCGTCGCGTACGCATCTACTAGCGGTCCGATCAGCGCAACGCCGATCATCGCGCCAATGGCGGCAAATGGATTGCCGTTGCCATGTGCGTCGAGCCGGCGCGTCAGCAAGCCGGTGACCTGTTGCTTCAGGCTCTCGCGCAACGCCGGAAAGTCGACATACTGATTGACGGTCTCCGCATCGCGCGCGTCTGCCGCGCGTTTCAGATTGTTCAGCGCGATATATGGCGATGCATAGCCGAATCCCAGGGCGGCCACCACTGCAATCACAATCAGAACAACGATCAGCGGCCGTGCGGCGCTGCGTTTGGTGCGTGTCGAAACTGCCATCGAGTGGAACTCTCTATCAAGGGTGGTCTAACGTGGACCGCGGCCACACGAAAACGATCCCACGCGATGCAATATCTGAAGAGATCTGGAGAGGCGCGCGCAAGGCACCAGCAGGGCAATGACAGGTAAATGACAGGTTAATGACAGGTCAACAGCAGAGCAACTACACGCACGCCCCGCTCCTGATTACTCGAACACCGCCCCGTGCACGTTGGCTTCTTCAGCGATGCAGCGGTCGATCATCCGGCATACGGCGTCTACCGTGCCGACCATGATCAGCCGCGACGGCCCGTGATAGACGCGCACCGGTGCCCGTCGCGCCGGCTCTGCCGTATTCAGCCCTGAATTCAACGACACTCGAGCGAAAGCCGGCAACGACGACGGCAAGCTCGGCGCCCGCGATGCAGGTTCGTCGAACAGCGATGAAGCGCTGGCCGTGGACGCCTCGATCAGCGAACAGGGCACCAGCTTGCGCAGATGGCGCAAACGACCGAACTGGCGAAAAGGCAGCAGGCGGGCAAGGCGTTCCATGAGTCTCTCCAGGCGATTCAACGTAGGGGCAGCGGCGCGTTAGGCGTCGGGCAAGCGTTGGTAGAAGCAGGCGCTCAGAACTCGCCGGGGCGGATCAGCCCAACAGCGATGCCTTCCAGCGCGAAATCCGCACTGCCGGTCTGAACGAAGATGTTTTCGTAATCGGGGTTTTCCGCGATCAGTTCGATGCCGTTTGGCCGACGCTTCAGGCGCTTGACCGTTACGTCGTCGCCGAGCCGCGCGATGATGATCTGGCCGTCTTTCGCTTCGCTTTTCTTTTGCACCGCGAGCAGGTCGCCGTCGAAGATGCCGGCGTCGCGCATCGACAACCCGCGAACCTTCAGCAGGTAGTCCGGTTTGCTCGAGAACAGCGCCGGGTCGCACGCATAGTGCTGCGAGATATGTTCCTGCGCGAGGATCGGGCTGCCGGCCGCGACGCGGCCGATCAGCGGCAGCGACAGCTGCATGATGCTGGGGTGCGGCAACGTGAACTGGTGCGGCGAATCTTCGGGACCCGCCAGCAGACGAATGCCGCGCGACGCACCTGCCGCGAGTTCGATCACACCCTTGCGGGCCAAGGCACGCAGATGTTCTTCGGCCGAATTGGCCGAGCTGAAACCCAGTTCGGCGGCGATCTCCGCGCGGGTGGGCGGAAAGCCGGTACGTTCGATAGCCCGTCGGATCAGATCGAAAACCTGCTGCTGTCGTGCGGTGAGTTTGGTCATGGCGCTACTGTATGTATGAACAGGTGACTGTATTTTTATACAGTATTCGATGCAATTCAAGCTTTACTTTAAGTTCGTCGTCTGGGGTGTCGCTCCGGCGTCGCAAAAGGACGCTTAAACAACCGTTTTCGTGTCGCAACGCCTTATCCAGCTGCCATTACCACTTTTACGTATTAAAGAATGAAGAAACATTATTTTTAATGATGAAAGCCCTTCGATAGACTGGCCTCCGAGTTGACGCGCTGCAGACGCAAAAACAAGACGCCGTAACGGCAACCACAACGCGGAGAAGCTGGATGAACCATCGGGGCACGGGGCTGGCAGGCAAGACCAAAAAACTCATCGCGGCGCTCGCGTTCGGCGCGGCAACCGCTGTCGGCGTGATGGCGCAGGCGCACGCCGCCGACACGACGCTGCTGAACGTGTCGTACGACCCGACGCGTGAACTGTACCAGGACGTCAATCAGGCATTCGGCAAGGAATGGAAGGCCAGGACCGGCGAATCGATCACCTTCAAGCAGTCGCACGGCGGTTCGGGCGCTCAGGCGCGCTCGGTGCTCGACGGTCTGCAGGCGGATGTCGTGACGCTGGCGCTCGCCTACGACATCGACGCGCTGGCTAACAAGGGTTTGCTGGACAAGGGCTGGCAAAAGCGTTTGCCGGACAACGCGTCGCCGTACACGTCGACGATCGTGTTCCTCGTGCGCAAGGGCAACCCGAAGCACATCAAGGATTGGGACGATCTGACCAGGCCGGGCGTGTCGATCGTCACGCCGAATCCGAAGACCTCGGGCGGCGCGCGCTGGAACTATCTGGCCGCATGGGCCTACGCCGAACATCAGCCGGGCGGCAGTGACCAGAAGGCGAAGGAATTCGTCGGCAAGCTCTATAAGAATGCCGGCGTGCTGGATTCGGGGGCGCGCGGCGCAACGACCAGCTTCGTGCAGCGCGGCATCGGCGACGTGCTGATTGCATGGGAAAACGAAGCGTTCCTGTCGCTGAAGGAATTCGGTCCGGACAAGTTTGAAATCGTCGTGCCGTCGGTGAGCATTCTGGCCGAGCCGCCGGTTGCCGTGGTGGACAAGGTGGTCGACAAGCACGGCACGCGCAAGCTGGCCGAAGCGTATTTGAACTTCCTGTATAGCGAGCAGGGTCAGGAGATCGCCGCGAAGAACTTCTACCGTCCGCGTTCGAACAAGGTGCCGGCCGAGCTGACCGCGAAGTTTCCGAAGCTGAAGCTGTACACGGTGGACGATTCGTTCGGCGGCTGGGCGAATGCGCAGAAGACCCACTTTGCCGACGGCGGCGTATTCGATTCGATCTACCAGCCGCAGTAAGACTGCCAATGCCAGAAGCCGCTCAGGCGGCGAGAGGCGGCAACACCTGGCCAGAAAGCGCGCCCAGTGG
This sequence comes from Paraburkholderia sp. FW306-2-2C-D06C, assembly GCF_058781505.1. NCBI lineage: Bacteria > Pseudomonadati > Pseudomonadota > Betaproteobacteria > Burkholderiales > Burkholderiaceae > Paraburkholderia > Paraburkholderia sp. FW306-2-2C-D06C. The sequence goes on along the minus strand of NZ_JBYSWU010000016.1, from coordinate 121,455 downwards.
GCGCGCTTTCTGGCTAGCCGGACGACCGCAAAAGCACGGCAAGCATCAACCCTGAAAGAGTATCCAGCATGACGACGTGGACCTTCCGAAAACCGAGCGCCTTGCCCGGTTTTGGCCTGACACTCGGCATCACGGTGGCGTATCTGAGCCTCGTGGTGCTGATTCCGCTTGCGGCAACTTTTCTGAAAACCGCCACGCTCGACTGGAGCCAGTTCGTGCGCGCGGTGAGCTCGCCGCGCGTGCTCGCGTCGTACCGGCTGACGTTTTTCTCGGCGCTCGGCGGCGCGCTGATCAACGCGGTGTTCGGCTTCCTCGTGGCGTGGGTGCTGGTGCGCTACACGTTCCCATTCAGGCGGCTCGTCGATGCGGTGGTCGATCTGCCGTTCGCGCTGCCGACGTCGGTGGCCGGCATCTCGCTTGCGGCGGTCTATGCCGGCAACGGCTGGATCGGGCAGTTCCTCGAGCCGCTCGGCATCAAGGTCGCCTTTACGCCGGCCGGCGTGCTGATCGCGTTGACCTTCATCGGTTTGCCGTTCGTCGTGCGGACCGTGCAGCCGGTGCTCGAAGAATTCGAGCGCGAGCAGGAAGAAGCGGCCGCGTGCCTCGGCGCGTCGCGCTGGCTGACGTTCCGGCGCGTAGTGCTGCCTGCGGTGTTTCCGGCTCTGCTGACCGGTTTCGCGCTGGCGTTCGCACGGGCGCTCGGCGAGTACGGCTCGGTGATCTTCATCGCCGGCAACGTGCCGATGAAATCGGAAATCACCTCGCTGCTGATCATCACCAAGCTCGAACAATACGACTACGCGGGCGCAACCGCATTGGCGGTGGTGATGCTGGTCGTGTCGTTCCTGATGCTGTTGTTCATCAATACCTTGCAGTGGTATCTGCAGCGGCGCACGAGCCGCGGTGCAGCGGGCCCGGCGCCTGCGGCCGCGAGCGTTACGGCAAGCGGCGCAGGTGTGCAATGAGCCGCGATACTGTGGATACCGTCGCGCTTGCCGCCGCGCCGCGCGCGCCGCGCGAGGTGGCGCGCCGGCCTGATCCGGTCACCGAGCCGCCCGTCGTGCGCTGGCTTCTGACCGGCGTCGCGTTGCTGTTTCTCGCGCTGTTTCTGGTCGTACCGCTGGTCGCCGTGTTCTATCAGGCATTGAACAAGGGCATTGGTTTCTATCTGGAATCGCTCGCCGATCCGGATGCGCTGTCGGCCATCAAACTGACGGTGATTACCGCCGCGATTGCCGTGCCGCTGAACCTCGTGTTCGGCCTTGCCGCGTCATGGTGCATCGCCAGGTTCGAATTCCGCGGCAAGGCGCTCCTGACCACGCTGATCGATCTGCCGTTCTCGGTCTCGCCGGTAATCTCCGGTTTGATCTACGTGCTGATGTTCGGCGCGCAAGGCTGGTTCGGGCCGTGGCTGCAAGCGCATAACGTGCAGATCATCTTCGCGGTGCCCGGCATCGTGCTGGCGACGATCTTCGTCACGTTCCCGTTCGTCGCGCGCGAACTGATTCCGTTGATGCAGGCGCAAGGCAACGACGAAGAAGAAGCCGCGCACGTGCTCGGCGCGTCGGGCTGGCAGATCTTCCGCCGCGTCACCTTGCCGAACGTCAAATGGGGCCTGCTGTACGGCGTGATTCTGTGCAATGCGCGGGCGATGGGCGAGTTCGGCGCGGTGTCGGTGGTGTCCGGCCACATTCGCGGACAAACCGACACGATGCCGCTGCACGTCGAAATTCTCTACAACGAATACAACTTCTCGGCGGCGTTCGCCGTGGCGTCGGTGCTGGCCTTGCTCGCACTCGTGACGCTCGGTCTGAAGCTGCTCGCCGAACGCCATATGTCGGCGGAACTGTCGGACGCGCGCGATGTGCCCGCGTACGCAGGTCCCGCGTACGCAGATCCTGTCACGCAGCCGTCGTCGTCAGCGCCGTCCGTGAAGGCGGCGCATCGGCCCCCGGTCAAGCAAGGAGAGCTGTAATGGGTATCACCGTTCGTAACCTGCAAAAGCGCTTTGGCGATTTCGTCGCGCTCGATAACGTTTCGCTCGACTTTCCGCCGGGCGAACTGGTTGCGCTGCTGGGGCCGTCGGGCTGTGGCAAAACGACCTTGCTGCGCGTGATCGCCGGACTCGAATATGCGGACGGCGGCCAGGTCGTGCTGCAAGGCCAGGACGTCGAGACAGTCGGGGCGCGCGAACGCGAAGTCGGCTTCGTGTTCCAGCATTACGCGCTGTTCCGTCATATGACGGTGTTCGAGAATGTCGCGTTCGGCCTGCGCGTGAAACCGCGCAAGGCACGGCCGTCGGAAGCGGTGATTCGCGAGAAGGTGCATGAACTGCTGAAGCTCGTGCAACTCGACTGGCTTGCGCAACGCTATCCGTCGGAACTGTCGGGTGGTCAGCGGCAGCGGATCGCTCTCGCGCGCGCGTTGGCCGTCGAACCGAAGGTGCTGCTGCTCGACGAACCGTTCGGCGCGCTGGATGCGAAGGTCCGCAAGGAGTTGCGCAGCTGGCTGCGGCGTCTGCACGACGATCTGCATATCTCGACGATTTTCGTCACGCACGATCAGGAAGAAGCGCTCGAAGTGGCCGACCGGATCGTCGTGCTCAATCGCGGGCATGTGGAGCAGGTCGGCAGTCCGCAAGACGTGTACGACCATCCGCAGACCTCGTTCGTCTACGAGTTTCTCGGCGCGGCGAACCGGCTGCACGGCAACGTCGATTCGAGCGGCTTCGTGGTCGACGGCGCGGCGCTGCCGGTTGCGATCAAGGCCGACTTCAGCGGGCCGGCGTTCGCCTATGTGCGTCCGCACGATCTGCAGTTGTATCCTGCGGCAGCAGGCCATCGCGAAGGCATCGTCGTCGATGTGCGGCGCGTGGTGACGCTCGGCGGCTCGGTGCGTGTCGAACTCGCCGGGCGCGAGGGCAATCTGCTCGAAGCGGAACTCGATCGCGAGGCGTGGCGCGATCTGCAACTGGCGGTCGGCGACGGCGTCACCGCGGTGCCGCGTGCGTTGCGCGTTTTCCCCGCGCAGTGAGCGGCCTCGCCTTGAGGAAACCCATTCGATTAACCTAACTCTGGCTGAACCGGAGACATAAAGATGAACTTCCAGCAATTGCGCTTTGTGCGCGAGGCCGTGCGTCAGAACATGAATCTGACTGAGGTGGCGAACGTGCTGTACACGTCGCAGTCGGGCGTATCGAAACAGATCAAGGATCTCGAAGACGAACTCGGCGTCGACATTTTCATCCGGCGCGGCAAGCGTCTGACCGGCCTCACCGAGCCGGGCAAAGCGGTGCATCAGCTGATCGAGCGGATGCTGCTCGACGCGGAAAATCTGCGCCGCGTCGCGCGCCAGTTTGCCGACCAGGACAGCGGCCACCTGGTCGTGGCGACCACTCACACCCAGGCGCGTTACGCGCTGCCGAAGGTGATCCGCCAGTTCACCGAGGTGTTCCCGAAGGTGCACCTGGCGCTGCGCCAGGGCAGCCCGCAGCAGATCGCGCAGATGATCATCAACGGCGAGGCGGACATCGGCATTTCGACCGAAGCGCTCGACCGCTTCCCGGATATCGTCACGTTCCCGTGCTATTCGTGGCATCACATCGTGGTCGTGCCGAAGGACCATCCGCTGGTGGGCCGGCCGAATCTGACGCTCGACGAGATCGCCGAATTCCCGATCGTCACCTACGACCAGGACTTCACGGGCCGCTCGCACATCGACCAGGCGTTCGCGAAAGCGGGGGCATTACCGGACGTAGTGTTGACCGCGATCGACGCGGACGTGATCAAGACCTATGTCGAACTCGGCATGGGCATCGGCGTGGTCGCGGCGATGGCCTACGATCCGAAACGCGACACGGAACTGGTCGCGCTGGATACGCAGCATCTGTTCGAAGCGAGCACGACGCGGGTCGGTTTGCGCAAGGGCGCGTTCCTGCGCGCGTATGCGTACCGGCTGATCGAGATGTTCGCGCCGCAGTTGAGCGAAGCGGAAATCGCCGCGCAGTTGCGCGAAGCGGTTTGACGGGAGCGGGCCGTCGCGGCCCGCTTTGACGTGCGCTTATGTGTGCGCTTAAATGTGTGCTCAGGTGCGAGATTCGGCGCGCGCCTTGATGCGGTCTAAATGAGCATAAAACGAACGGCAATGCGTTTTTAAACGCATTGCGGCGGGCGGCGCATCGCTTACAATCGCCGCCATGAATACTTTGACTTGCTCTTCCGCAACGCCTTCCGACGAAGGCAAGACGCCGCCGCCGTTGCCGCTGTTGCCTTGTATCGCCGTGCTGGCGACCGGCGGCACGATTGCCGGGGCGGCCGCGGACGCCACCAATACGTCCGGCTATCAGGCCGGCGTGGTCGGCGTCGATCAACTGCTGGGCGCGGTGCCGGCCTTGTCCGGCGTCGCGCGCATTCAATCCGAGCAGATTGCCAGCGTCGACAGCAAAGACATGGCGATGCCGCTATGGACCACGCTCGCGCAACGCATCAACACGCTGCTGGCGTCCGACGACATCGACGGCGTGGTGGTGACGCACGGCACTGACACGCTCGAAGAAACCGCCTATCTGCTGCACCTCACGATCAAATCCGCCAAGCCGGTCGTGCTGACCGCGGCGATGCGCCCGGCATCGGCGCTCTCCGCCGACGGCCCGCTGAATCTGCTCAACGCGGTGACGGTCGCCGCGCATGAGGCGTCGCGCGGGCAGGGCGTGCTGGTCGCGTTCAACAACAGGATTCACAGCGCACGCGACGTGGTCAAGACGAGCACTTACGCCGTCGATGCGTTCCATTCGCCGGAGATCGGCGCGCTTGGCTGGGTGCAGGACGGCCGTGTCGAATTCCAGCGCAGCGTGGTGCGCCCGCACACGGTCGCGACCGAATTCGTGATCGGCGCGAAGTGGCCGCATGTGGAGATCGTCGCGAGTTATGCGGGCGTATCGCGGATCGCCGTGGATGCGCTGGTCGCCGCCGGCGTGCGTGGCATCGTGGTGGCGGGCACGGGCAACGGCTCGATTCACGCGTCGATGCAGCAGGCTTTGGCCGATGCGGCTTCGCAAGGGGTCGCGGTGGTGCGTTCGTCGCGTGTCGGCTCAGGCCATGTGATGCGCAACGGCGCAGCCGCGGACGATGCGCTGGGTTTCGTCAGCGCGGGGTCGCTGAATCCCTACAAGGCGCGCGTGCTGCTGATGCTGGCGCTGGCCGCGGGCGGCACGGGTGCGGTGGCATTGCAGAAGGTGTTCGATACGTATTGACGCGGCGCTGACCAGGTCGCGCGTATGACGTCAAGCGAATGACGGCTCAATGAAAACGCAGCGCTCGCGGCATCTGCCCTGAGCGCCGCGTTGTCGTTTCCGCGTACGGCGATTGAATTGCCAGATTATTGAACCGGCGGAATCGCCAGTGCCTGACACGGTGGGGAAGAGGGCGGGTAGGTGCAAGCAGGCGGCGTGCATGAAACAGCCGCTGGGAGAAATTGGCGGCAAAAGCCTGTAAATGAGCCTGTACATGAGCCTGTAAATGAAATCCGACAGCCGGACACCCGACGACGACGTCTGACCGACCAAGGCTTCCCCGGCGCCGCCGGGTGCCGCTGCGGACCCCACTTGCCGCTCTCAGCCCAGAGCGGCACGATTTGCCCGGTCCGCCGCGCATGCCGCACGACTGACCGGGCGCCCCACCTGCGGTCGCCGTGACGATGACGATGCAACGGTCACGGCAACCTGTATGACATGCTTCATGTTGTGCTTCATGTCGTCTTTATGCGCTGCGTATGACGCTCGCTGCAGACTCCCCAATTGGCCTGTCGCGATTCGCTCCGATACGGCGGGTCGCATCTGCGACCCGTGCAACCGGCCTTTGCAGCAATGCGCGTCAAGCAGCCTTCGCTTCGCTGTCCGGCGCTTGCGCGACTTCGTAGTTCGCCATGATTTCGAGTGCGCGCACCATCGCCGAGTGATCCCATGCCTTGCCGCCGTTCGCGGCGCACACGCTGAACAGTTGCTGCGCGCTCGCCGTATGCGGCAGGGCGATGCCCAGCTTGCGCGCGCCGTCGAGCGCAAGGTTCAGATCCTTCTGGTGCAGTTCGATGCGAAAGCCCGGGTTGAAGGTGCGCCGGGTCATGCGTTCGCCGTGCACTTCGAGAATCCGCGACGAAGCGAAGCCGCCCATCAATGCCTTGCGCACGCGTTCCGGATCGGCGCCCGAACGCGAAGCGAACAGCAGCGCTTCCGCGACCGCTTCGATGTTCAGCGCGACGATGATCTGGTTCGCGACCTTGCACGTTTGACCCGCACCGTTGTCGCCGATCAGCGAGATGTTCTTGCCCATCAACTCGAACAGCGGCAAGGCCAGCGCGAAGGCTTTTTCCGGACCGCCGACCATGATCGTGAGCGACGCTTCACGTGCGCCGACTTCACCGCCGGATACCGGCGCGTCGAGGTAGTCGACGCCGAGCGCGTTGATCTTCTTCGCGAACGCCTGCGTGTCGAGCGGCGAGATCGAGCTCATGTCGATCACCAGCTTGCCCTTCGTGAGACCGGCGGCGACGCCGTCGTCGGCGAACAGCACGTTGGCGACGTCAGGCGTGTCCGGCACCATGATGATGACGATATCGGCGGCTTGCGCGACGGCGGTTGAATTGGCGACCACGCTGGTCGTCTTGCCCAGATCTTCCGGCACCGGATACGCGCCGTTCACGAACAGCGAGTGACCGCCCTTGATGAGGTTGCGCGCCATGTGCGCGCCCATGATGCCGAGGCCGATGAAACCGATCTTTGCCATGTTTCTGAATCTCCAGTGTTGTTGGGGTGGTGTGCCTGAGTCCGGCCAGACGGTCGACAACGCAGTCGGCCAATCGGTCGATCAGGCGGGGGCGTGGGCTGCGCCGCGGGTTTGCCCGGCCACGCTCTGCACCCAGCCGAGGCCGGCCGTGGTGGTCGTGCGCGGCTTGTATTCGCAACCGACGTAACCGTCATAGCCGAGCGAGTCGAGCAGATCGAACAGGAACGGGTAGTTGATTTCGCCGGTGCCCGGCTCGTTGCGGCCCGGATTGTCGGCGAGCTGGATGTGCGCGATCTGCGGCAGGTTCTTTTTGATCGTTGCCGCTAGCTCGCCTTCCATCCGTTGCATGTGATAGATGTCGTATTGCAGGAACAGATTGTCCGAACCTACTTCACGAATCACGTCGAGGCCTTCGCCCGAACGGTTCAGCGCGAAGCCCGGGATGTCGTACGAATTGCACGGCTCGACCAGCAGCTTGATGCCGGCCTTTTTCAGTTCTCCCGCGGCGAAGCGCAGGTTGTCGACGATCGTCGTGCGCGCCTTGTCCGCCTCCACGCCCGCGGTCGGGATGCCGACGAGGCAGTTCAGTTGCGGCACCTTCAGCGCCGTCGCGTATTCGATCGCGCGGCCGACGCCTTGCTGGAACTCGCCCACGCGATCCGGCAAACACGCGATGCCGCGTTCACCGGCTTCCCAGTTGCCCGCGGGCAGGTTGTGCAGCACGAGCTTCAAGCGGTTTTGTTGCAGGCGCTCGCTCAATTCGGCGATCTGATACGGATACGGAAACAGGAATTCGACGGCGTCGAAGCCCGCGTCGGCTGCCGCGGCAAAGCGGTCGAGGAACGGTACTTCGTTGAACAGCATGGTTAGATTCGCTGCAAATTTCGGCATGGTGCGTAGATCTCGCTGGTCGGTCAGTGGAGTAACTTCATGAGGCGCTTCAGCGGCGTTCAGCCGCTGCGCTGCTTAACGTTGCTGAACGTTGCGGAAGGTTGCTGAACCGCGCTCATGTGCTGCAAAGTCAGGAAGCTCAGTCGAGCATGCTGATCGCGGTCGGCGCGTCGGCGTGCTTTTCGGCCAGCTCCTCGAACTCGTTGATCGCGTCGATCTCTGTGCCCATCGAAATATTGGTCACGCGCTCGAGAATCACTTCGACGATCACCGGCACGTTGAACTCGGACAACATCGATTGCGCTTTCAACAACGCCGGCTTGAGTTCTTCCGGCTTGAACACGCGGATCGCCTTGCAACCCAGGCCTTCGGCGACGGCCACGTGATCCACGCCGTAGCCGTTCGTTTCCGGCGAGTTGATGTTCTCGAAGCCGAGCTGCACGCAGAAGTCCATGTCGAACGCGCGCTGTGCCTGGCGGATCAGGCCGAGGTACGAGTTGTTCACCACCACGTGCACGTACGGCAGCTTGAATTGCGCGCCCGCGGCGAGCTCTTCGATCATGAACTGGAAGTCGTAGTCGCCCGACAGCGCGACGATCGGACGTTGCGGATCAGCTGCACGCACGCCGAGCGCTGCCGGAATCGTCCAGCCGAGCGGGCCTGCCTGGCCGCAGTTGATCCAGTTGCGCGCTTTGTAGACGTGCAGGAATTGCGCGCCGGCGATCTGCGACAAACCAATCGTGCTCACGTAGCAGGTATCGCGGCCGAACACCTGGTTCATCTCTTCGTACACGCGCTGCGGCTTCATCGGCACGTTGTCGAAGTGCGTCTTGCGATGCATCGTGCGCTTGCGTTGCTGGCAGTCTTCGACCCATGCGCTGCGGTCCTTCAGCTTGCCGGCGGCCTTCCATTCCTGCGCCACTTCGACGAACAGTTCGAGCGCGGCCTTGGCGTCCGACACGATGCCCAGATCCGGACCGAACACACGACCGATCTGCGTCGGCTCGATATCGACGTGCACGAACTTACGGCCCTTGGTATACACCTCGATGCTGCCCGTGTGACGGTTCGCCCAGCGGTTGCCGATGCCGAGCACGAAGTCGGAGGCGAGCATCGTCGCGTTGCCGTAGCGGTGCGAGGTTTGCAAGCCGACCATGCCGGCCATCAGCGGATGGTCGTCGGGAATCGCGCCCCACGACATCAGCGTCGGGATTACCGGCACGCCGACGGTTTCGGCGAATTGCACGAGCAGGTCTTCCGCGGCTGCGTTGAGCACGCCGCCGCCGGAGACGATCAGCGGCTTGTCCGAATCGTTGAGCAGCGTGAGCGCGGCTTCGATCTGCTTTTTCGTCGCTTTCGGCTTGTACACCGGCAGCGGTTCATAGGTGTCGATGTCGAACTCGATCTCGGCGAGCTGCACGTCGATCGGCAGGTCGATCAGCACCGGACCCGGGCGGCCCGAACGCATCAGGTGGAACGCCTGCTGGAAGACGCGCGGCACCAGCGCCGGTTCGCGTACGGTGACGGCCCACTTGGTGACGGGCTTGGCGATCGATTCGATATCGACGGCCTGGAAGTCTTCCTTATACAGACGCGCGCGCGGCGCCTGGCCCGTGATCGCCAGAATTGGAATCGAGTCGGCCTGAGCGGAGTACAAACCGGTGATCATGTCGGTGCCGGCGGGGCCCGACGTGCCGATACACACGCCGATGTTGCCGGGCCGGGCGCGCGTATAGCCTTCGGCCATGTGCGAAGCGCCTTCGACGTGACGCGCCAGTACGTGGCTGATGTTGTCTGCCTTGCGCATGGCCGAGTAGAACGGGTTGATGGCTGCGCCCGGAACGCCGAATGCGGTGTCGATGCCTTCTTTTTCGAGCACCAGCACGGCTGCGTCGACGGCTCTCATCTTGGCCATGAATGTCTCCTGAATGTCTGGGGATGGGCTAAATAGGGTGTTGAATGCACTTTAGGGCCCACCTGAAGGTTTGATAAGATCAGTCCAGGTCGCTTATTTCGAAACAAAAAGTATGGAATGCCCGTGGGCTTTGGCTTCAGCGCGCGGCAGCACCCGAAAGACCGGCAGGAGACAGAAATGGACCGCTTCAAACAGATCGAAACCTTTGTGCGCGTCGCGGACGCGGGCAGCCTCGCCGCTGCCGCGCTGGAAGAGGGCGTGTCGCCGGTGATTCTCGGACGCCGCATCGACGCGCTCGAAAAGCGCCTGGGCGTCAAGCTGATGTACCGCTCGACGCGGCGCCTCGTGGTCAGCGAGGACGGCGCGGCGTTTCTGGAGCGCTGCCGCGGCTTGCTCACCGAATGGGATCAGGCGGAAAACGAATTGAGCGCGGGGCGGCGCGCGATCAATGGCCATCTGATCGTGTCGGCGCCGGCCGCGTTCGGGCGCAAGCACGTTGCGCCGCTCGCACCGGCCTTTCTCGCCGACAAGCCGGAACTCCAGGTGTCGTTCAATCTGACCGACCGGGTCGTGGATCTGGTGCGCGAGGGCTACGACCTGTCGATCCGCATCGGCGGCGCGGTCGATCCGAATTTCGTCGCGGTGAAGCTGGCGTCGAACCGCCGTGTGGTGTGCGGCACGCCGGAATACTTCCGCAAATACGGCAAGCCGAAAACGCTCGAGGACCTGCCGCACCACAACTGCCTCGCGTTCAACCTGCAAGGCGGCCAGAACCGCGGCTGGTACTTCCGCCGCAACGGCAAGCTGGCGACGGTGCGGGTGGGCGGCACGCTCGATTGCAACGACGGCGAGCTGCTGCATCGCTGGGTGTCCGAAGGGCTCGGGCTCGGCTGGCGCTCCACGTGGGAAATCCAGCAGCAGCTGGCGCGCGGCGAACTCGAAACCGTGCTCGACGAGTTCGCGTTGCCCGATTACGACATTCTCGCGGTCTATCCGCAGCAGCGTTATGTGCCGGCCAAGGTGCGCTACTTCATCGATTACCTGAAAGAGGTGTACGCCAGCAAGGATTACTGGAACCGCGCGACCTATTAGCGGCGCGGGAGCGTTTGCAGCCTCGGGCGCTCCTCGTGAGGCGTGGGCGGGGACCGGCGAGCGCCATCCCATTCCTTTTTCGCATTTTTCTGGCGGGGCGGGAATAAACTCGGAGCGTGGCCGGTCTTGTGGTGAGAGACGGTCATCACGCGTCAGCCAACCTGGTCACATCGCCTGGCCGCAATGCCCTGGAGGGCCGAGGTGGTCCAAACCGATTCACATGCCGTTCGCGCGCGCGACGATGCCGATGCCGACGCGATGAGGAGCCGCCGTTTCCAGCAACTGGCGCTGCCGCACCTCGACGCGGCGTATAACCTTGCGCGCTGGTTGTGCGGCAACTCCAACGATGCTGACGACGTCGTGCAGGAAGCGTTCATGCGCGCGTTCCGTTTCTTCGACACCTTCCGCGGCGAAACGGCCCGGCCGTGGCTGCTGGCGATCGTGCGCCGCACCTGGTACACGGAATGGCGGCGGCGTGCGTCGTCGCATGAAGTCGTCGAGTTCGACGACAGTATGGACGACGCCACCTTCGACGGCTGGAGCGCCGGCGGCGCCGATCCGCAGACACTGCTGATCCGCAACGAGGACGCGAAGCTGGTGCACGAAGCGCTGGCGCAGTTGCCGGTCGAATACCGCGAGGTGCTGATCCTGCGCGAACTGGAAGAGATGGGTTATCGCGAGATCGCGATGGTGGCCGACGTGCCGATCGGCACGGTGATGTCGCGGCTTGCGCGAGGGCGCCGCAAACTGGCCGCGCTGCTGACGGCGCTGCAAGGCGGCGGCCAGCCGGTGTCTGGCCTTCCGGCGTCCGCGCCGTCCGCGCACGGGGCGCCGCGGCCACCGCCGCATGCATGTCAGGCCGATCCGAACGACAGCGCCCCCGCCGCAGGCGAGGGCGGGACCGAGCCGGGCGGGCCGCCGCGCGCTGCCATGTCAGCCGCGCGCGCAGCACCGACGGCTTCCGTATCACCGCTCCGGGCGGTCTCCAACGCCCGGCCGTCCAATGCCCCCGGCGCGAGTGCCGCCGGCCTCACTCAGGAGACGCCAGATGGACTGTAACGAAGCGCGGCCGCTCCTCGATGCGAGCGCCGACCGCGAACTGCCGGCACCGGACGCATTGCGCGTCCAGCAACACATCGACGGCTGCGACGCCTGCCGGCGCGAAAGCGAAAGCCTGCGCGCGTTGAGCGAGTCGCTGCGCGCAGCGCCGTATCACCGCGCACCGGACTGGCTGCGCGACCGGATCGTCGCATCGCTGCCGGCCACCGACAATACCGTCTCCGCGACCGCGGCCCGCAAGCCGGCACCGCGCAAACCGCGCTGGCTAGCCAGGCTGCATGGCTGGCTGGATAGCCGGCGTGGTCCGCAAGGCGGCTTGGGCCGGCCGGTGCAGGCGGGCGCTCCGGGGCGTCTGATCGCGCAAGGCTGGCTGGTGGCGCTGGTCGTCGCCCTATGTGCGGTGGCGGCGGGCGTCACGATGAGTCTGCGCCGTCCGGCGGAGTTCGCGCCGTTCGCCGACGAATTGGTCGAAAGCCATGTGCGCGCGCAGTTGTCCGGCCACGACATCGATGTGATTTCGACCGACCGGCATACGGTCAAGCCCTGGTTCAACGGCCGGCTCGACTATTCGCCACCGGTCGAGGATCTGGCCGCGAGCGGTTTCGCGCTGGAAGGCGGGCGGCTCGACTACATCGCGCATCAGCGGGTAGCGGTGCTGGTGTACCGCTATCGCAAGCATGTGATCGACGTGTACGTGTTTCCCGAGGGCGGCGCGGCGGCCGCGGGCCTGCGCGGCAACGGGCCGGCTTCGCCGGCGCCGACCCGCGAAGGCTATGCGATCGCCCACTGGAACGCGGAGGGCATGACCTGGTGGGCGATTACCGACGCCGCGCCCGATGCGTTGAGCGGGCTGGAAACCGCGTTGAAGGCGCGTCTGCAAGGCGGCAGCGAGCGCACGGAAGGCGGCTGAGACGGTGGAAAAGGCGGCAAAAGGCGGAAAAAGGACGCAAAAGGACGCCGGGAGGGACGCCGGAAGGGCGCCAGAAAGACCGCGGGCGAGCTTCGGACTTGCCGGCCGCCTTGGGCCGCCGCTGCCCGCCACCGCCTAAACCCTTGAAAACACACCCGAATCACGCGTCGCATTAACGGGATATCTTGCAACCCGGCCCCAATCGGGTTACACTCTTTGGCTTCTCGCTTGCCACACCGGTTCCGACGCCCGGGTGGCTTTAATCCACAAGGAGTGTGTATGCGTCATTATGAAATCGTCTTTATCGTGCATCCCGATCAGAGCGAGCAAGTGCCCGCCATGATCGAGCGTTACAAGAGCACGATCACGTCGCACGGTGGTCAGATCCATCGCATCGAAGACTGGGGCCGTCGCCAACTGGCCTACATGATCGAGAAACTCGCGAAGGCTCACTACGTCTGCATGAACATCGAATGCGACCAAACCACGCTCGACGAGCTGGAACACGCATTCAAGTTCAACGACGCTGTTCTGCGTCACCTGATCGTCAAGATGAAGAAGGCCGAAACCGGCCCGTCGCCGATGATGAAGGAAGTGCAGCGCGAAGAAGCCAAGAAGTCGGCCGCTACGCAGCCGTCCGAAGCGCAGGCTTAAGACACACTATTTAAGCTACCAGACCAAGCGTCGTTCTCGCCAAAGGGTACATGAACCGGCTGCAACTCACAGCCAGCGTCGTCGAACGCGAACCGGTGCGGTATACCCCCGCCGGCGTTCCGATTGCAGGCTGCACGTTGCACCACCGTACGGAAGTCGTCGAAGCCGGCATTGCCCGGCAAGTCGAACTGACCATGCCGGCGGTAGCCGCGGGCGAGGCGAGCGGTAAGCTGGAAAGCTGTCCGATGGGCGTGGAAACGCTCTTCACAGGCTTCCTGGCAAAGAAACACCGCAACGCAAGAACTCTGGTATTTCACATCACAGCATTGCAGGACATTGGAAAGGACTGAACATGGCCCGCCCGACTGGTAAGAAATTCGACAAGCGTCGTCAGCAACAAAATCCGCTCTTCAAGCGCAAGAAGTTCTGCCGTTTCACGGCCGCAGGCGTCGAGTACATCGACTACAAGGACCTCGATACGCTGAAGGACTTCATCGGCGAAAACGGCAAGATCACGCCGGCGCGTCTCACGGGTACGAAGTCGCACTATCAACGCCAGCTGGATACGGCAATCAAGCGCGCACGTTTTCTCGCGCTGGTGCCGTACACCGACCAGCACAAGGCCTAACCCGACGACGCGATAAGGAGCATCCGAATGCAAATCATTCTTCTGGAAAAAGTCGTCAATCTGGGTAACCTGGGCGATATCGTGAAGGTCAAGGACGGTTACGCACGTAACTTCCTGATCCCGAACAAGCAAGCTCGCCGTGCAACGAAGGAAGCCCTGGCTGAATTCGAAGTCCGCCGCGCTGAACTCGAAAAAATCGCCGCTGAAAAGCTGGCTGCCGCTCAAGCTCAAGGCGAAAAGCTGGCAGGCTCGACGGTTCAGATCGGCCAGAAGGCCGGCGTCGACGGCCGTCTGTTCGGCTCGGTGACGAACGCCGACATCGCTGACGCACTGGTCAAGCAAGGTTTCACGGTTGAAAAGGCGCAAGTGCGTCTGCCGGAAGGTCCGCTGAAGATCGTTGGCGACCATCCGGTGCAAATCTCGCTGCACACCGACGTGCTCGTCGATGTGACGGTGTCGGTGCTGGGCGAACACGTCTAAGACGACCGCGTCCAGGCATCAGATAGCATCTGCCAGGTTGTTGCTGGCAAAGGGCAGGGGCCGGGTGACCGGCCCCTGCCTTTTTTGTGCCCGGTTTTGGTGCCGGTCCGGCTGCAATGAAGTATCGGTTTTTGATTTCCTCCGCGCGCATTTACCCCGATAATTCCTCCCCATGAACGCACCGTCCAAAGATCCCCAACTCGAGTCGCTGAAAGTCCCGCCGCATTCGATCGAGGCCGAGCAATCGGTGCTGGGCGGCTTGCTGCTCGATAACGCCGCATGGGACCGCATCGCCGACTTCCTGTCGCAGAGCGATTTTTACCGCTACGACCATCGGATCATCTTCGAACACATCGGCAAGCTGATCGCGGCCACGCGTCCGGCCGACGTGATTACGGTCTACGAGGCGCTCGGCACCTCGGGCAAAGCGGATGAGGTCGGTGGTCTTGCCTACCTGAACGCGCTGGCGCAGAACACGCCGAGCGCGGCCAATATTCGTCGTTACGCGGAAATCGTGCGCGATCGCGCGGTGTTGCGCCGTCTCGTGTCGGTGGCCGACGAAATCTCGGCCGACGCGTTCAATCCGCAAGGCAAGGAAGTCCGCCAGTTGCTGGACGAGGCGGAGTCGAAAGTGTTTTCGATCGCCGAAGACGGCGCGCGCGGCACTCAGGGCTTCCTGGAAATCGGGCCGCTGCTGACCGAAGTAGTCGAGCGGATCGATACGCTGTATCACACCGCCAATCCGAGCGACGTGACCGGCACGCCGACCGGTTTTGTCGACCTGGACCGGATGACCTCCGGCATGCACGGCGGCGAATTGATCATCGTCGCGGGCCGGCCGTCGATGGGTAAAACAGCGTTTTCGATGAACGTCGGCGAATACGTGGCGGTCGAGTACGGTCTGCCGGTCGCAGTGTTCTCGATGGAAATGCCGGGCACGCAACTCACCATGCGTATGCTCGGCTCGGTTGGCCGGCTCGACCAGCACCGCATGCGAACCGGGCGTCTGACCGATGAGGATTGGCCGAAGCTCACGCACGCGGTGCAAAAAATGAGCGAGGCGCAGATTTTCATCGATGAAACCGGCGGCCTGAATCCGATGGAATTGCGCTCGCGCGCGCGCCGGCTGTCGCGCCAGTGCGGCAAGCTGGGCCTGATCATCATCGACTATTTGCAGCTGATGAGCGGTTCGTCGTCGGGCGAGAACCGCGCGACCGAAATCTCGGAAATCTCGCGTTCGTTGAAGAGTCTCGCCAAAGAACTCGATGTGCCGGTGATCGCGTTGTCGCAGCTGAACCGGGGCCTGGAGCAGCGTCCGAACAAGCGGCCGATCATGTCGGACCTGCGCGAATCCGGCGCTATCGAGCAGGACGCGGACGTGATCCTGTTCATCTACCGCGACGAGGTCTACAACCCTGACAGCCCGGACAAGGGTACGGCGGAAATCATCATCGGTAAGCAGCGGAATGGTCCGATCGGACCTGTTCGCCTCACGTTCCACGGTCAATTCACGAAGTTCGACAATTTTGCCGGTGCGCAGAATTTCTACGGCGGGGACTGACGCGAGCAGTAAAGCGATATCGGCGCCGGTGTTGTAACGACGCTTTCAAAAGTGCGACATCGATCCCGGAACGGTACAATGTGGCGGTTTTATGTCAGCCATTACGTGGCCAATTTCCGGGATCCCAATGTTCGGTCGTTTCATGCCCACCGAGGGCAAGTTCTTTGAAATTTTCAATGCGCACGCAAAGTGCATCGTCTCGGCGAGCCGCGAACTCGAGCTGCTGATCGACAATCTGCAGGACGCCGAGACTCATAAGCAAAACGTGCAGAAAGCCGAGAAGGCCGCTGACAAGCTCACGCACGAAACCATCGACCTGCTGCACAAGACTTTCATCACGCCGCTGGACCGCGACGAGATCCACAAGCTGATCACCACGATGGACGACATCCTCGATCTGATGGAGGACGTCGCCACCGCTATCTCGCTGTACGACGTGCAGGCGGTGACCTCGGAAGCGAGCCAGCTGGCGCACATCTGCACGGCCACGTCCGAGCGCGTGCAGTTCGCCGTCAGCCTGCTGTCGGACATGAAGCAGGCGAGCCAGATTCTGAAGGCGTGCGAGGAAATCGACCGTCTGGAATCGGAAGCCGACCGCGTGCTGCGCTCGGCGATGTCGAAGCTGTTCCGCGAAGAAGACAACGTCAAGACGCTGATCAAGCTGAAAGCGATTTACGAACTGCTCGAAACGATCACCGACAAGTGTGAGGACGTAGCGAACATCATCGAAGGCATCGTGCTGGAAAACGCATAATGCAATCGATACAACTCGCTATCTGGGCGGTCGCCGCCCTGGTCGCCGTCGCGCTGATTTTCGACTTCATGAACGGCTTCCACGACGCGGCGAATTCGATCGCCACAGTCGTGTCGACCGGCGTGCTGAAACCGCAGCAGGCCGTGGCGTTCGCGGCGGCATTCAACGTCGTCGCGTATTTCGTATTCCATCTGAAAGTGGCGCAGACGGTCGGCAAGGGCACGATCGATCCGGCTATCGTCGATCACTACGTCATTTTCGGCGCGCTGGTCGGCGCGATCGGCTGGAACGTCATCACCTGGCATTACGGCATTCCGTCCAGTTCGTCGCACGCGCTAATCGGCGGGCTGGTGGGCGCGGCGCTCGCCAAGTCGGGCTGGAGTTCGCTCAATCTCGACGGTTTGATGAAGACGGTGGCTTTCATTTTCATCTCACCGCTGCTCGGTTTCGTGCTCGGATCGTTCTTCATGCTGGCGGTGTCGTGGGTCTATTTCCGCACGCCGCCGAGCAAGGTCGACCGGCGTTTCCGGCGCTTGCAACTGCTTTCCGCGGGTTTGTATAGCCTTGGCCACGGCGGCAACGATGCGCAGAAAACCATCGGCATCATCTGGATGCTGCTGATCGCGACCGGCTATGCGTCGTCGATTGCCGATGCGCCGCCGTTGTGGGTGATCGGCGGCTGCTATCTGTCGATGGGTATCGGCACACTGTTCGGCGGCTGGCGGATCGTGCGCACGATGGGACAGAAGATCACCAAGCTGAAGCCGGTGGGCGGTTTTTGCGCGGAGTCGGGCGGGGCGATCACGCTGTTTACCGCATCGTGGCTCGGCATTCCGGTGTCCACCACGCATACGATCACCGGCGCGATCGTCGGTGTCGGCGCTACGCAGAAGCTGAGCGCGGTGCGTTGGGGCGTGGCCGGCAACATTGTCTGGGCGTGGATTCTGACGATTCCGGCCTCCGCGGCGCTCGCCGCGGCAGGCTGGTGGCTCGGCCACCGCTTCCTGTAAGCGCGGGCAAAGCTGTCCGCGCTGTAAAAGCTGTCAAGCGCGCCGCTCAGATCAGCGGCGTGTTGCCTCCATCCATCGGGACGATTGCGCCCGTCACATAGCTCGCACGGCGGCTCGCCAGAAACAGCGCGACGTCGGCGATTTCCTCCGGTTTTGCATAGCGTCCGAGCGGCACTTTCGCCTGGCCGCGCGCCAGTGCGTCCGCGCTGTCGATGCCTTGCTGCGACGCTTCCAGCTTGACCGCTTCCTCGACGCGCTCGGTCAGCGTCGAACCCGGATTGATCGCGTTGATGCGGATGCCGTAGCGCGCATAGTAGTGCGCGAGGCCGACAGTCGCGAGCATCAGCGCCGCATTCGCTGCGCCGCCGGCGATGTGGATATCGCTCGCGATCTTGCCGCCCATACCGATGATATTGACGATCGTGCCGGGCTCCGTGCTTTCCCCGGTCTTTATCCGCGCGGTCATCCGGCGCAGCACTTCCTGCTGCGGATAGATGTACGGGAAATACTTCGCTTCCATGGTCGCCCGGAAAGCGTCGGCGTCGAGCGTTTCCGGGTCGTAGCGGCGGGCCGCGCCGGCGCTGTTGATCAGCACGTCGATCGGGCCGACCGCGGTCGTGACTTCCTCGACGATATCGGCGGCGCTGTGCGGCTCGTGCAGGTCGGCGCGCGTCCGATGCACGTGCAGGCCTTCCTGGCGCAACTCTTCGTAGGCTCGCGCGAGATTGGCGGGGTCGCGCGAGACGATCGCGACCTTGGCGCCTTCCATCGCGAACGCGCGCGCACAGGCGAGTCCGATGCCTTTGCTGCCGCCGGTAATCAGCACCACCTTGTCTTTCAGCCCGAGATCCATCGTCGTTACCCGCTGTCGGAAGAATATCGAAGACGATAGCAGATCGGAGGCGTTACAGCAGGGACGGACGCGGAAGATGGCAACTGCCGCGCGGTCCGCCGCGGCGTCAGAAATTGCCGTTGGCGAAGCGTGCGATGGGGTCGTCGGTGGTTTGCGTGGGTGCGGCGACGCCGCGCGAGGCGGAGGCGCGCATGATCTGCACCCCTTCATTCGCATCCGCCTGCCGTGCCTGCTGTGCCTGGCGTACTGCGACCGACGCAGGTGGGGGCGGTTCGAACGCATCGGCGGCGGCGTCGATCGGGTCTGGAGCGCGGGCGATGGCGGCAGGCGCAGCGGACGCGCGAGTGCCGGTGGCAGTGCCAGCGCGTGGAGCCGGTACTTCTTGAGCTATCGAATTGGCGGGACCGCTGTCCGGCATGCCCGGCTGGGCGGCTTGCTCCGGTGTCGGCGCTACCGCGCCTGCTGCGCGCGCCTGCATTTGCGCGGCGCTCATGCCGGGCGGCGGCGGTTCAAACGGATCGGCTTGCGCTGCCAACGCTGTGTTTGGCGCTACGGCCGGCTGGGTTGCCGCGGTCAACGGAGCACGAGGGGGCGCCGCAATGCGTGTCGCTTGCTGCGGCGCCGGCGCGCCCGCCGCATAGACCGGCGGCTGCGGCACCGCTTTCGCTGCCGGCGCCAGGTTTGCCGCAGTGTTCGCGTACGCCGGCGCGGCCCGCTCCTGCGGCGCCGAAGCCTGATAGCCCGGCGTATCGAACGGCGTTGGTGCCGCGGTCGGCGCCGCCACGCGCCGGATGCCGTCGAAGCGCTTGGCCCAATACGGATTGGTCAGATAGTCGAGCCGCACCGTGCCGCCCGTCGACGGTGCATTGACGAAGCGCAGCTTGCCGACGTAGATGCCGACGTGCGAATGCGGGCGGCCGGTCGTGTTGAAGAAAATCAGATCGCCAGGCGCGATTTCGTCCGGTTCGATCGACTCGCCGCGCCCGCTCATGTCCGCGGTGGTCCGGGGCAAATTCACGGACGCCGCGCGCGACACCACATAGCGAACCAATCCGCTGCAATCGAAGCCGCTATCGGGCGTATTGCCACCCCAGCGGTATGGAATGCCGACCAGACTCATCGCCTGAATCGAGATTTCCTCACGGCCGATGCTGTGATCGACGAAAGTCGGGAAGCCCGCCGGCGGCGTGCGATAAGCGCCGTTCGCCACGGTGACCGAGCTGCCAGACCCGTGCGACGTCTTCTGCGGTGCGTCGGCACAGGCGGCGAGCAGCGAAACGATCAGCAACGAAAAGGCAAGTCGGCGCATGAAGGCGGGCGAGCGGTAAACGTTCGTTTAAAGGCAGAGGATGTCCGGATGGTAGCCGGTCGAACATGGCTCCGGCAAGAATTCTTGACAAATTACTTGAAGTTCGTGCGCTAAGTGTTGTCCGCCGGGAACGCGCGGGCAATAAAAAAAACCGCGTCCGGCGCAAACCGGACGCGGTTTCGAGAGAAACGCTAAATCGTTGAAGCTTAAAGAATTTCAGACGCGTAATCCGCGAGGCGCGAGCGTTCGCCGCGCGCCAGCGTCACGTGCCCGCTGTGCGCCCAGCCCTTGAAACGGTCGACCACGTACGTCAGCCCCGAGCTGCCTTCCGTCAGGTATGGCGTGTCGATCTGCGCGATATTGCCGAGGCAGATGATTTTCGTGCCTGGACCGGCGCGCGTGACCAAAGTCTTCATCTGCTTGGGCGTCAGGTTTTGCGCCTCGTCGATGATCAGATACTTGTCCACGAACGTGCGGCCGCGCATGAAGTTCATGCTCTTGACCTTCAGGCGCGAGCGGATCAGCTCCTGAGTCGCGGCGCGCCCCCATTCGCCGGCGGCGTCGTCGGTTTTCTGCAGCACTTCGAGGTTGTCGTCGAATGCACCCATCCACGGCTGCATCTTTTCCTCTTCCGTGCCTGGCAGAAAGCCGATGTCTTCACCGACCGGCACCGTCGCGCGCGTCACGATGATCTCGTTGTAGCGCTTGTCGTCGAGCACCTGCGCGAGACCTGCGGCCAACGCGACCAAAGTCTTGCCGGTACCGGCCTGACCCAGCAGCGTGACGAAGTCGATTTCCGGATTCATCAACAGGTTCAGCGCGAAATTCTGCTCGCGATTGCGCGCCGTGATACCCCACACGTTGTTCTTGTGGTGGCCGTAGTCGCGCAAGGTTTGCAGGAGCGCCGTCTTGCCGTTCAACTCGCGCACCAGCGCATGAAAGGTCGGCTCGCCGTTCTGCGGTTCCAGATAGACGAACTCGTTGACCAGCATCGACGCGCACAGCGGACCGGTCACGCGGTAATACGTGGTGCCCGTTTTGGTGTCCTGCCAGCTCTCCATGCCCTTCGCGTGCCTGGTCCAGAAATCCTGTGGCAGCGCGCGAATGCCTGAAAACAGCAGATCGCTGTCCTCGAGCACCTGGTCGTTGAAGTAATCCTCGGCGGGCAGGCCGAGCGCATGCGCCTTGATGCGCATATTGATGTCTTTCGACACCAGCACGACCTGGCGGTCCATCCGGTCGCGCTGCAATGCGCGCACGACGCCGAGAATCTGGTTGTCGGCCTTACCTTCCGGCAGACCTTCAACAGGCTCGATGGCGGTGAGCTTGGTCTGGAAGTACAGACGCCCGGATGCCTCGCGGCTGCCCAGACGCGCGAGCGAAATGCCGTCCGACATGTTGCCGGCATTCGCCACCAGCGCGTCCAGCGTGCGGCTCACCTGGCGCGCGTTGCGGGCGACTTCCGACATGCCTTTCTTGTGGTTGTCGAGTTCTTCCAACGTCATCATCGGCAGATAGACGTCGTGTTCCTCGAAACGGAACAGGCAGCTCGGGTCGTGCATCAGCACGTTGGTGTCGAGCACGAAGAGCTTCTGGACTTCGACCTGCTCGGCGGCTGTGCCGCGTTGCTTGCCCGTGCCGCGCGTGCTGGGTGCTACGGCCGCAGGTGCGCTGGCAGCGGGTTGCTTCGCGCTCGGCGTGCGTGCGACAGCCGGCTGCGGCTGTGCAGCGGGTGTGGCGGACTTGGCATGCCCCGCCTCGGCTTGCGGACGGGCGGCAGGCACGGGCTGCAGCAGCGCGGCGGCCTGCTTCGATTTTCGGCCGCCACGCGCCGGTGCGGCTTGCCCGGCAACGGCAGACGCAGCAGCGGATGCGGACGACGCCGGCACGGGCCGCAAAGTGGTCGCGGCATTGGCGGCATGCGCCATCGGCGTGGCGACGTTCGCGCGGCCGTAATCGGCCGACTCTGCGGTGTCCCCTTCGCTCGCCTGTTTCTTCGCGGCGGAGCGCGCCGGCGTGGCGGCTTTGGCCTTGTATTCGTCAGGCGGCAGGAGATTGCCGAGCTTGCTGGGGGGGGTAGGCAAAGGCATGGTTTCCCTCGAAATAATCGGGTCACATATCGTGCGCCGCCTGTCGCATTCTGCCGATGCCAGTGAGTGCGCACGCAGTTTGCGCCCGGAGGCGCGCATTCGGTCTAGAGATGCCGGTTCGCCTGGTCTTCGATCGGCTCCTTAACGGAAGCGCCTGGCCGAGTGAACGAACGGCTGTGCGCAATTAAAAAAGCCGCCGCCCCGGCGTACGGGGCAAGCGGCTCGCCTACGGTTATCGAGTTGCGCCTCACGGCTTCGACGGAACCGGTAAAACGGCCGTGAAGTCTGGCGCAGCTGCGGAAAGAATGGGGTGGACAGGCACTCATTGCAACCCAATATAACGCGCCTCAAAGCGCTTGTACAGCCTCCAGAATGTCATCGACATGCCCCGGCACTTTCACGCCGCGCCACTCCTGACGCAGCACGCCTTCGCCGTCGATGAGGAACGTGGAGCGCTCGATTCCCCGTACTTCTTTGCCATACATTTTCTTCATTTTCATGACATTGAAGAGCGTGCACAGCGCCTCTTCCGGATCCGAGATCAACGGGAACGGCAGTTCGAGCTTCGCCTTGAAATTGTCATGCGAGCGCAGGCTGTCGCGCGACACGCCGAGAATTTCCGCGCCGGCTTTCTTGAACTTCGGATACAGATCGCGGAATTGCAGGCCTTCGGTCGTGCAGCCCGGCGTGTTGTCCTTCGGATAAAAATACAGCACCACCTTTTTGCTCCGCAGCTTGGACAGCGTGATCTCGCCGCCGGTAGCAGGGGCGGTGAAGTCGGGGACGGGTTGGTCGACTGCGATGGGCACGAGGTTCTCCGGTTGTTATGGCCGGCGCCGGATTGTTGCGGCAGCGTCGGCCTGGCATAGAGGCATTCGGGGAGGTCGACCGGTGCGCGGAACATGGACGCGCGGCGGTCGGGTCGGTCAGGGCCGCCTATGATGGCTGGACAATCAACTCGCCGGAGCGGCCTGGAATTTCACCCCATGTAACAGGGTACGATGGCAGCGTGCTGCGGTCTAGCGTGGCGTAGTAGTCGCCCATCGTCGCGAAGCTGTGGCCTTGCGCGCGCCAGCCGTCCAGCAGCTGTTCGAAAATCGGCGCGAGCTTTTGCCCTTCGAGTTCGGCGTGCAGCGTGAACACCTGATCGTGCGGATTGTTTTCGGTGTGCTTCAGCATCCACGCGGCGACGTTGTTCAGATCGACGCCGTCCACGCCGAGCACTTCGTCGAGGGTCGGCAGCGTGGTGGGCATCTGCACATGCGACAGTTGCCGGCCGTCGACTACCGGCAGATACGGCGAGTGGCCGCGCCCGTCGGACGCGTAGCGCATGCCCCACGCGTCGATCTGTTCGAACGCGTGGCCGTTCATCTGCCAGCCGGCCGCGCCGTGCGTGACGGGCGGCGCGCCGAAGATCTCGATGAAGCGGTCATGGCTTTTCTGCATCTGCGCCGCGGTCCATGCGCGGTCGCGCGTGCGCACGTTGTCCTGCCAGTACACGTGATCCCACGTATGAATGCCGCATTCGAAGCCGGCTTCATGGATCGCCCGCATTTCCGCCGACGCCTTCGCGCCGATGTCCGGACCGGGCAGCAGCACCCCGTACATCAGTTGCTTGACGCCATAATGTTCGACCACCGAAGTGCGCGACACCTTCTGCAGAAAGCCCGGCCGCAATACGCGGCGCATCGCCCAACCGGTATGGTCGGGGCCGAGGCTGAAGAGGAAGGTGGCGCGCGCCTTGAAGCGGTCGAAGATACGCGCGAGATTCGGCACGCCTTCGCGGGTGCCGCGCAGCGTGTCGACGTCGATCTTCAGAACGATACGAGGCAAGGATCAGCCCTTATTACTGTTCGACGAGCGCGCGTGCTTCGGCGACGTGGCCGCGGTACGCTTCGAAAATCTTGCGCAGCGCTTCGTCGAAGGTCGACTTCGGCGCCCAGCCGAGTTCCTGCATCGTGTTGTCGATCTTCGGCACGCGGTTTTGCACGTCCTGGTAGCCCGCACCGTAGTACGCGCCCGACGACGTTTCGACCAGTTGCACCTGCTTGGCCGTCTGCGCGTATTCCGGGAATTCGGCGGCCAGCGTCAGCATCTTGTGCGCGAGCTCGCGCACCGAGAAGTTGTTGGTCGGATTGCCGATGTTGTAGATCTTGCCCGTCGCCACGCCGTTCCTGTTCTCGATGATCTTCATCAGTGCGCCGATGCCGTCGTCGATATCCGTGAACGCACGCTTTTGCGCGCCGCCGTCGACGAGGCTGATGTTCTCGCCGCGCACGATATGGCCGAGGAACTGCGTGACCACGCGCGAGCTGCCTTCCTTCGGCGTATAGATCGAGTCGAGGCCCGGGCCGATCCAGTTGAACGGACGGAACAGCGTGAAGTTCAGGCCTTCCATGCCGTAGCCCCAGATCACGCGGTCCATCAGCTGCTTCGAGCACGCGTAAATCCAGCGCGGCTTGTTGATCGGGCCGTACGACAGTTGCGATTCTTCCGGGTCGAACTGCTCGTCCGTGCACATGCCGTAGACCTCGGACGTGGACGGAAACACGAGATGCTTGCCGTACTTGACGGCCGAACGCACGATCGGCAGATTCGCTTCGAAGTCCAGCTCGAACACGCGCAGCGGCTGCTTCACGTACGTGGCGGGCGTAGCGATCGCGACCAGCGGCAGAATCACATCGCACTTCTTGATGTGATATTCGACCCACTCCTTGTTGATCGTGATGTCGCCTTCAAAGAAGTGCATCCGCTCATGATTGACGAGGTCGCCGAGACGTTCGGTCTGCATGTCCATCCCGAAGACTTCCCAATCGGTCGTTTCGAGAATGCGTTTGGACAGGTGATGGCCAATGAAGCCGTTCACACCCAGAATCAGGACTTTTTTCATGAATGACGGGGAGTTTGGATGAGCTGGGCGAATTCGGCCGGGGTGACGACGGTTTCGTTGCCGTCATGCTGGCGCCGCAATTCGTGGATGGCGATCGCGCGGCCGTCGCCGCATATCGCGAAAACGGCATTATCGCTTACGTGCAGGCCCGGGGGCAAATCCGAGCGAAGCGCGCCGGGCGTGGCCAGACGTGCACGGGCGATGATGAAACGCTGGTCGCCGATATCGGTGAACGCGCCGGGATAGGGCGGCGCGACGGCGCGGATCAGGTTGTAGACCTGCTGCGCCGGCTGCGCCCAGTCGATGCGGCCGTCGTCGGGCTTGCGCCCGCCGTAGTAACTGCCGTGCGACAGATCGTTCGGCAGATGCGGCGCTTCGCCCGCCAGCAGGGCCGGCAGCACGCGCCACAGGGTTTGCTCGGCGGCCACCGTGACTTTGTCGAACACTTGCGCGGCGGTGTCGTCGGGCAGGATCGGCACCGGCGTTTGCGCGATGATCGCGCCCGCGTCGGGCTTGGCGGCCATTTCGTGCAGCGTCGCGCCGGTCTCGGTTTCGCCGTTGAGCACCGCCCAGTTGGTCGGCACGCGGCCGCGGTACTTCGGCAGCAGCGAGCCGTGCATGTTGTAAGCGCCCCGTGCGGCGAGCGCCAGCAGGTCGACCGGCAACATGTGGCGGTAGTAGAACGAGAAAATGAAGTCCGGCCGCGCGGCGCTCACCGCGGCGCGCAGTTCGGCGCTCTTCGGATCGGCCGGCGTGACGACCGGAATGCCGTGCCCGGCCGCCACCGAGGCGACGCTGCCGAACCAGATGTTTTCGGTCGGGCTGTCTTCGTGGGTGACGACCAGCGCCACGTCGACGCCGCGTGCGAGCAGCACCTGCAGGCAGCGCACGCCGACGTTGTGATACGCGAATACGACTGCGCGCGGTTTCATGGAGTGGGTCCCTGATCGATCAGCGGCGCGGTTTGCACCGCCTGCACAACGGACTGACGCGGCGCTTCGGTGACGGTGGCTCCGTCGCGCTGTTCGAGAATCGTCTGCACCAGATAACGCGGACGCGCGCGCACCTGCTGATAGATCCGCCCGATGTATTCGCCGAGCAGGCCAAGCGCGAAGATGATCACGCCGAGCAGGAAGAAGGTGATGGCGAACAGCGTGAACACACCTTGCACTTCCGCGCCGATGATGAAGCGGCGAATCAGCAGCAGCACGAACAGCGCCGCGGAACCGAGCGACAGAATCACGCCGATGAACGACAGCCATTGCAACGGCACGACCGAGAAGCCGGTGACCAGGTCGAAATTCAGACGGATCAGGCTATAGAGCGAGTATTTCGATTCGCCGGCAAAACGCTCTTCGTGCGCGACTTCGATTTCGACCGGATTCTGCGCGAAGGTGTACGCGAGCGCCGGAATGAAGGTGTTGATCTCGCCGCAGCGATTGATCGTGTCGATGATGTGCCGGCTGTACGCGCGCAGCATGCAGCCCTGGTCGGTCATCTTGATACGCGTGATGCGCTCGCGCAGGCGGTTCATTGCGCGCGATGCCTTGCGGCGCCACAAGCTGTCCTGGCGTTGCAGGCGAATCGTGCCGACGTAGTCGTAGCCTTCGCGCATCTTCGAGACCAGCTTGCCGATTTCTTCAGGCGGATTCTGCAAGTCGGCGTCGAGCGTGATCACGATCTCGCCGCGCGATTGCTCGAAGCCCGCCAGAATCGCCATGTGCTGGCCGTAGTTGCCGTTCAGCAGAATCACGCGGGTGGTGTCGGGCCGCGCGCGGAACTGCCCGGCGAGCAGGGCGGCGGATTTGTCGCGGCTGCCGTCGTTGATGAAGATCACTTCATAGCCGGTGCCGAGCGCGTCGAGCGCCGGATAGAGGCGCGCGAACAGCGCGGCCAGCCCGGCTTCCTCGTTGTACACCGGGATGATGATCGACACTTCCGGTGCGACGGCGCCATGTTCCGTATAACTCATTTCCGCTTATTTTCCGTATTGTTCGCAAATTTCATTGACCGCGCGGCAGACCCGCTCCACGTCGCCATCGTTCATCAGTGTGAACAGCGGCAGTGTGACGTTGGTGGAGCCGAAGCGCTCCGCATGCGGGAACATCCCTTCCTTGAAGCCGCGCGCACGGTACAGCGAGAACAGGTGGATCGCCGGGTAGTGCACGCCCGAGCCGATGCCGCGCTCTTTCAGCGCGCCCATGAAACCGGCGCGGTCGATCGAGAGTTTCTCGAGCGGCAGCGTGATCTGGAACATGTGCCAGTTGCTGTTTTCGAAGTCGGCAAACGGCAGGCCGATACCCAGCTTCACCGCCGCGCCGCCTTCGAGGCCGGCGAAATAGGCGCGCACGAGCTTCTTGCGCTGCGCAATGAAGCGCTCCAGATGCGGCAACTGGCCGAGGCCGACGCGCGCGGCGACGTCCGTGAGGTTGTACTTGCCGCCGAGCACGTCGCAGTCCATGCCGTCGAAGCCGGTGCGGGTGATGCCTTGCAGCCGGTACTTCTGCGCGAGGATCGCTTCTTCTTCGTTGTTCAGCACCAATGCGCCGCCTTCGATCGAAGTCAGGTTCTTGTTCGCGTGGAAGCTGAACGAGACCATATCGCCGAGCTTGCCGATCCGCTCGCCCTTCCACGTCGAACCGAATGCCTGCGCGGCGTCTTCGATCACACGCAGCTTGTGGGCGCGGGCGATGGCGTAGAGACGGTCCATGTCGACCGGCAGGCCCGACAGGTAAACCGGAATAATCGCCTTGGTGCGCGGTGTGATCGCCTTCTCGAGCAGATTCAGGTCGATATTGCGGGTGACCGGATCGATGTCCACGAACACCGGCGTCGCGCCGACTTCATAGATCACGTTGCTGGTCGCGACCCACGAGGCGGGCGTGGTGATGACTTCGTCGCCTTCGCCCACGCCGGCAATGCGCAGCCCGATTTCGAGCGTCGCCGTGCCCGAGTTGAACGTGCGCACCGGACGGCCGCCGCAGAATTCGGACAGCGCCGCTTCGAACTTCTGGTTCTGCGGGCCGGTGGTGATCCAGCCGGAGCGGAGCACGTCGGCGACGCCCTGGATCGTTTCTTCATCGATTTCGGGTTTGACAAACGGCAAAAACGGGACTGTTGACTGGCTCATGAATGCTTCGCTCGATTGAAAGAGGCGTAACCAGTGGGTGCGAAATGACGTGCAATTGCGAATGTGCAACCGCAAACGTGCGAACTGCGCGCAAACCCAAGGCCACGGCTAAAAAAGGGCGCAACCGCGAAGGATACCGCGGCCATCCTTACGTTTTGCTTAGCCGGCGTCGAGGCTCGCTTACGGCATCTTTGCCGCGAGCATCCTTGCCGCGTGCGCCGGCGCGGCAATAAACGGTAATAAATCGTGCCCGGCATGCTCCGCCGGCCGCGTGGCGCCTAGCTTCGCGCCAGGATGAACACGCCGATCAGGATGATGCCGATTCCCACCAGTTTCTGCACCGATAGCACTTCGCCGAACAGATACCACGCCGCGAACGCGTTGACGATGTAACCGAGCGACAGCATCGGATAGGCAATCGACACATCCACGCGCGACAGTCCGATCACCCACACGGCGACGCTGATCACATAGCAGGCCAGTCCGCCGATGATCGGCGGCTGGGTCGCGAGCCGGGAGGCGATGGGCAGGATATTCGCACGTGTGAATTCGAAGTGTCCAACGGCATTCGTTCCGGCTTTGAGCAGCAACTGCGCGCCGGCGTTCAACGTGACACCGGCGAGAATGCAAAAGAGGGAAATCGGGTTCATCGAACGTTCAGATCCTGATCTGGGGTCATTGTTGTGGTTTGTCTACGGGCGCCATTGCAGCGGGCGTCGATGCAGCGGGCGCCGATGCTGGCTTCATCACCACCACACGGCGCGCATCGCGAGCGATGACCTGCATCGGCAGGTGCTGCGCGAGCAGCTTGTCGTAAGTGGACGGCGGGATCAGCGCGAGCGCGTAGCGATCGGCCTTCCAGCGTTCGATCCAGGCGTCGACCGACGGCACCCACTTCTGCGGTTCGACGGAAATGCCGAAGGCCAGCTCGTCCGGATGCTCGACCATGATCATCGTATGGCCGACGTAGAACGGCAGCGTGTGATCGAGCACGCCGACCGAGTAGAACGGCGTATCCGCCGGCAGTTGGGCGATCTCGGCCTTGATCGGGGGCGCGAGCGGCGCGCCGGAGCTCAGCCGCCCGAACACGTCGTGGCCGGTGCCGGCGATCGTGCCGAGCAGCAGCCACGCCGCGCCGAAGGCGGCGACGGCGCCGAGGATGCCGGCCCGGCTGCGGCGGTTCAGCCACAGCGCCGCCAGCGTCAGCACGAAGCCGACGGCGAGCGCCGCCAGCACCCACGTGCGGTATTCGACATACAGTTCGGTGGGATTGCGCGCGCTGCCGAAGCGCGACAGGAACAGCGCGGCGAATGCCGCCACCACCAGAAACAGCGCGTAGCCGGCCAGGTGGCGGCGCAGCTGGTCGCGCGTGACGAGCGGCAGATACATGCCGATCAGGAGTGCGATGGCGGGGGCGATCGGCAGCGTGTAGGACAGCAGCTTCGAGTGCGACGCGCTGAAGAACAGGAAGATGAACACGATCCACACCAGCATCAGCACGACCGGTGCGAAGCCGTTCGGCTGACGCGGCAGGCGCCATGCGTGGCGAATGCTCTGCACGCTGACCGACAGCCACGGCAGGAACCCGACCAGCAGCACCGGCACGAAGTAGTAGAACGGCCCGGGGCGGTTCTGTTCAGGCGTCAGATAGCGTTTGAATTGCTGGACGATGAAGAAGAAGTTCAGGAACTCCGGATTGCGCTGTTGAACCAGCACGAACCAGGGCGTGACGATCACGAAGAACACGATCAGGCCGCCGATCAGGTGCAGGCGTTTCCAGACTGCCCAGTCGCGCGCGATCAGCGTATACAGCACCAGCACCGCGCCCGGCAGGATCACGCCGACGAGGCCCTTGGACAGCACCGCCAGCGCCATCGACGCCCAGCACAGCCACATCCACCCGCGCACGCTGGCGTTCGGCAGGTTGGGGCGCTGCGCAAGCAGCAGCGCGCACAGCGCGAGCTCCATCCAGAGCGACAGGCCCATGTCGAGCGTATTGAAGTGGCCCATCAGGTTCCAGTACGGCGAGGTCGCCAGCACGAGCGCCGCGAACACGCCAGTCGCCGCGTTGAACACGCGCGCGCCGGTGAAGCCGATCAACAGCACGCCGGCGAAGCCTGTCAGCGCGGTGTAAAGCCGCGCCTGCCATTCGCCGATGCCGAACCACGCGAACGTGAGCGCGTTCGCCCAGGTTTGCAGCGGCGGTTTCTCAAAGTACTTGTAGCCGTTGTAGCGCGGCGTGATCCAGTCGCCGGTGACGAACATCTCGCGCGCCATTTCGGCGTAGCGGCCTTCGTCGCTCGGCAGCAGATGGCGCCAGCCGAGCGGCACGAACCAGATTACGGCGAGGGTCAGCAGGAGCAGCAGGATCGCGGTGCGATTGAGCGGTAGCCGGGACGGCGTATCGTTCATGGATTTCAACCTGTTGGGCGACGCCGCATGGGACGGCGTTGCGATGTTGTTCGGAAATGACGGCTGGTGCTTCAGGGCCGGTGCTGTGGCTGATGGCCTCGTGACAGCAGGGCCCAAGGCGACGCTTGCCGCCGGGCGCCGGCGCGGCACCAATGGCGCGCAGTGTACGTTATCGGCTGTGACGCGGCCAGGGTGTGCGGCGAATTCGGCGGGTTGCCGCAGTTTCCATACGCAGCGGGAGCCCCCGTGCCGGCACGGCATCTGCGCGGCACCCCGCGGCACCCTTACGGCGCTGTTACGCTTCGATCAGCAACGCGGCCGCAACCTTGCGGCCCTCGGCCATCAGAATGTTGTAGGTGCGGCAGGCGGCCTTGAAGTCCATCGTTTCGACGCCGATGCGTTTGGCGGTGAGCGCGGCGGTCAGGCGCGGATGCGGAAAACGCAGCCGTTCGCCGCTGCCGAACACGACCACCTCGGGCGCCGACTCCACCAGCATGGCGAAGTGCTCTGCGCTCAGTTGATCGAACGAGGAGACGGGCCAGGGGATGACGGGCGCATCCGGCAGCACGAGAATGCTGCCCGAATGGCGTACCAGATTGATTTCGACATAGTCGGCGCCGTAGCCGGTGACGGTGTTCAGGGCGCCGCTGGAATCCTGATGTAATTTCAAATTCGTTTTCCGAAGTCGTCGTGAGACATCATGCGTGTTCGCGGCCTGACCAGGCGGATGCCGAACAGGGCGGTTTGACGCGAGTGGGACACGCGAGTGGGACAGAAGCGGCCGAAAAGGCTTGCCGTTGCGGTTGGCGCATTGCGGAAGTCGGCCAAAATCCGCTAAATTATAGCTTTTTAGCCGGAGAGCGGCGCCCCTCGCTTCATGGGTCGCCTCGTGGGCCGCTTCATAGGCGACCTCATGTGCCGATTCATGTGCCGCCACGAGCCGCACGCGAGAGCCGGGCACGGTCGGCTACCCGCCTTCGTTGCGCGCGCTGTTTTGTTCGTTGTTCCGCCCGGCGGCTCGTTGTTTGGCTCGTTGTCTCGCGCGGTCTTTGCCCGGCGGTCGCCCGGCGTGTGTCCAGCGGTTGCCGCAGCGTTTGCCCGGCGGCTTTTCGTTCGGCGGCTTCACCGGTGCGATCTGCCGGTTCTGTGGCCGGATCTGCGCAAAGCCGGCTCAACCCGCGTCTGTCAGCCGTCGCCGGCCGCGCCGCGTCAGCATTCCCCATATCGGCGGATTTGCCCGGCCCGGCGTTTTTTCGCCCCCGCTTGTTTGCCCAAGCCCATCAACCAGGATGAAGTGCCCGCCGTGAAACAGATTCTCAAGTCCAACAAGTTGCTGAACGTCTGCTACGACATTCGCGGGCCCGTCCTCGAACATGCGAAGCGGCTCGAAGAAGAAGGCCATCGCATCATCAAGCTGAACATCGGCAACCTCGCGCCGTTCGGCTTCGACGCGCCGGATGAAATCATTCAGGACATGATCCTGAACCTGCCGGGCTCGTCTGGCTACTCGGATTCCAAGGGTGTGTTCGCCGCGCGCAAGGCGATCATGCATTACACGCAGCAAAAGGGCGTGCACGGCGTCGAACTCGACGACATCTATATCGGCAACGGCGCCTCCGAACTGATCGTGATGGCGATGCAGGGGCTGCTCAACGACGGCGACGAAGTGCTGCTGCCCGCACCGGACTACCCGCTGTGGACCGCGGGCGTGAGCCTGTCGGGCGGCACGCCGGTGCATTACATCTGCGACGAAGCGAACAGCTGGATGCCCGATCTCGACGACATCCGCTCGAAAATCACGCCGAACACCCGTGCGCTCGTGGTCATCAACCCGAACAACCCCACCGGCGCGCTGTATTCGGACGAATTGCTGCTCGGCCTGATCGAGATCGCCCGTCAGCACGGCCTGATCATCTTCGCCGACGAGGTCTACGACAAGATCGTCTACGACGGCAAGGTGCATACGTCGATGGCCGCGTTGTCCGAGGACGTGCTCACCGTCACGTTCAACAGCCTGTCGAAGAGCTACCGTTCATGCGGCTACCGCGCCGGCTGGATGTTCATCTCGGGCCTCACCGGCGAGAACCGCCGTCACGCGAAAGACTACTTCGAAGGGCTCGGCATTCTGGCCTCCATGCGCCTGTGCCCGAACGTGCCCGGCCAGTACGCGATCCAGACCGCGCTCGGCGGCTATCAGAGCATCAACGACCTAATCGTGCCGAACGGCCGCCTGTACAAACAGCGCGAACTCGCGTATGACATGCTGACGGCCATTCCCGGCGTGACCTGCGTGAAGCCCGAAGCGGCGCTCTATATGTTTCCGCGCCTCGATCCGAAGCTGTATCCGATCCATGACGACCAGCAGTTCATCCTCGACCTGCTGCTGGAAGAACGTGTGCTGCTCGTGCAGGGCAGCGGTTTCAACTGGAAGACGCCGGATCACTTCCGCGTCGTGTTCCTGCCGAACGTGGACGATCTCGCGGATTCGATCAACCGGATCGCGCGTTTCCTCGACGGTTACCGTAAGCGTCACACAGCCTAGCGCACAATGTGGCGTACGGCGCGGCACTCACCGCGCCGTACATGGCGCGCCACACCCGACACCCGTTTCCTTTTAATCATCTACTCGAAAACACACGCTGCATGGAACCGATCAAAGTTGGACTGCTGGGCTTCGGCACGGTAGGCAGCGGCACCTTCACGGTACTGCGCCGCAATCAGGAAGAAATCAAACGCCGCGCGGGCCGCGGTATCGAGATTGCGCGCATCGCCGTGCGCAATCCCGCCAAGGCGACCGCGGCGCTCGGCAGCGTTGCCGGCACCGTGGCGCTGACCGATGACTTCAACGCGGTGGTCGACGATCCGTCGATCGATATCGTGGCGGAAATGATCGGCGGCACGGGCGTGGCGCGCGACCTCGTCCTGCGCGCGATCAGGAACCGCAAGCACGTGGTCACGGCCAACAAGGCGCTGCTCGCGGTGCACGGCACGGAGATTTTCGAAGCGGCGCGCGCCAACGGCGTGATGGTGGCGTTCGAAGCGGCGGTGGCGGGCGGCATTCCGATCATCAAGGCGCTGCGCGAAGGGCTCACGGCGAACCGCATTCAGTACATCGCCGGGATTATCAACGGCACGACCAACTACATCCTGTCGGAGATGCGCGACCGCGGTCTCGACTTCGCGACCGCGCTGAAGGCCGCCCAGGAACTGGGCTACGCCGAAGCCGATCCGACTTTCGATATCGAAGGCGTCGACGCCGCGCACAAGGCGACGATCATGAGCGCGATCGCGTTCGGCGTGCCGGTGCAGTTCGACAAGGCTTATGTCGAAGGCATCAGCAAGCTCGCCGCGATCGACATCAAATACGCCGAAGAACTCGGCTATCGCATCAAGCTGCTCGGCATCGCGCGCCGTACCGACAAGGGCATCGAACTGCGCGTGCACCCCACGCTGATTCCGGAAAAGCGCCTGCTGGCGAACGTGGAAGGCGCGATGAACGCGGTCGTCGTGCACGGCGACGCGGTCGGCACGACGCTCTACTACGGCAAGGGCGCGGGCGCGGAGCCGACGGCCTCCGCGGTGGTCGCCGATCTGGTCGACGTGACGCGTCTGCATACAGCCGATCCGGAGCATCGCGTGCCGCATCTGGCGTTCCAGCCGGACAGCCTGTCGAGCACGCCGATCCTGCCGATCGACGAGGTGACGAGCGGTTATTACCTGCGTCTGCGTGTGGCTGACGTGACCGGCGTGCTGGCCGACATCACGCGCATTCTCGCGGACACCGGCATCTCGATCGACGCGCTGTTGCAGAAGGAATCGGAGCAGGTCGACGCGAACGGCAAGGGCGAGACCGACATCATCCTGATCACGCACGAGACGGTCGAAAAGAACGTCAACGCCGCGATCAGAACGATCGAAGCGCTGAAGACCGTTGTCTCGCAAGTTACGAAGCTGCGCATGGAAGCGCTCAACTAGGCCGACATATGAACTACCTCTCCACGCGCGGCGCCGGAGCCGGCGAGCGCCATACGTTTTCCGACATCCTGCTGGGCGGTCTCGCGAAAGACGGCGGCCTGTACCTGCCCGCCGCATATCCGCGCGTTTCCGCTGACGAACTGACGCGCTGGCGCACGCTGCCGTACGCCGATCTCGCCTTCGAGATCCTGTCGAAATTCAGCGACGACATTCCCGCCGAAGATCTGCGCGCGCTGACGCGCAAGACCTACACGGCCGAGACCTACTGCAACGTCCGCGACGACGAAAGCGCCGCACAGATCACGCCGCTGAAGACGCTGGGTGTCGAGAACGGCGCGCCGCTGTCGCTGCTCGAACTGTCGAACGGTCCGACGCTCGCGTTCAAGGACATGGCGATGCAGCTGATCGGCAACCTGTTCGAGTACGCGCTGGCGAGGCACGGCGAGACGCTGAACATTCTCGGCGCGACCTCGGGCGACACCGGCAGCGCGGCCGAATACGCGATGCGCGGCAAGCAGGGCATTCGCGTGTTCATGCTGTCGCCGCACAAGAAGATGAGCGCGTTCCAGACCGCGCAGATGTACAGCTTGCAGGACCCGAACATTTTCAACCTCGCGGTTGAAGGCGTGTTCGATGACTGCCAGGACATCGTCAAGGCTGTGTCGAACGATCACGCGTTCAAGGCGAAGTACAAGATCGGCACGGTCAATTCGATCAACTGGGCGCGCGTCGTGGCGCAGGTCGTGTACTACTTCAAGGGCTACTTTGCCGCGACGAAGTCAAACGACGAGCGCGTGTCGTTCACGGTGCCGTCGGGCAACTTCGGCAATGTTTGCGCGGGTCACATTGCGCGGATGATGGGCTTGCCGATCGAGAAGCTGGTAGTGGCGACGAACGAAAACGACGTGCTGGACGAGTTTTTCCGCACCGGCATTTACCGCGTGCGCAAGGCGGCTGAGACGTATCACACGAGCAGCCCGAGCATGGACATTTCGAAGGCATCGAACTTCGAGCGTTTCGTGTTCGACCTGCTCGGGCGCGATCCGGCGCGGGTGCTGCAACTGTTCCGCGACGTCGAAGAGAAGGGTGGTTTCGATCTGGCGGCGAGCGGCGATTTTGCGCGCGTGAAGGAATTCGGTTTCGTGTCGGGCCGCAGCAGCCACGAAGACCGGGTGGAAGCGATCCGCGACGTATTCGAGCGCTACGACACGATGATCGACACGCACACGGCCGACGGTTTGAAGGTCGCGCGTGAACATTTGCAGCCGGGCATTCCGATGGTCGTGCTGGAGACGGCGCAGCCGATCAAGTTTGGCGAAACGATCCGCGAAGCGCTGCTGCGCGAACCGGAGCGTCCGGCCGCGTTTTCGGGTTTGGAGTCGTTGCCGCAACGTTTCGAGGTGCTGCCGGCGGACGTGCAGCGCGTGAAGGACTTCGTGATGGCGAACACCGGCGATTAAACGGGCGATTAAACGGGCGATTAAACGGGCGATTAAACGGGCGATTAAACGGGCGATTAAGCGGGCGATTAAGCGGACGACTAAACGGACGACTAAACGGGCGACTAAACGGGCGACTAAACGGGCGACTAAAGCCATGAGCATCGGGCGCGACGGGGGGCGCGCTCCCCAGGGCACCCCCATCGACCGCTACAATATTCTTTTAACCTGCGGCTCCGAACCTCGATGTCCACCCCAACGCCCCGCGCTCCGATGCTCTCAACCGCCGACGCCTTGGCGACATTGCTTGGCGCCGCGAGCCCAATCGCCGGTACAGAATCGATCCCGACGCTGGAAGCGCTAAGCCGCGTGCTATCGGAAGACGTCGTCTCGCCACTGGACGTCCCTCCAATGAACACAAGTTCAATGGACGGTTACGCACTAAGCACCGGGGACCTGGCGCATGGCAACCGCCGGTTCCCGGTCTCCCAACGTATCCCGGCGGGCCACGCCCCGGAACCCTTAAAGGCAAACACAGCAGCCCGCATCTTCACGGGCGCAACGGTGCCGCCTGGCGCCGACGCAATCGTGATGCAGGAGCAAACCGAAGCCGCTGGCGACGATGTCACGATCCTGCACAGCCCCAAACCAGGCGAATGGATCACAGCCCAGGGCGCGGACATCCGCAGCGGTTCGATCATCCTGCCCGCGGGCACACGCCTGACACCGCAAGCACTGGGACTCGCCGCCTCGGTCGGTTGCGCGGAATTGCACGTGCGCCGCCGTGTAAAAGTCGCCGTTTTCTTCACCGGAGACGAACTGACGATGCCCGGCGAGCCGCTGAAACCGGGCGCGATCTACAACTCGAACCGCTTTACGCTGCGCGGGCTGCTGGAAAACCTCGGCTGCGAGGTCACGGACTACGGCATCGTCCCGGACAAGCTCGATGCGACCCGAGCGACATTACGCGAGGCCGCCCAGGCGCATGATCTGATTCTGACCTGCGGCGGCGTGTCGGTGGGCGAGGAGGATCACGTGAAACCCGCGGTCGAAGCCGAAGGGCGCCTGTCGATGTGGCAAATCGCGATGAAACCCGGCAAGCCGCTCGCCTTTGGCGCGGTGCGCCGCACGCCGCCGCAAGCCGATGCCGTCACGTCGGACGAAATTTTCTTCATCGGTTTGCCGGGCAACCCGGTGTCGAGCTTCGTCACCTTCCTGCTGTTCGTACGCCCGTTCGTCTTGCGCCTCGCCGGTGTGCGGACAGTCGCGCCGCGCGCGCTGTCGCTGCGCGCCGACTTCACGCAGAACAAGGCCGACCGCCGCAACGAATTCCTGCGCGCACGCGTCAATCCGGCCGGCGGTCTCGATCTGTTCCCGAATCAGAGTTCGGCCGTGCTGACGTCGACGGTATGGGGCGACGGCCTGATCGACAATCCACCGAATCACGCGATCAGCGCCGGCGAGACCGTGCGTTTCATTCCCTTTTCCGAATTGCTGAACTAAGGCCGGCAACGGCCGGTGGCATCCCGATGAAGATTCAACTCAGATATTTTGCAAGTGTGCGCGAAGCGCTCGAGACGGCCGACGAAATGGTCGACCTGCCCGACGGCATCGCCACGGTCGGCGATGTGCGCGCGTGGCTGCGCGTGCGCGGCGGCATCTGGGCCGACACCCTTGCCGAAGGCCGCGCGCTGCGCATGGCGTGCAATCACGTGATGACCGGCGCCGGCACACGCATCACGGAAGGTTGCGAAGTCGCGTTCTTTCCGCCCGTCACCGGCGGCTGAACTGCGCTGAAGAGCCGCTCGACCGCACAGGAGCCTGCCATGCCCGTTCGTGTACAAACGGAAGACTTCGACCTCTCTGCCGAGGTTGCCGCGCTGCGCGCGCTCAATCCGAAGATCGGCGCGGTGGCCTGTTTCGTCGGCACCGTGCGCGATCTGAACGAAGGCAGCGCAGTCGAAACGATGGAGCTCGAACACTATCCGGGCATGACGGAGAAGTCGCTGGAGGCGATTGTCGTGAGCGCGCGAGAGCGTTGGCCGGGGATCGAGGTGCTGATCGTGCATCGGGTCGGCAAGCTCTATCCGCTCGACCAGATCGTGCTGGTGGCGACGACTGCCGCGCATCGCGGCGACGCTTTTGCGTCGTGTGAATTCGTGATGGACTATCTGAAGACCCAGGCGCCGTTCTGGAAGAAAGAGAAGACCGAGGAGGGCGAACGCTGGGTCGATGCGCGCGTCACCGACGACGCCGCGCTCGCCCGTTGGGGCATCGAATCGGCTAACCGGACGGCGGAGTAATCCGCGGCACCGTTCGGATTCGCCGAAGGGCGCGCTTCACGCGCGTCGTTCAATCGTCCTGCGTTTTGCCGATGATCCGGGCCGGAAACGGCTCGCCGCGTGGCCGCGCCGATGCGCGCGGGTCATGTGAGTCGTGCGGCTCATCGTCGCGTGGATGCCGCCTGGGCGCGATGCGCTCCAGCAACGCCTGCTGTTCCGCCGGAATCGTGTAATCCCAGCCGAAGCGGCTCAACTGCAAACTCTGTGCGATGCGCAGCGCCGGCTCCATGAAGCGGATCGCCGCAGCCGGTTCATAGCGCGATTCCACCGTGTCCAGGAACAGATACAGCCAGCGGCTGAAATGTTGCGGCTCGATCCCCTCGAGCGGCTGATGCGCCTGCTGCACGTTGCCGCGGTATTGCTTCGCACCCAGCACAAGGCTCGCCCAGAACGTGCACATCTTTGGCAGATGGTCGTCCCAGCGGCCCGCCAGCGTTGTTTCGAACACGGGACCGAGCAGCGGATCGGCGCGCACGCGGTCGTAAAAACCGTAGACGAGGCCGCGGATATTCGCGTCGGTGGGCGCGGCGGCGCG
This sequence comes from Paraburkholderia sp. FW306-2-2C-D06C, assembly GCF_058781505.1. Classification (NCBI taxonomy): domain Bacteria; kingdom Pseudomonadati; phylum Pseudomonadota; class Betaproteobacteria; order Burkholderiales; family Burkholderiaceae; genus Paraburkholderia; species Paraburkholderia sp. FW306-2-2C-D06C. Next base: position 82,747 of record NZ_JBYSWU010000016.1, on the reverse strand, counting down.
CTCGACAACCGGCGCTGCGAGGAAGGATGGATTCATGCAATTTCCATAAGATGCCGCCATTCGTCGCGGATCGCCACAGCGCGCCACATGGCGCCACAGACAGTCACGAATGGCCTCAAACTGAGTCGATACGGAAGGAACTAGGCCGCGAATGCCCCGCTTTTCGCATGAATGGCCCAAGCGGGAAACGTTACCATTACTGCCGAAAGACAAATACCGCCAGTCAACGCACAAAAATATGCGTAGCGCCTGCATCTTATGGCGAAGCGACGGCCCCCGGCAACCCTTGCATCGACGCGGTTATCTCCCGGATCGCGGCTTGCGCTCATTGTGGCATTAGTACTTATGAGACTGACCGACTATACGGACTATTCGCTGCGCGTCCTGTTGTATCTCGCCGTTCGCGGCGAGGGATTATCGACGATCCAGGACATTTCCGAGGCCTATGGGATCTCCCGGAATCACCTGATGAAAGTCGTGCAGCAGCTCGGCGAACTCGGCTGGGTCGAGACTGTGCGCGGGCGCAACGGCGGCTTGCGTCTGGCCGAGCAGACCAGCGCGCTGACGGTCGGCGAAATTGTGCGCGCCACCGAAAGCGACTTTGCGTTGGCCGGCTGTTTCCCGGACGAGCACGGCGAGCGCCGCGCCTGCGTCATTACGGCGCAATGCCGTCTGAAAGGGGCGCTCGAAGCGGCGCGTAATGCGTTCTTTGCCGAACTCGACCGTCATACCATCGGCGAAGTCGCGCAGCCGCACGGTCCGCTGGCTGCGGTGCTCGGCCTGAGTACAGCAATTCCGATCGTGCCGATCGCACCGGCCACGCCCGCCGGCGGCGGCGCGGCGCCGGCGGGCTGAAGCCGGCGCGGCAGATCTCGCGCATCAAATGTTAAATAGTTGTCGCTTGATGCAAAAAAGCGCTTGAAACCCGCGCAAAACGCCTCATTTTGGTGGTAATCGAAATTGGAGGTCTCTTGATGAGAATCGACAAACTCACCACTAAATTCCAGGAAGCGCTGGCTGATGCGCAGAGTCTGGCCGTCGGCCACGACAATCAATACATTGAACCGGTCCATGTCCTTTCGGCGCTCGTCGCCCAGCAGGACGGTTCGGCGCGCTCGCTGCTCTCGCGTGCCGGCGTGCATGTCCAGGCGCTGCAAACCGCGTTGAACGACGCGATGACGCGCCTGCCGCAGGTGCAGGGCACCGACGGCAACGTGCAGATCGGCCGCGAGCTGACCGGCTTGCTGAACCAGGCCGACAAGGAAGCACAAAAACTCAACGACACGTTCATTGCGAGCGAAATGTTCCTGCTCGCCATCGCCGACGACAAAGGCGAGGCGGGCCGCCTCGCGCGTCAGCACGGCCTGTCGCGCAAGTCGCTGGAAAGCGCGATTGCCGCGGTGCGCGGCGGCTCGCAGGTGCATAGCCAGGACGCCGAAAGCCAGCGCGAAGCGCTGAAGAAGTACACCATCGATCTGACCGAGCGCGCGCGTGCGGGCAAGCTCGATCCGGTGATCGGCCGCGACGACGAGATCCGCCGTTCGATTCAGATCCTGCAGCGCCGCACCAAGAACAATCCGGTGCTGATCGGCGAGCCGGGCGTGGGAAAGACCGCGATCGTCGAAGGCCTGGCGCAGCGCATCGTCAACGGCGAGGTGCCGGAAACGCTGAAGGGCAAGCGCGTGCTGTCGTTGGACATGGCGGCCTTGCTGGCCGGCGCCAAGTATCGCGGCGAGTTTGAAGAACGCCTGAAGGCCGTCTTGAACGACATCGCGAAAGACGAAGGCCAGACCATCGTCTTCATCGACGAGATTCACACGATGGTCGGTGCGGGCAAAGCGGAAGGCGCAATGGACGCGGGCAATATGCTCAAGCCGGCGCTCTCGCGCGGCGAACTGCATTGCGTCGGCGCCACCACGCTCGACGAATATCGCAAGTACATCGAGAAGGATGCTGCGCTCGAACGCCGTTTCCAGAAGGTGCTGGTCGACGAGCCGACTGTCGAGGCCACCATTGCGATCCTGCGCGGTTTGCAGGAGAAGTACGAGCTGCATCACGGCGTCGATATCACCGACCCGGCGATCGTCGCGGCAGCCGAACTGTCGCATCGCTATATCACGGACCGTTTTCTGCCGGACAAGGCGATCGACCTGATCGACGAAGCCGCTTCGAAGATCAAGATGGAAATCGACTCGAAGCCGGAAGAAATGGACCGGCTCGACCGTCGTTTGATCCAGTTGAAGATCGAACGCGAAGCCGTCAAGAAGGAAAAGGATGAAGCGTCGCAAAAGCGTCTGCAATTGATCGAGGAAGAAATCGAGCGGCTGGATCGCGAATATTCGGACCTCGAAGAAATCTGGACCGCGGAAAAAGCCGCGGTGCAGGGCAGCGCGCAACTGAAGGAAGAGATTGAGAAAACGCGTGCGGAAATCACGCGTTTGCAGCGCGAAGGCAAGCTGGAGAAGGTCGCCGAGTTGCAATACGGCAAGCTGCCGGGGCTCGAGGCTCAACTGAAGGAAGTGACCCAGGCCGAGGCGAAAGAGCAGAACAACCCGACCCGGCCGCGCCTGTTACGCACGCAGGTCGGCGCGGAGGAAATCGCCGAAGTCGTGTCGCGTTCAACCGGCATTCCGGTGTCGCGCATGATGCAGGGCGAGCGCGAAAAGCTGCTGCAGATCGAGGAGAAACTGCACGACCGCGTGGTGGGTCAGGACGAGGCGATCAGCGCGGTCGCCGATGCGATCCGCCGTTCGCGGGCAGGTCTGGCGGATCCGAACCGGCCGTATGGTTCGTTCCTGTTCCTCGGGCCGACCGGCGTGGGCAAGACCGAGCTGTGCAAGGCACTGGCGTCGTTCCTGTTCGATTCGGAGGATCATCTGATCCGCATCGACATGAGCGAATTCATGGAGAAGCATAGCGTCGCGCGTTTGATCGGTGCGCCGCCGGGGTACGTCGGTTACGAGGAAGGCGGTTATCTGACCGAAGCCGTGCGCCGCAAACCGTACAGCGTGATCCTGCTCGACGAAATCGAGAAGGCTCATCCGGACGTGTTCAACGTGCTGCTGCAAGTGCTCGATGACGGCCGCATGACCGACGGCCAGGGCCGTACCGTGGACTTCAAGAACACGGTGATCGTGATGACGTCGAACCTCGGCTCGCAATTGATCCAGTCGATGGTCGGCGAGCCGCAGGAAACGGTGAAGGATGCGGTCTGGGAAGAAGTGAAGCTGCATTTCCGGCCCGAATTCCTTAACCGGATCGACGACGTCGTGGTGTTTCATGCGCTCGACCGCTCGAATATCCAGTCGATCGCGCGGATTCAGTTGCAGCGTCTGCATGAACGGCTTGCCAGGCTCGACATGCAACTGGTGGTGTCGGACGCGGCGCTCGAGCACGTCGGAAAGGTCGGCTACGATCCGCTGTTCGGTGCGCGGCCGTTAAAGCGTGCGATCCAGCAGGAGATCGAAAATCCGGTCGCGAAGCTGATTCTGGCCGGCAAGTTCGGCCCGAAGGATGTGATTCCGGTCGAAGTGGAAGACGGCAAGCTGGTGTTCGAACGCGTCGTGCATTAAGCGACCGGCGTTCGGCAGGGAACGGCTGAGGTGCGGGCCGAATCTGCCAAAGTCCTTTGCCAAACGCATCTGGCAAAATCAAAAGCGGCAACGAAGGTGACTTCGTTGCCGCTTTTTTTCACCCTTTGACGGGCGGTCAGGATGCCTGACGAGCCCGCGCATGAGGTCGACGACGAGGCCGACGACGAGGCCGATGATGGGGCCCGCTTACGCGTTGCCCTTGCCGAACAACGCCGACAGGCCGCCGAGCGCGCCGAGCACGGTCGGCGCATTCAGTTGGCCTTCGGCGGGCACTTCGCCTTCCGGTGTGGCCGCGTTGACGACGTGCGGCAAAATCTGCGACAGGAGTCCGGTGACCTGATCCGGCTGCACGCCGGCTTTCTCCGCGAGGCTGGCGACGGCATCCGAGCCGAGCACGCTGTGCAGTGCATCCGGTGCGATCGGCTGGTTCTCGCCGTTACTGACCCACGACGAAACGACGTCGCCGAGGCCCTTTTCCTTGAAGCGGTCGATCAGGCCGTTCAAGCCGCCCGGCTGGTTATTGACGAATTCGAGTGCGGCGGAAACCAGGGCTTGCTGGCCGCCGCCCTCGGGCGATTTGCCAACCAGGGAACCAATAGTGTCGAGTAGGCTCATGACGGTATCTCTTGAATGCCGACGCGTGCTTGACGGGTCGGCGGGTTGAAAACGCCGCGCGGTTGCGCGGCGCCGGGGAGGCGAGGCGGACGGCGGCGTAAGCGCGGCCATCACGTTGCCGATGCTCAAGCCGATATTACGCGCCGCCGGAGGCCGCAGCAGCCGACGCCGCCTTGCTCTTCTTCGCCTTTTTCTTCGAAGCCTTGGTGCCGGACGCGTCGGCCGGCGCGCTGGCTGCTGCCGCAGTAACCGGTGCCGAAGCCGCTGCCGCATCGGACGCCGCGGCTTTGCTCTTCTTGTTCGACTTCGAGGCTTTCGTGCCCGATGCTGCGGTCGGCGTTGCGGCCGGCGCTGTGGTCGGCGTGGTAGCCGCAGGTGCAGCCGCCGGCGCTGCCTTGGTGCTTGCGGCGCTGGTCGACTTCGCGGCCGGCTTGGCGCCGGTCGGCGGTGCGGACGAGCCGTTGATCGTCAGGCCCGCCGCCTCGAGGTTGGTCACCGATTTGGTGCCGATGCCTTTGACGCGGGCGGCGAGATCGTCAGCGTCCTTGAAGGGGCCGTTCCTGGTGCGTTCGTCGATGATCGCTTTTGCGTGAACCGGGCCGATGCCCTTGACCGATTCGAGCGTGGCCTGGTCGGCGGAATTCACTTCGACGGCCGCCGCGAATCCGGCCGACAGCGACAAAGCCAAAGCAACGCAAAGCATGAGAAGCTTCTTCAGCATGGCAAGCACTCCATTGAGGGCAAAAAAAGTTAGCCGGGAACGGACGACGCATCCTGTCAGCAGGCGCTGCGCTTAAGGATAGGACAAATTGCGCGCCCTTATTTGCGAACGCCGTCGATTTATACCGATCGATTCATGACAAGTAAATCAGTCTCGACAATATTTAAACCTTTTGCCTCGCACATAAGCCGTTGTGCGCTTATCGATCAACGCGTCGCTGAATGACAGCGCAATTCACTTGACTTAGAGTGCACTCGAAGTCCTAACCTGAGTACCGTCATGTCGAAAATGTCGAAAGCACTCACCATCGGCCAGGTCGCGCAAGCGCTGGGCGTCTCGACTCACACGCTGCGCTATTACGAACAGGCCGGTCTGATTCGGGCCGTCGGGCGTACGCAGGCGGGGCATCGCCTGTATTCGCCTGCCGATCTCGACTGGCTGCAGTTCGTGATGCGCCTGAAGGCGACCGGTATGCCGATCGCCGGGATGCAGGCATTCGCCGCATTGCGGGCCGAAGGTCAGCCCACGATACGCGAGCGGCGCGAGATGCTGATGGCGCATCGGGATGAGGTTCTGGCGCGGATCGCCGAGTTGCAGACCAACCTCGGCGTTATCGTCGACAAGATCGCGTACTACGAAGCGGCTGGGCGGCATCCCGCTGGGCAGCATCCCGCTGCACAGCATCCGACACGACAAATCGACGAAACTCAATCGCATTCGGAAAAGGACTCACCATGGAACACGCACAAAACGATCGCTACACCCGAGGCTGGAACAAACTGAAGGAAATCGACGGCTCGGCCGGCGAGCAGGTGATCGCCGCACTCGCGCCGATTGCGCCGGATTTCGGACGCCTGTTGCTCGAATTCGGCTTCGGCGATATTTACAGCCGGCCGCAACTCGATCTGCGCGCGCGAGAGATCGCGACGATTGCCTCACTGGCAACGCTCGGCTGCGCGCAGCCGCAGTTGAAAGTGCATATCGAGGCGGCGCTGAACGTCGGCTGCACGCGCGAGGAGATCGTCGAGGTCTTCATGCAGATGGCGCTCTACGCGGGATTCCCGGCGGCGCTGAACGCGCTGTTCGCGGCGCGGGAGATTTTCGAGCGGCACGATCAGGCATCGAGCGAAGCGCAAGCGGCTTGAGATGACGGCAGGGTAGGGTGGAGCGGCTGCTGGGTGCAGCCGCTTTTTATCTGGAGCCAAATGCAACTAACGGTCAATTTCAGCAGCCAACTTGCACGACGCGCCGGCGGCTAACCCAAAAGCATGGTTTTCCAGGAAGGGGCGCTTTCCTATTCGTGCGGCCATCCGCTTCGCGTCAAGCCGCCGAATCCGCCCTGACCACTGTCTCGACGCGCAAATACCGCTCACTGACAACCCGCCAGTACAGCAGCAAGCCAATACCGGCAATCACCAGGCTCGCCGTATTCGCGACCCAGAACCCTCGCGCGCCCGTCAGCCACTCGGGTATGGCGCCGCTCACATTGAAGCCGAGCAGATAGCCGCCGCCCAGCCCCACGCCCCACAACGCAATCGCATAGATCACGGTCGGCACGATCGCCACCTTGTAGGCGCGCAGCACGAACGCGGTGGTGATCTGCAATGCATCGAACAGGTGATAGCACACGACGATCAGCACCAGCGGCATCGCAGCCGCGGCCACCTGCGCATCCGGCGTGTAGCCTTCGATCACGTACGGTCGCAGCACCAGCACGATCGCGCCGTAGCAGAGCGCAATCGTCACGGCCATCATGATGCCGTGACGCGACAACGTGCGCGCCGCTTCGTGACGATGCGCGCCGAGCGCCTGGGCGACCAGCGTGGACGATGCGATGCCGATCGACAGCGGCGTCATATATAGCACCGCGCCGATGTTGCCCGCGATCTGGTGGCCGGCAAGCGTCGTCGTGCCGAAGCGCGCAATGAAGAGCGCCATGAACGTGTACGAGGTGACTTCGATCAGATACGACAGGCCCATCGGAATGCCGAGCCGCAGCTGCGCCGCCTGGCGCCGCCAGACCGGCCAGCAGAAGCGCGCGAAAATCGCGAGAGGGGTGAACACGTCGACGCGCGTCAACAGCAGCATGCCGACCAGCGCGAGCCCCCAGTTGATCGCGATACTGGCGAGCGCGCAGCCCGGGCCGCCCATCGCCGGCACGCCGAGGCCGCCGAAGATGAACCACGTGTTGAGCGGAAACTTGAGTAGCAGCGCGCCGATCTGCAGGATCATCACGAGCCGCGGTTTGCCGACGGCATTGGTCAGCGAACTGTAGACGCGAAACGCAAGGCTCGCCGGCAAGCCGAACGACAGAATCCGCAGGTAGGCGACCGTGCGTTCGTGCAGCGCGTCAGGTACGCGCGCCAGCCGCAGCATCGGCCCCGGAAAATAGAGAATCAGGAAACCGATCACGGTCAACGCGAGTGCGAGCCATAGCGCCTGTCGAACTTCCTCGCCGATCTCGATGTAGCGGCGCGCGCCGTAGAGTTGCGCGGTGATGGGTTGCAGCGCGGTCAGAATGCCGGTCAGGCCGATGTAGACGGAAATGTAGATCGACGAGCCGAGGCCGAGCGCGGCGAGATCGACGGCCGAATAGCGGCCGACCATCGCCGTATCGATCACTCCGAAGGCGATGATCGCCAACTGGCCGATCAGCACGGGCCACGCGAGCCCGGCGATTTTCCGTACGTCGGCGAACATGCTCAATCCGGCTTCTTGCGCCAGTTGCGGCGTTTGACGACCGGCGGCTTCGGACGGTCGATGCGCACGTACAAGCGGAAGCGTTCGTCACGGTCGGCCACGCGGCGGCCTTCCCACACCAGCTTCCAGACGAAGTCCGACATCGCGCTGGGCTCGCCGAAATCCTGGGTGTCCTGGCGCAGGATCACGTCGCAATCCTGATCGAACGAGAAATGCATGTCGCCGAAATAGGCGAAGGTCGCGATCTGCGCATTGCCGAGGCGCACCGGCGAGATGCAGGTGTAGTCCTCCGGCAGATGGCTCGCGATCTGTTCGGCGACGTCCTTATAGGTCCGGCTGTAGTTGACGACCGGCAGCCACAGCGTCATCAGCAGTACCCACATCAGCGTGGTGCCGGCGCTCGACAGCACCACGCTGCGCCACAAGACTTTCGGATGACGCGCGAGACGCCACTGCACCAGCACGAACCAGCACACGGTCACAGCGACCGCGCACACGAACGACAGAATCTTGAACTGGGGCGCGAAACCCGGCGCGAGCCGCGCGAGATTGCGTGCAAGCGGATGCGGGAAGCCGGTTAGTCCGGCCACGTACACCAGCCAGACGAAACTGCCGAGTATCGTGAAGCTCAGCAGCGCGAACCAGTCGATCGCGTTGATTGCGCCGCGTTTGAGCGTGGGCAGCGCGAACGTGGCCAGTACCGCGAGCGGCGGCAGCAACAGCATGTAAAGCCGGTTCGACTGATGGCTTTGCAGCACGACGAGCACCAGCAGCGGCCCGATCACCGACAGCGGAATCGCCACGTGCGGCGCGCGCCGCAGGCCCGACCAGCTGAGCCACGCCCAGATCGCCAGCGGCCACGCCGGCCATGTGAACAGCGGCAGGTTTTTCAGCGCGTATTTCGCCACCGAGCCGGGCGGCCCGGCAAACGAGCTCACGCTCACGTGCACCCATTGATTCAGGTACCAGACGGCGTCGTCGGGAAACGTGGCGAGCGCCGCGATCGGCCACGCGACCGACAGCGCCAGTGCGACCGGCAAACCGGCCAGCAGCAGCCAGCGCGAACGCGCCTCGCGCACGATCAACGTCATCGCCAGCGTGCCGAGCAGCAATGCGCCGACCAGCACCGGACTGCTGGCGAGCGTCACCAGTCCGAGCGCGAGGCCCCAGATCAGCGCGCCCTGAATCGGCTTGTCGATCATCCGCACGAGCCCGTACACGAGCATCGCGATGCCGACGAACTGCGCCAGTTGCGGCGTGGTTTCGTGGCCGCGTTCGGCGAGGCCGAAGCACGCGAGCAGGATCAGCAGTGCGCCGTCGGCGAGGGTGCGGCCGTAGTCGCGCGGTTCCGGCTCGCCGCCGAACGCATACTTGAACGGCTGGACTTCGGCGCGCCGGCCGAGCAGGTAGGCCGCATACCAGACGAACGCGCAGCCCGCGCAGAACAGCAGGCCGGTGAAGACCCGCGACGCGTTGCTCGCATCGACCCACGGCGCCAGCACGCGGATCGCGCTGGCGCCCAGCCAGTAGCCGAGCGGGCCGTCTTCCGTAAGGTATTTGCCGAGCAGATTCGGCAGCAGCCAATCGTGGGCGCCGCCGTTGGCCATCGTCCACATGACGCCGAAGCCGGCTGCGTCCTCGTTCTTCCACGGGTCGCGGCCGAAGAGGCCAAACGATGCGTAGACGATACAGATGGTCAGCAGCAGCCAGCGCGGCAATGCGCTGGTCGCAGAGGCTGTGAGGCGAACGGCAGGTCTCATGCGGTGTGTGGATATCGGATAAGCGGTGCAGCCGGCACCGGACGGAATGTCCGGTGGAATGGCCGATTCGGAGCATCCGGCATTGTAGTCGTGCGGTGCGAGGCGCGTCACGGCCGGTAATGGCTCGCAACGTCGTCGGGGCGCTGGTAACAATGCCGCTGGAACGGGCGGCGCCGTCAGCGCTATGTACGAGCGCCCGGCATGAGGTGACAAAAAAGGGCAGCTCGCGCTGCCCTTTTTTGCTGCTGCTTCGCAGCCGGCCCATGGCCGGCGACGAGGCGCGTATTACTTCGCTGCTGCCTTGCCGGTAGCGCGCGAGCCGAACTTCTTGTTGAACTTTTCGACGCGGCCAGCCGTGTCCATGATCTTTTGTTGGCCGGTGTAGAACGGATGCGATTCCGACGACACTTCGATCTTGGCGAGCGGGTAAGTCTTGCCGTTGAATTCGGCGGTTTCACGCGTCTGGATGGTCGAGCGCGTCACAAACTTGAAGTCGTTCGACATATCGATGAACAGGACTTCGCGGTAATCCGGGTGAATACCTTCTTTCATGGTCTTTCCTTTAATCTGGCGGTAGCCAACCCGCGTGCAGCCGCGTAAAGAACACATAACGCTAACCGCATCTTGGCGCGAGCCACTTGCCTAGGGTCGAAAAACGGCGATTATGCCAGAAAATCAGACGGTTGGCGAGCTTTCTGCCCCCTGGTTCTGATTGCCCGGGCTGCACGGCGGCCCTTATTGGGCGGGCCTCGGCCATTGTTATGCCGGTGTGAACGCTACGCCCACGCGCGCCGGGTCCTGCCGGTAATAGCGGGCCAGCAGCCGGTACAGCTCCGGGTACTCGGCCTCGAACGCCTGCGGTTTGACGAACAGCGCCTCGCTGCAAACGGCAAAAAATTCCGATGGATGATCGGCCGCGTAAGGATCGATCAGCGAATCACGCTCGAAACGCGCCCAGCGGCGCTCCGGCACTGCGTCGACTTTGGCGCAGAAGTGGTCGTAGGCGTGGTCGAAGACGTCTGCCCACGCCTGTGAATCGAGCGGCGCATGCCAGCGGCGCAAGAGCGGCGGATGGCCGTCCGCTTCGCCGGTCAGCATGTCGATCTTGTGCGCGAATTCATGAATCACGACGTTGTACGCATCCGTGCCGTCCGTCATCTGCGCGTCTTCCCACGACAGCACCACCGGCCCGCCTTCCCACGCTTCGCCGCTCGCATCGTGTTCGACTTCGTGCACCACGCCGTCTTCGTCCTCGACCGTTTTGCGGATCACGAACTCGCCCGGATAGACGATCACGCCGACCCAGCCGCGATACAGGTCGAGGCTCAGGTTCAGCACCGGCAAGCAGGCTTGCGCGGCGATCGCAACGGTCATCGCGTTGGTCAGCTCGAGCTCGTGCGCGGTCGAAAACTTCTTTTGCGCGATGAACAGGCTCGTCAGTTCGCGCAGGCGCACGAGATCCTGCGCGTCGAGGTGCGCGAGGAACGGCAGGCCGTCGAGCGTGGCTTGCCAGAGCGCGTCGTCGATTGCGTACTCGCGCAGCGCGCGGTCGCGGCGGCGCGTGCCGAGCCATTGAGTGAGTTTCGAAAGCATGGCCTGATGAAACCCCTAGTCGATCTGATTTTGCCACGCGGCAAAAATGCCGCCGCATATCGCTATGCCGATCAGGAAGTAAAAACCGTCCAGCGACGTCAAAAAGCTCGCCTGCTGCATGATCGTCCGGCTGATTTCCACCACCGCGAGCGAGTGCGCTTCGGACGGCGAGCGGCCCGCGGCGGCAAAGCTGTTGGTCAGCGCGGCTAGCGAACCCTGGAAGGCTGGATTGTACGGATTCACGAACTCCGCGAGCCGCGTTTGATGCAGCGCCTGCCGATGCTGCTCGACGATGATCACCGAGGCCGTCGCAAACGAGATCGTCAATTGCCGCACGATGTTTTTCAGCCGGTAGCCGTGCGTGAACTCTTCAATAGCGAAGATTCTAAACGTCAGATTGGCAACCGGCAGCACGATGAACAACAGCAGTAAGCCGCGCAGCAGCAGCGGCACGATCAACGCCGCCTCGCCGACGCCCGGCGACATGCGCGTCATCCACGCCGCGGTGAACGCCGCCACCGCGAAGCCCGGCACGATGATCCATTTTTTGCGCGGCAGGAGCTTCGCGTAGCGCAGGTAGACGAACAGCGCGCTGGCTGAAATCAGCGACGTGACGCCGACCAGTTGACCCGTGTTTTCGACCGGATAGCCGAGACCGCTTTCGAGAAAGCGTGAGATCAGATAGCTGAAAACGGTCGAGACGTAATAGTAGAACATGTACAGCACGAGCCCGACCTGGAAGACTTTTTCGCGCAGCGCATGCAGGCGCACGAGCGGAGCCGGATGATGCCATTGGTGGTGGGCAAACCAGCCCAGCGCGACGATCCCCGCGACCGTGAGAAGAATCAGCCCCGGCGACGCGCTGAACAACTGGAAGCGCACTTGCTGCATCACGATTTGCAGTGCACCTTGCGCGAACGCGAAGATGATGTACGGCCAGAAATGTGCCGAACCGCGTTCCTCCGGTAGGCGATTGCCCGAGTCGGGCAGCGCGAGCATGGCCAGCACGGCGAACAGCACGCCCACCGGCGCCGTGCAGGCGAACAGCGCGCGCCAGTCGAAATGCGCGACCAGCTGGCCGCCGATCAACGGCGCGAGCGCGCTGCTCAACACGATCAGTATGAGAAACGCACGTGTCGCCGCCGGCCGTTGTTGCGGCGTGAAGCTCATCTGGATCAGGATGCGGCAGGTGCCCATCATCGGGCCGACAAAGTAGCCTTGAAAGCCGCGCGCGAACGCGAGTTCGATCGACGACTCGCACAGCGCGGCGGCGACCGCGCCGACTGAATAGAGCAGCATGCAGCCGGCCACGTAGCGCCGGTAACCGAAGCGTTCGACCCACCACTGTTGTTGCAGGATGCCGAGCACGGCCGCAACCGCGTACGCGCTCGACGCCCACACGAGTTCGTCGGGCGAAGCATTGATGCCGCCCGCGATGTGGCTGGTGAAGAACGAAAAGATCGAGTTGTCGAAATAGTCGAGGCCGGTGACGACGGCCAATACCCAGGGGAAAAAATCGCCGCGCAGCTTTTCGACGCTGAACAAGGGGACGCGGGACGACGTCGCACTCATGTGGATTCGCCCGGCTTTCTGGGGCGCTTCGCGAGTGGCGGCGTGTTCGTGCTCCCGGCTTTGGCGAGTGCGTTGCGGCGCTGTTCCAGCAGCGTGTCGGCATTCTCGCCGGCGAGACGCCGTTCGAGATAGTCCAGATCGGGGCTCAGTTCGGCTCTGAGCCTTTGCGCTTCCTTGAGTTCACGGCGCATCGCTTCGATGCGCGTGTCGAGCGCGTCGACCTGTTGCGCGATGGCGTCGCGAATCTGCTGCAGCGATTCGTTGGAATAGCGGTGGGTGCCGCCGACCGCTTCGAGCGGACGTTTGAGCATTTCCGTGATGCCGTGCAGCGAGAAACCAAGCGAGCGCAGACGCAAAATCCGGCCGAAGCGCTTGAGGTCTTCTTCGTCGTAAAGCCGGTAGCGGCCCTCGCTGCGCGTGGGCGAGACGAGGCCGCGTTCCTCGTAGTATTTCAGCGTGCGCGGCGTGACGCCGAGGCGTTCGGCGGCGTCGCGCACGGTCAGCAGGGCGGGTGAGTCCTTCGACATAAGCGGCGAGAGGCATGACTGAGTGTTCGCATTATAGCGAAACGTGTACGTTCACGTACATGTTTTCGGGATAGCGTGCAGCGGCGTGCATGCAGTGGCGTGCATTTCTTGCAGGCGAAAAAAAGCCGCTCGTTTGCGGCGAGCGGCTTTCTTACGCGATGCGGCTAGCGCGGGACCAGGTTTTAGCCGCCGCCACCACGACGCATCATGTCGAAGAACTCAGAGTTGCTCTTCGTCTGGCGGATCTTGTCGAGCAGGAATTCCATCGATTCGACTTCGTCCATGTCGTGAATGAACTTGCGCAGCACCCAGATCTTTTGCAGCACTTCGGGCTTGATCAGCAGTTCTTCGCGGCGCGTGCCGGACTTGTTCAGGTTGATCGACGGATAGACGCGCTTTTCAGCAAGGCGGCGTTCCAGGTGCACTTCCATGTTGCCGGTGCCCTTGAATTCTTCGTAGATCACGTCGTCCATGCGGCTGCCGGTTTCGATCAGCGCCGTGCCGATGATGGTGAGCGAGCCGCCTTCTTCGATATTGCGCGCCGCGCCGAAGAAGCGCTTCGGACGTTGCAGCGCGTTCGCGTCGACGCCGCCCGTCAGCACCTTGCCCGAGGCCGGCACCACAGTGTTGTATGCGCGCGCGAGACGCGTGATCGAGTCGAGCAGAATCACCACGTCGTTCTTCATTTCGACGAGGCGCTTGGCTTTTTCGATCACCATTTCGGCGACTTGCACGTGACGCGCAGCCGGTTCGTCGAAGGTGGAGGCGATCACTTCGCCGGCCACCGAACGCTGCATTTCGGTCACTTCTTCCGGGCGTTCGTCGATCAGCAACACGAACAGCACGACATCCGGATGGTTCTGTTTGATCGCATGCGCGATGTGCTGCAGCATCACGGTCTTGCCCGACTTCGGCGACGCGACCAGCAAGCCGCGCTGGCCCTTGCCGATCGGCGCGATCATGTCGATGATGCGGCCCGTGACGTTTTCTTCACCGCGCATTTCACGTTCGAGCAGCAGCACCTTGTTCGGGTGCAGCGGCGTCAGGTTTTCGAACATGATCTTGTGTTTCGAGGCTTCCGGCGGCTGGCCGTTGACCTTGTCCACCTTCACCAGCGCGAAATAGCGTTCGCCGTCTTTAGGCGTGCGCACCTCGCCTTCGATCGTGTCGCCCGTATGCAGGTTGAAGCGGCGGATTTGCGACGGGCTGATGTAGATATCGTCCGTGCTGGCGAGATAGGAGGTTTCCGGGGATCGCAGGAAACCGAAGCCGTCCGGCAGCACTTCGAGCGTGCCGTCGCCGAAGATCGTGTCGCCCGTTTTGGCTCGTTTTTTTAGAATGGCGAACATCAATTCCTGCTTGCGCAGGCGGTTCGCACTTTCGATCTCGAGGCCGTTGGCCATCTCGATCAATTCGGACACGTGCAGAGTCTTAAGCTCGGATAAATGCATACGGAGAACCCGCAGGAGAAGATGCGACGAAATGAAATCTGGGAGGAGAGTGAGCGGAACCGCTCAAGGACTTACACGTCTTTTCGACGTTTTGCGGATTCTAGCATAGCACACGCCAATTTCCGCCAGTGCGGCGGCATGGCATCTTTCTTATTGAGCGTGTTGCCGGCTGACAACACGCTCAAGGCGATGCGCCTCAAGTTTCCGAGGGGTCTCGAGGCGCGCCGACGCGCTCCGCTTTACAGGTTGCCGTCGAGGAACGCGGTGAGTTGCGATTTCGACAGTGCGCCGACTTTCTGCGCGGCGACAGCGCCGTTCTTGAACAGGATCAGCGTGGGGATGCCGCGCACGCCGAACTTGACCGGCGTCGATTGATGCTCGTCGACGTTGATCTTGGCGATTTGCAGGCGATCGGCGTAATCCTTCGCGACTTCGTCGAGGATCGGCGCGATCATCTTGCACGGACCGCACCATTCAGCCCAGAAATCGAGCAGCACGGGTTTATCGGATTTCACGACGTCCTGTTCGAACGATGCGTCGCTAATATGCTTGATTTGTTCGCTCATTGTATGAATACCTCTATCGGTTCGAGGCCCGCCTGAATTGCTCGCCACGATACACCAAAACCTAAGGAAACTTCCGTTCGCTTTGCCGCAATTGGAGTCTGCCGGCACACGCCTGAAAAGGCCAAAAACCATTTCAGGAATGTGCGGAAGGCTCGCGTTTGCGGGTCATCCGTACGGCAGTTTAGCTTAATTCGCTATGCGTTGCCGGGGGTGATAGTACTCATCAAGGGCAGTGGGGCCATTGGCTGCCGGTGAAGTTCCGCTACGTTCCATGCACTGCTACGCACCTTATCTGGTGGCTCGGACGGCAAACACAAGTGGCTCGCGCACGTGCGGCCGGTGCGGTGCCTATATTGAGCGAAGGCCCTGATTCGGCGCTCCGGAGGAGCTTTGGTCGTATTAACAGTCGCGCGACGGGCCAAGCGGTGATAGAATGTTTCGTGACGGGCCTCCTCGCATGGAGGGATGGTCAACCTGGTCAGGTCGGGAACGAAGCAGCCACAGCCGTTTTCCACCAGTGCCGAGGGTCGGGCTCGTCACCTTCCTTTTTCTTCCGCTTTGCTTCCTGTTGTTCTTCCCAGATCCTTTGTTGTTGTCGGCGTGAATTTTGCGCGGCCCATCTATTTTTTTCTATCAGTTCGTTAGCCAATTTCAATGAAGCGACAACACGCGTTCGTGCGCTGTCGATTCGGCTTTGCGCGGCATCGTTACTGATACAATTTCCGGATGACCTATCAAGTTCTCGCACGCAAATGGCGGCCGAAGGATTTCGCTTCGCTCGTCGGACAGGAGCACGTGGTGCGCGCGCTCACGCACGCGCTCGACGGTGGCCGTCTGCATCATGCCTATTTGTTTACCGGCACCCGCGGCGTCGGCAAAACGACGCTGTCGCGCATCTTCGCCAAGGCGCTGAATTGCGAAACCGGTGTGACCTCGACGCCGTGCGGCGTGTGCCGCGCGTGTCGCGAGATCGACGAAGGCCGCTTTGTCGATTATGTCGAGATGGACGCAGCGAGTAATCGCGGCGTCGACGAAATGGCCGCGTTGCTGGAGCGGGCGGTTTATGCGCCGGTCGATGCGCGCTTCAAGGTCTACATGATCGACGAAGTGCACATGCTGACAAACCATGCGTTCAACGCGATGCTGAAGACGCTGGAAGAACCGCCGTCGCACGTCAAGTTCATTCTGGCCACCACTGACCCGCAGAAGATTCCGGTCACGGTGCTCTCGCGCTGTCTGCAGTTCAATCTGAAGCAGATGCCGGCCGGGCACATCGTCTCGCATCTCGAACATATTCTCGGCGAAGAGCAGGTGCCGTTCGACGCCCAGGCGCTGCGCCTGCTCGCGCGCGCGGCCGATGGTTCGATGCGCGACGCGCTCTCGCTGACCGATCAGGCGATTGCCTATTCGGCCAATCAGGTCAGTGAAGATGCGGTACGCGGCATGCTCGGCGCGCTCGATCAGAGCTATTTGATTCGTCTGCTCGGCGCGCTTGCCGACGGCGACGGCGCCGCGGTGCTGGCGGTCGCGGACGAGATGGCGTTACGCAGCCTGTCGTTTTCGACAGCATTGCAGGATCTGGCGAGCTTGCTGCATCGGATCGCGTGGGCGCAATTCGCGCCGTCGTCGGTGCTGGACGAGTGGCCGGAGGCGGGCGATTTGCGTCGTTTTGCCGAAGCGCTGAGCGCCGAGCAGGTGCAGTTGTTTTATCAGATCGCGACGGTCGGCCGAAGCGAGCTGGGTCTCGCTCCCGACGAATATGCCGGCTTCACGATGACGCTGTTGCGCATGCTGGCGTTCGAACCGGCGCCCACCGGCGGTGGCGGCGGGGCGGCGGGTTCAGGCCGCGCGGCGGGACCGTCGAATTCGAGCGGCGCTAAACGCGCCGATACGCCGGCGGTGGCTGCGTCGCCGGCGGCGGCGTCCGCGCGTCCGCCGGCGGTGCGTCCGGCAGATGCGGTTGCGCCGCAAGCTGCATCGATTCCTGCGGCGCCGGCAGCGGGTGCTGCCTCATCAGTGCGCGAGCCGCGCATTGATGAGGCGACAGCAGCGAAGAGCGCTGAGCCTGAGGTAGCGGAGGCGTCGGACAAGCCCGCTGTGGAAAACGCGAGCGTGGCTGATGCGCCAAACGCAGCGGCTGAGGTCCGACCGGTTGACGCCGAAGCCAAGGGCCAGAAGCAACCGGAAGCCGCTCAAGTTACGGCGTCGATGGAGTCGGCATCTGCGGCAAGCGAACCTGCCTCCCAGGCGTCGCAAAGCAATGCGTCCACGCTCGAGGCATCAGACGGCGTAGCGCCGGAATCGTCCGCCCATGTCGTCGCGCAGAACGCCACCCAGCCGGACGCTGTCGAAATGGCCGCGGCGCCGAGCGAAGCGCCGGTGCAGCCCGCTCGCGAAGTAGCAGCCACGCAAGCCGAACAGGCCGCCGAGCCCGTCGGCAACGAACCATCCGCCGCAGACAGCGGCGCCGACGAAGCGCCCGCGCAACCGCCCGCCGCACCGGCCGCCGCACCGGCCGCCGCACCGGCCGCCGCACCGGCCGCCGCACCGGCCGCCGCACCGGCCGCCGCCGCGACGGCAGGCGGCGAGGAAAGTTCGGTGGAGGCCGCAGCCGCAGCCGATATCCCGCCGCGCCGCGCGGGCGGCGCCAGCGCGGCGCTAGACGTCTTGCGCAGCGCCGGTTTGAAGGTCTCATCGGACCGTGGCCGCGCCTCTGCCGCGCCGATCGCCAAGCCTTCCACGCCGAAACCCGCCGCGCCGCGCGTCGTCGTGCCCGTGCCTACGCCGGGCGCCCCGCGCCGCGCGCCGCAGCAGGACACCGCACCCGCCGCGCGGGCGTCTTCGTCGCCGGCGCAAAGCAGCGGCGCGGCGCAGAGCGGCTCGTCGGTCCCGCCGTGGGACGACATGCCGCCCGACGATTACCTGCCGCTCTCGCCAGCGGACGAAGGCTATTACGGCCTGCCGGAAGACAATGATGTGCCTGTGTTCGACAGCGGCCCTGACGACGTCCGCGTAAGCGCCGCGGCGCCGTCCGCGCCCGCGCCGGTGGTCGACAAACGCCCGCTGCCGCCGGCCGTGCCGCTCGACCCGCTGGGCTTCGAAGGCGACTGGCCCGCGCTTGCCGTCGGCCTGCCGCTCAAAGGCATTTCGTACCAGTTGGCATTCAACAGCGAACTGATGGCCCTCGAAGGCGCCACGCTCAAGCTGAACGTGCCGGTGCCGCAGTACGCGGAAGCCTCGCAGGTCGCTAAACTGAAAACCGCGCTCGCCGAAAAGCTCGGCCGGAACGTCGAAGTGCTGGTCGAAGTCGGTCCGGCACGCCGCACCGCGGCCGCGCACGACGCCGCCATGCGCGCCCAGCGTCAGCAGGAAGCGGAGCGCGAGATCGGCGCCGATCCGTTCGTGCAGTCGCTGATCCGCGAGTTTGGCGCGAGCATCGTGCCCGGCTCGATCCGCCCGATTACGCAGGACGCCGGCCCGAACGGCGCGCCGTCCGCTCACTGATTCGCCGCGCCGTGGAGCGCCCGATTTCCGGATTTCACGCTATCAAGAAGGAGCATGTCCATGATGAAAGGCCAACTCGCCGGGCTGATGAAGCAAGCCCAGCAGATGCAGGAAAACATGAAGAAGATGCAGGAGCAACTCGCGCAGATCGAAGTCGAGGGGCAGTCGGGCGCCGGTCTCGTCAAGGTGACGATGACCTGCAAGAACGACGTGCGCCGCGTATCGATCGATCCGAGCCTGCTCGCGGACGACAAGGACATGCTGGAAGACCTCGTCGCCGCTGCGTTCAACGACGCCGTGCGCAAGGCCGAAGCCACCGCCCAGGAAAAGATGGGCGGCATGACCTCGGGTCTGCCGCTGCCGCCGGGCTTCAAGCTGCCGTTCTGAGCGCAGTCGCTGCAAGGCGGGACGAGCGCGGCGGCAGCTGCCGCCGCGGCGTCCGCTGAACGCACGAGTCACGTTCTTTGTGTGCTCGTCCCAGTTCGTCCTGGCTTGTCAGTCAAGCGCGCCCGCCTGATTCGCCTGCGCGCCGACGGAGCCGCATCGCTCCCGCTCTCTGGCAACATGACGGGCAACACCCACTTCGACGCCGCCGATCCGCATGAAACAACCTTCCGCCTTGTCGGCGCTTGTCGAAGCGCTGCGCGCGCTGCCCGGTGTCGGGCCGAAGTCCGCGCAACGCATGGCGTACCACCTGATGCAGCACGACCGCGACGGCGCCGAAAAGCTCGGCCGCTCGCTGCTGTTCGCGACCGAGCATCTGCAGCACTGCGAGAAGTGCAACACCTTTACCGAAGCGCAGATCTGCGAGGTCTGCCTCGATCCTGAGCGCGATCCCACGCTGCTGTGCGTCGTCGAGACGCCCGCCGACCAGATCATGCTCGAACAGACGATGACCTATCGCGGCCTCTATTTCGTACTGATGGGGCGGCTCAGTCCGCTCGACGGCATCGGCCCGAAGGAGATTCATTTCGACCGGCTGGTCAAACGCGCGTCGGACGGCATCGTCAAGGAAGTCGTGCTCGCGACCAATTTCACCAACGAAGGCGAGGCCACCGCGCATTACCTCGGGCAGACGCTCAAGGCGCGCGGGCTTGCCGTAACGCGCCTCGCGCGCGGCGTGCCGGTGGGCGGCGAACTCGAATACGTCGACGCCGGCACGATCGCCCGCGCGATGCTCGACCGGCGCTCGATGTAGCCGAGGCACGTGCTGCGCCCGCCGCGCCGACCAACCGCGCGCACCGCCGCGCACACCTTAAACGACGCCGCCGGAATAGAACAAAGGAGACCCCATGAGCGCCATCCCCGAATCGAGCGCAACCGCCGCGCCCAAAGGCCCGCTCGCCGGCGTCAAGGTGCTCGAACTCGGCACGCTGATCGCCGGCCCGTTCGCCGCGCGCTTTCTCGGCGAGTTCGGCGCCGACGTCATCAAGATCGAAGATCCCAAAGGCGGCGACCCGCTGCGCAAATGGCGCAAGCTCTACCCGGAAGTCGGCGGCACGTCGCTGTGGTGGGCCGTGCAGGCGCGCAACAAGAAATCCGTGACGATCAATCTGAAAGCCGAAGAGGGCAAGGAGATCGTGCGGCGTCTCGCGAAAGAGGCGGATATCGTCGTCGAGAATTTCCGGCCCGGGCTGCTCGAGAAGCTTGGGCTCGGCTACGACGTGTTGTCCGCAGAGAATCCCGGCCTCGTGATGGTGCGTTTGTCCGGCTACGGCCAGACCGGACCGTATCGCGACCGGCCCGGATTCGGCGCGATTGCCGAATCGATGGGCGGCTTGCGCCATATCACAGGCTATCCCGACTTGCCGCCGCCGCGCATCGGCATTTCGATCGGCGACTCGATCGCCGCGCTGCATGGCGTGATCGGCGCGTTGATGGCGTTGCATCACAAGCAGGTGAACGGCGGCAAAGGGCAGGTCGTCGACGTCGCGCTGTACGAGGCCGTGTTCAACATGATGGAAAGCGTGGTGCCGGAATACGGCGTGTACGGCATGGTGCGCGAGCGCACCGGCGCGTCGCTGCCGGGCATCGTGCCGTCGAACACGTATCCGTGCCGCGACGGCAGCATCGTGATCGGCGGCAACAGCGATCCGATTTTCAAACGGCTGATGCTGGCGATCGAACGCGATGATCTGGCGAACGATCCCGCGTTGGCGCACAACGACGGCCGCGTGCCGCGCACTCAGGAAATCGACGGCGCGATCGCCGCGTGGCTCGCCACGCGCACCATCGACGAAGCGCTCGCCGTACTGAATGCCGCCGACGTCCCGGTCGGCCGCATCTACAGCGTTGCCGACATGTTTACCGATCCGCAGTTCATCGCGCGTCAGATGATCCAGCGCTTCAAGTGGCAGGACGGCCAGGAAATCACGTTGCCGGCGGTCACGCCGAAGCTCTCGGAAACGCCCGGCGAAACCCGCTGGCTCGGCCCGGAACTGGGTGAACATACCGATGAAGTCCTGCAATCGCTAGGTTATGATGCAGACCACATTGCACGGTTGCATGCGCAACAGATAGTCTGAGTGAGTGTGGTTCGAGAGCGTTCGCCGCACGTGATTTGCCACCGTTCTGCAGGTCACGCGCCGCAAGCAGAGAGGCAAAGCCAGACGCAGACCAGGGACGTACACCAGGACGCAAGCGCCGCGCCCCCTGAACGCCGCGGCAAAAGACAAAAATGCTGAACAAAAAAGCTGGACAACAAAAGTCGGAGACTACGGACCATGCAACGCAGAACCTTCCTCGCCGGTAGCGCCGCCCTCGCAGGCGTCACGCTTGCGGCCACGCCGCTCGCCTTCGCGCAGGGCAAACCTGAAACCACGAAGGTGGCGATTGCTGTCGGCGGCAAGAATCTGTTCTATTACTTGCCGCTCACCATTGCCGAGCGCCGCAATTACTTCAAGGACGAAGGCCTCGAAGTCGAAATCTCCGATTTCGCCGGTGGCTCGCAAGCGCTGAAGGCGGCGGTCGGCGGCAGCGCGGACGTGGTCTCAGGCGCGTTCGAACACACCTTGCTGCTGCAGGCGCAAAAGCAGTCGTTCCGTGAATTCGTGCTGCAAGGACGCGCGCCGCAGATCGTGCTCGCCGTGTCGAAGAAGGCGATGCCGAACTACAAGTCGATCGCCGATCTGAAGGGTAAGAAAATCGGCGTGACCGCGCCGGGTTCGTCGACCTCGATCATGGCGAGCTTTGTGCTGGCGAAGGCCGGGCTGACCGCGAAAGACGTGTCGTTCATCGGCGTGGGCGCCGGAGCGGGCGCGATCGCCGCGTTGCAGTCGGGCCAGATCGATGCGATCGCCAATCTCGACCCCGTGATGACCAGGCTCGAACGGACCGGCGAGATCCGCGTCGTGTCGGACACGCGCACGCTCGCCGATACTCGCAGCGTATTCGGCGGCGATATGCCGGCAGGGTGCCTGTACGCGTCGCAGAGCTTCATCACGAAGAATCCGAACACCACGCAGGCGTTGACCAACGCGATGGTGCGCGCGCTCAAGTGGTTGCAAACGGCGACCGGCAGCGAGCTGATCAACACGGTGCCGGAAGGCTATCTGCTCGGCGACCGCGCGGTATATCTGGACGCGTGGCAGCACGTGAAGGAGGCGATGTCGCCGGATGGACTGATGCCCGCCGACGGCCCGGCTACCTCGCTGAAAACCTTGCAGGCGTTCGATCCGGCGGTGCAGGGCAAGCCGATCGATCTGTCGAAGACGTGGACCAACGACTTCGTCAAGAAAGCGTTGGCCACCGTCAAGGCGTAAGCCTTTACCTGCGGGGGCAAGGGTGGCCGCGCAGCGCGTTCGCCTTGACCACCGCAGGCGCGATAACAGACAAACCGAAACCGATCTTCGAAGCGAGTCGAATGATGACCGTTGCCGCGCTGGCGCTCGAGAACATCACCTGCACGTTTGCCGCACGCGATAACCGCGCGCAGCGCTACACGGCAGTCAAGGACACCACCTTGCGCATCGCGCCGGGCGAATTCGTTTCGGTGGTCGGTCCGACCGGCTGCGGCAAATCCACTTTGCTGAATGTCGGCGCCGGTTTGCTGGACCCGTCGTCAGGCGTGGTCAACGTATTCGGCGAGCCGCTCAAGGGCATCAACCGACGCGCCGGCTACATGTTCCAGGCCGATGCGCTGATGCCGTGGCGCTCCGCAATCGACAACGTGATGGCCGGCCTCGCCTTCCAGGGTGTGCCGCCGGCCGCAGCGCGCAGCAAAGCTGACGAGTGGCTCAAACGCGTCGGCCTCGGCGGTTTCGGCGACCGCTATCCGCATCAGCTGTCGGGCGGCATGCGCAAGCGCGTCGCGATGGCGCAGACGCTGATTCTCGACCCTGACATCATCCTGATGGACGAGCCGTTTTCCGCGCTCGATATCCAGACGCGTCAGTTGATGGAAAACGAGCTGCTCGACCTGTGGGTCGCCAAACGCAAGGCGGTGCTGTTCATCACGCACGATCTCGACGAAGCGATCGCGATGTCCGATCGCGTGGTGGTGCTCTCAGCCGGACCAGGCACGCGTCCGATCGGCGAGTTTACGATCGACTTGCCGCGTCCGCGCGACGTCGCCGAGATTCGCGCGCATCCGCGTTTCGTCGAGTTGCACGCGCAGATCTGGAGCGTGCTGCGCGACGAGGTGCTCAAGGGTTACCAGCAACAACTCACGGCCGTTTAACCGCGTCCGGGCGGTTGTGTCCTGTAGTTGCGCTTCGCAGTTACGTCAATTAACCGTGTAAGGCAATCGATCCATGTGGAAGACGTTGCGCCCGAACCGGGCGAACCTGGTGATCTGGCAGTGGCTGCTGCTCGTGCTGTGCTTCGTGCTCTGGTACGTGCTGACCAGCCCGACGCTGCTGCCCGCGCTCTATTTCGACGACCCGAACAAGGCCGCGTTCTTCTTCGGCGAGCCGCAGAGGGTGCTGCAGCGGATCTGGGAATGGTTCACGGGCGGCGAGATCTATCTGCATCTGTGGATCACGCTGATCGAAACCGTGCTGGCGTTCACACTCGGCACTGCGCTGGGGCTGGGCGTCGGCCTGTGGCTCGCGCTGTCGCCGCTCGCGAGCGCGCTGTTCGACCCGTACATCAAGGCCGCCAACTCGATGCCGCGCGTGATTCTCGCGCCGATCTTCGGCGTGTGGTTCGGTCTCGGGATCTGGTCGAAGGTCGCGCTGGGCGTCACGCTGGTGTTCTTTATCGTGTTCTTCAACGTCTATCAGGGTGTGAAGGAAGTCAGCCCGGTCGTGCTCGCCAACGCGCGCATGCTCGGTGCGAACCGCAAGCAGTTGCTGCGCTTCGTGTATCTGCCGAGCGCGATGAGCTGGGTGTTTTCGAGCCTGCATACATCGGTGGGGCTCGCGTTCGTCGGTTCGGTGGTCGGCGAGTATCTCGGCTCGGCACGCGGCGTCGGTTATCTGATCTTGCAGGCCGAAGGCACCTTCGATATCAATACCGTGTTCGCCGGGATTCTGGTGCTGACCGCGTTCGCGCTGATTCTCGATGCCATCGTCGGGATCGGCGAGCGGCGTCTGATGAAATGGCAGCCGAAAACGGGCGAGACGGAAAAGCTCTAACGCGGGCACGCGGTCCAGATAACAAAGCGCGCGGTTCGCAAGCCGCGCGCTTTTGTTCGCATCTTCCACAAGTGCTTCGTAAGCGCACCGTGGCGCACCGTGGTCAAGGCGTAATCACCACCTTGCCGATCACGCGGCGCTCCGCCATGTCGCGCAACGCGCGGCCGGTGTCTTCGAGCGAATAGCGCGCCGACACGTAGGGCTTGAGCTTGCCTTCGCCAATCCAGCCGACCATCTGCTCGAACGCGGCATGATTGTGTTGTGGCTCGCGTTTCGCAAAGTCACCCCAGAACACGCCGACGATGCTCGCGCCTTTGAGCAGCGTCAGATTGAGCGGCAGCTTCGGAATCTCGCCGTTCGCGAAGCCGACCACCAGATAGCGCCCGCGCCAGCCGATGCTGCGAAACGCCGGTTCTGCGTACACGCCGCCGACCGGATCGTAGATCACGTCCGGACCTTTGCCGCCGGTGAGCGCCTTGATGCGTTCGCGCAGATCTTCGGTGCTGTAGTTGATGGCGGCGTCGGCGCCGTGCTCCACGCAGACGGCGAGCTTTTCATCGCTCGACGCCGCCGCGATCACGCGTGCGCCGAGCGCCTTGCCGATTTCGACCGCCGCCAGTCCAACGCCGCCTGCCGCGCCCAGAACCAGCATCGTCTCGCCGGCCTTCAACTCGCCCCGGTCGACCACCGCATGGTGCGACGTGCCATAGGCCAGCGTGAACGCGGCTGCCAGCTCGAATTCGACGCCATCGGCAAGCGGCACGCACGCCGCTGCGGGCGCCAGCGCCTGCTCGGCAAAGCAGCCAGAACCGGTGAACGCGACCACGCGCGAACCCGGCTTGAACTGGGTGACCTCCGCGCCGACCGCACGCACGATACCCGCGACTTCGGAGCCCGGCGTAAACGGTAGCGGTGGTTTGAACTGGTATTTGTTCTCGATGATCAAGACGTCGGGAAAATTGACGGCCGCGGCTTTGACGTCGATCACGACGTGACCGGGCGGCGGTTCGAGGTCCGGCAGATTTTCGACGACCAGGCTCTCCGGCGGCCCGTACTGATTACAGCGAATCGCGCGCATCGTGTCTCCTTATCGATCAGGGTCCCCCAAGGGGACTTCCTTCGGGGCGTCGCAAGTAGTCTGAGTGTAAAGCAAGCAGCACGACCGTGCGTTTTTATTGCGTGAGGCCGGCTCGTTGCGTCCCCGATGAGTGCCCGCCGGGTGCTCGACGCGTGCTCGACGCGTGCGCTTTGCATGCGCCGTGCGCGCCGCCTGCCGTGTCGTTCGCGCGTCTTCTTTCCTCGGTTACAATCGCCGCATGCGAATCCTACTCAGCAATGACGACGGTTATCTGGCGCCCGGCCTTGCCGCGCTTTACGAAGCGCTCAAGCCGATCGCGGACGTCACCGTGATGGCCCCCGAGCAGAACTGCAGCGGCGCGTCCAATTCATTGACGCTGTCGCGGCCGCTCTCGGTGCTGCGCTCGGCGAACGGTTTCTATTATGTGAACGGCACGCCCACCGACTCTGTGCACATCGCGCTGACGGGCATGCTGGACCACACGCCGGACCTCGTCGTCTCGGGCATCAACAACGGCCAGAACATGGGCGAGGACACGCTCTATTCGGGCACCGTCGCCGCCGCCACTGAAGGCATCATGTTCGGCGTGCCGGCCATCGCGTTCTCGCTGGTCGACAAGGACTGGGTGCATCTCGAAGACGCGGCTCGCGTCGCTGCGGAGATCGTCGCGCATTACCTCGAGCAGCCGCTGCCGGGGCATCCGTTGCTGAACATCAATATTCCGAACCTGCCATACGAGCAGCTCGGCGGCTGGCACATCACGCGGCTCGGCAAGCGCCACCCGTCGCAGCCGGTGATCCGCCAGACCAACCCGCGCGGCGAACCGATCTACTGGATCGGCCCGTCGGGCAGCGCGCGCGACGCCAGCGAAGGCACCGATTTCCACGCTGTCGCGAACGGCCACGTGTCGATCACGCCGTTGCAGCTCGACCTGACCCACACGCAAATGCTGCCCGCAGCGCGCGACTGGGCGCGCGCCGGCAGCGGCGCTTCATGACCGGCGAGCGCGCAAAGCGCTTTCCGCTCGGTCTCGAGGACCTGGTGCGCGAACCGCGCCGGCCCGAAGGGCGCCCGGGCGAAGTGCGCGCGGCGGCACTCGCCGCAAGTGCTGCGCTCAATGCACGCCAGCAACTGGCGAAGAATTCGCCGCTCGGCTCCGCGGTCAAGCCTAAAGCAAAGTCTCAAGCGAAGCCGCAGACCGGAGCGCAGGCTCAGCCGCAAGCGAAGCCTCAGGTAAAAACCCAGGTAACTACGCAGGTAACGACCCAGGTTAAGCCCCAGGTCCAGCCGCAACCCAAACCACAGGCGAAAGCCGCCGCACAGATTTCGACTGCGCGCGCCGCGCCAAAAGCGGCGCTGCCGGGCAAATCCGCTGCCAAACCCAGCGAGCGCGCCGCCGCACCGAACGTTGCTCTGAACGGCGCATTGGCGCTGACTTCGGAACGGGTTCGCGAACGGATGGTCGAACGCCTGCGAGCGAACGGCGTGACCGATCAGCGCGTGCTGAACGCGATGTCGGTGGTGCCGCGCCACATGTTCGTCGACCCGGGCCTCGCGGCCCAGGCCTATGAAGATGCCGCATTGCCGATCGGCCATCACCAGACGATTTCCAAGCCCTCGGTAGTCGCCCGGATGATCGAGCTGGCCGCAGCGGGCCGTGCGCTGAACAATGTGCTCGAAATCGGCACCGGTTGCGGTTATCAGGCAGCCGTGCTGAGCCAGGTCGCGCGCGATGTCTATTCGATCGAACGCATCAAGCCGTTGTCCGAACGCGCGAAGACGAACTTGCGTCCGCTGCGCATACCGAACATCCGGCTGCACTACGGCGATGGCCGCCTCGGGTTGCCGTCGGCGGCGCCGTTCGATGCGATCGTGATTGCCGCGGCCGGGCTCGATGTACCGCAAGCCTTACTTGAACAACTCGCGATCGGCGGCCGTCTGGTCGCGCCGGTCGGCTCGCAGGACGGCCAGAACCAGGTGCTGACTCTGGTCGAGCGCCTCGGGCCCGCGCAGTGGCGCGAGTCGCGGCTTGATCGCGTTTTCTTTGTACCCTTAAAATCCGGAGTGATTTGACACCGATGAGTATGTTGCGCGCGATGCAAAGAACCAGCCTGAATGTCCCCATGACCGTAACCCAGCGTAGCGTGTGCGTGCTCGCCTTGTCCCTGTTGATGACGGCCTGTGCTTCCCGGCTCGATCAGGCGCCTGTCGTCGATCGCTCCGGTGGCGGCGCGCTCAGTACGCAAACCGCGCAGCAACCGGCTGTGCCGCTCGGACCGCCGCCGCCCGGTTACTACCGCGTGAAGCCGGGCGACACGCTGTATCGGATCGCGTTGGAGAACGGCCAGAACTACCGCGATATCTCGGCGTGGAACAATCTCACCAATCCGAATCAGATCGAAGTCGATCAGTTGCTGCGCGTGGTGCCGCCGGGCGCCAACACCGCCGCGCTGACGCCGGGCGTCACGACCGCGCCGATCGGCGGCGGCGGCGCGGTGCAAAGCGCGCCGCTCGGCAGCACGGCGCCGTCGACGGGCGCAGCAGCAGGCGTCGCAGCGGCGCCGCCCATCTATGGTTCGGGTTCGAACGGCGCCTCGCTGACGCCGCCGGCCAATCAAGGCGCCGCGAGCGACTCGACCTCCGGCGCGTCCGGCAACGTCGCGTTCGCATGGCCGGTGCGCGGCCCGCTGCTCGGCACCTTCAACGACTCGACCAACAAGGGCGTCAATATCGGAGGCGCGTCGGGCGACACAGTCAAGGCTTCGGCGGACGGCCGGGTAGTTTATGCAGGAAATGGGCTGCGTGGTTACGGCAATCTCATTATCATCAAGCATGATGCAACTTATCTCACCGCGTATGCACACAACCGCGCTTTGATGGTAAAAGAGGGGGATGCGGTGACCAAAGGGCAGAAGATCGCTGAGATGGGCAATAGCGATTCCGACCGTGTGATGTTGCATTTCGAAGTTCGCCGGCAGGGTAAACCTGTCGACCCACTGAAGTATTTGCCGCCGCAATAAGCGATACGACCATGCCGAAACCGAAGCGCCGCCCGCCGCAAGCCGAGTCTGAAACGATCAGCCGTGCCACGTCCGCGTTGGTGGACGAAGGTAGCGCTTCGGAAGTCGAAGAAGAGATCGTGGAAGAGCGCGACCTCGACGAGCGCCAGGCCGGCGTGGAAGATGCCGGCGACGCGCGCGAAAGCGCGAGCGAAGCCGTGCCGGACGCGGACGATTTCCGCGCGCTGCTGCAAGCCGAGCTGACGGCCGACACGATCCAGCACTACCTGAACCGTATCAGCGTCAAACCGCTTCTGACCGTCGAAGAAGAGCAGAAGTATTCGCGCCTTGCCAAGGCGGGCGAGTTCGACGCCCGGCAGGTGATGATCGAGCGTAATTTGCGGCTCGTCGTCAGCATTGCGAAGGGCTACCTGAACCGCGGCGTGCCGCTGCTCGATCTGATCGAAGAGGGCAACCTCGGTCTGATGCACGCGATCGAGAAGTTCGATCCCACACGCGGCTTCCGGTTTTCGACGTATGCCACCTGGTGGATTCGCCAGAGCATCGAGCGCGCAATCATGAACCAGGCGCGCACCGTGCGTTTGCCGGTGCACGTGATTCGTGAGCTCAATCAGGTGCTGCGCGCCAAGCGCCATCTGGAAAAAAATTCGATGAATTCGGGCGAAGCGGCAGAGCGCCGCGACGCCAGCATCGACGACATTGCCTATCTGACCGGCAAGACCACCGACGAAGTCACCGACATCCTCGCGTTGAACGAGCACACCGCATCGCTTGACGCGCCGCTCGACCTGGACCCGGCGAGCAGCCTGCTCGATCTGCTGTCCGACGATCAGAGCCAGTCGCCGGACGCCGAGGTGCAGCACCGCGAGCTGGAAACGCTCACACGCGCGTGGCTCGCACGGTTGTCGGACAAGCATCGTCATGTGATCGAGCGGCGGTTCGGGCTGAACCACATCGAGCCGGCCACGCTTGAAGAGCTGGCCGATGAAATGGGCCTCACGCGCGAGCGTGTGCGCCAGATCCAGCAGGAAGCGCTGGTGCGGTTGAAGCGCTTCTTTGCCTCCAACGGTGTGCGCAAGGACGCCGTTCTCTAATTCAATGACACCGATCCTGGTTTTCGACATCGAGACGATTCCCGATGTCGCCGGCATTCGCCGCCTCGAAGATTTGCCCGCCACGCTGAGCGACGCCGAAGTCGCCGAGCACGCGTTCGCCGCGCGTCGCGAAAAGACCGGCAGCGATTTCCTGCCGCATCACCTGCAACGGATCGCGGCGATTTCCTGCGTATTCCGCGACAACAATGGTTTCCGGGTGCGCTCGCTCGGCACGCCGGAAGATGGCGAGGCCGCACTGGTGCAATCGTTTTATCGCGTGATCGAGAAATACACACCGCAGCTCGTATCGTGGAACGGCGGCGGTTTCGACTTGCCGGTGCTGAATTACCGCGCGCTGGTCAATGGCATTCCGGCCTACCGTTTCTGGGATCTCGGCGAGGACGATCGCGAGTTCAAGTGGAACAACTACATCAGCCGCTACCACGCACGTCACACGGATCTGATGGACGTGCTGGCGATGTATCAGGCGCGCGCCAATGCGCCGCTCGACGCGCTCGCCAGGATGTGTGGCTTTCCCGGCAAGATGGGCATGGACGGCAGCCAGGTGTGGCACGCGTATCAGGAAGGCCGCATCGAGGAGATCCGTAACTACTGCGAGACTGACGTCGTCAACACGTATCTGCTGTATTGCCGTTTCCAGCTGGTCCGCGGCGCGTTTTCCGCCGAAGAGTATGCTGACGAGATCACGCTGGTGAAAAACGCGCTCGCGCTGGAGACGGCGCCGCAATGGGCCGAGTACCTGGCAGCGTTCGATAACTAGTCAGTGGGTGAAGCGGTTCGCCGTACGCTAATCGAGAGCGCGGCGCCCAGCACATGCTGCGGTCATGACATCGTGGCCGCGCCAAATCGTTGGCAAAGGCGGAGCTTCGTCTACAATCTCGCCTTTCTCCCAAGTTTGTCAGGAAGTTGCAGGTGTCCCGAACTGCCCCCCATCGTCGCCCGCCGAAGCGCCAGAAGGCGCCCGCTCCGGTGCGTGCGCCCGTCATCACCGGTGACGAGCCGGTCATCGAAATCGTTTCGCTCGATATGGAAGCGCGCGGCGTTGGCCGCACCGAGGGCGAAGGCGGCGCGCCCGGCAAGGTCATCTTCGTCGAAGGCGCATTGCCCGGTGAGCGCGTCAGCTACGCGACTCATCGCAGCAAGCCGAAATACGAGCAGGCCGAGGTCGTCGAGGTGCTGCGCGAAAGCGTGGCCCGCACCACGCCGAAATGCGCGTACTTCAGCATCTGCGGCGGCTGTTCGATGCAGCATCTCGACATCCGCGCGCAGGTGGCGGTCAAGCAGCGCGTGCTCGAAGACAATCTCCAGCATCTCGCCAGGCTTCGCCCGGAAACCGTGTTTCGGCCGATTCACGGGCCGTCCTGGGGTTATCGCTATCGCGCGCGTCTGGCGGTGCACTACCTGCCGGAAAAGGGCGGCATGCGTATCGGCTTTCACGAGAAGAAGAGCAGCTACATCGCCGACATGAAGACTTGCGAGGTGTTGCCGCCGCATGTGTCGGCGATGCTGATGCCGCTGCGCTTCATGGTCCGCAAGCTGTCGATCTACGACCGCATGCCGCAGCTCGAACTCGCGGTCGGCTCGTCGGTCACCGCGCTGGTGGTGCGCAACCTCGAGCCGCTCACGGAAGCCGACGAACAGGTGCTGCGCGACTTCGCCGACGAGCACAAGGTGCAGTTCTGGCTGCAGCCGAAGGGTCCCGACACGGTCACGCCGTTCTATCCGCTCGACGTGGAACTGGACTACACGCTGCCGGAATACAACATCCGGATGCCGTTCAAGCCGACCGACTTCACCCAGGTGAATCACGCGATCAACCGCGTGCTGGTGAGCCGCGCGCTGCGGCTGCTCGCGCCGGCGCGCACGGACCGCGTGCTCGATCTGTTCTGCGGGATCGGCAACTTCACGCTGCCGCTTGCGCGGATTTCGAAGGAGGTGGTCGGCATTGAAGGCAGCGAGGTGCTGACCTCGCGCGCGCTGGCCAATGCCGAACTGAACGGCGTGGCGGGCCATACGTCGTTCGCGTGCCGCAATCTGTTCGAAGTCACCGCCGACGACATGCGCGCGCTCGGCCGTTTCGACAAATTTCTCGTCGATCCGCCGCGCGAAGGCGCGCTGGCCGTGGCGAAGGCGTTGGCCGAGATCGCGCAGAGCGGCAATGGGCCGCTGCCCAAGCGGATTGTCTACGTGTCGTGCAATCCGGCGACGCTCGCGCGCGACGCCGGTCTGCTGGTGCACGAGGCAGGCTATCGGCTGGTCGGCGCGGGCGTGGTGAACATGTTCCCGCACACGTCGCATGTGGAGTCGATTGCGTTGTTCGAGCGGGATTGAGGCAATGGATTGAAGCAGGGGCTTGAAGCGGGAGCTTGAAGCAGGAGCCCCAAACCAGAGCGACGTAGCCGGCACAAACAAAAACGCCACGACTTCGGTCGTGGCGTTTTTGTTTTCAGCGCGTGGCGGGACTTAGAACTGCCACCACGACTTTTCCTTTCCCGGCCTTGCATGCCCGGTGATATACGGGCTGTCGGGGAAGGTGCCGGCCAGCACGCGCTTGGTGTCGTCGGCCAGTTGCGGCTGATTCAGCTTCTCGTACGACAGCATCATGATGTGCAGCGCGTCTTCGATCGACGGTGCGTTCTTGTATTCCTTCAACGCCAACTGTGCGCGGTTGATCGCGGCGACATAGGCGCCACGGCGGTAGTAGTAATCCGCCGCGTGGACTTCGTGCGACGCCAGCGCGTTCACGATGTAACGCATGCGTTGCGCGGCGTCCGGCGCGTACTTGCTGTTCGGATAGCGGTCGACCACGATCTTGAACGCGTCATACGATTCACGCAGCGACTTCGGATCGCGCTCGCTCATGTCCTGGCCGGAGAAGCGGCCGAACAGACCGAGGTCGTCGTTGAAGTGGATCATGCCCTTCAGGTAGTACGCGTAGGCAATGTCCGGATGATCCGGGTGCAGCTGGATGAAGCGGTCGATCGCCTGGTCGGCGGCGGCGTTTTCATTGTCTTTCCAGTTGCAATACGCAACGTTGATCTGCGCTTGCTGGGCGAAGTGGCCGAACGGATCGCGGCCCTCGAGCATCTCGAAATACTTGGCGCACTTGCCGAAGTCGCCACCGGACAGGGCGTCGTTCGCCTCCGTATATAATTTGTTGTTGTTCCACGTAGCCGTTTCGTCGGTCTTTTCCGGCAGGCCGTGACAAGCCGCAACAACGGCGACGGCTGCGGCGCACGCAATGTATCCGGCCACTTTCCGGGCTGCCTTCTTGATGGCCGCCAAATTGATCGCCGCTTTAGTGATGGTGTTCAAGGCTCGCATTTTCCAGTCTAGCTTTACGTCCAGGTGACCCAGACTCAATGACCCGCTCAAATACTCCAGGTACCGCTACCGGCGCCGGGAATAGCAACGAAGATTATAGCTTAAGCGCTGACCCCTCCGACGCGTTGGGCGTCGATTCGCTCGACGACGACCTCGGCAGCGACGCGCTCGCCGCCGCCGGCGAGCCCGGCATTGTGCCGACCGTGGCCGGCCGCGTCGCGGACGAAACGCCGCGCAGCGTCACCGTGCCCGACGAACTGGCCGGCGAGCGCCTCGACAAGGTGCTCGCCCGGGTGTTTCCCGAGTTCTCGCGCAACCGGCTGCAAAGCTGGATCGAGGCGGAGCGCGTGCGGATCGACGGCAAGCCGGCCAGGATCCGTCAGCCGGTGCCGCTCGGCGCGACTATCGAGCTCGTGCCCGATCTGCTGCCCGAACAGCTCGCGTTCACACCCGAGCCGGTTCCGCTCGAGATCGTCTATGAGGACGACACGCTGGTGGTCATCAACAAGCCGGCCGGCATGGTCGTGCATCCGGCCGCCGGCAACTGGAGCGGCACGGTGCTGAACGGTCTGCTGTACCGCTATGGCGCCGCCGCCGCGGGCCTGCCGCGCGCGGGCATCGTGCATCGGCTCGACAAGGAAACCTCCGGTTTGATGGTGGTCGCGCGCACGCTCGAGGCACAGACCGATCTGGTGCGTCAGCTGCAGGCGCGCACGGTCAAGCGCCGCTACCTCGCGCTGGTGTGGGGCAACATGCCCGAAGAAGGCACGATCGACGCGCCGATCGGCCGCGACCCGCGTGAACGCACGCGCATGGCGGTCGTCAAGAGCGCGTCGGGCAAACCGGCGCGCACGCATTTCCGGCGCGTCGAAACGGCGATCTGGCAGCGTCAGCCGGTCACCGCGATTCATTGCGACCTGGAAACCGGCCGCACCCATCAGATTCGCGTGCATTGCGCGCACATCGGCCATCCGCTGCTGGGCGACCCGGTGTACGGGCGCGCACGCGGCAAGCGCTCGGTCACGCCGCTGCCGGACGGCTTCGCGCGCCAGGCGCTGCATGCGTGGCGCCTCGGGCTGATTCATCCGCAAACCGGCCGGACGATGCAATGGCGCGCGGATGTGCCGGAAGACATGGCGGTGCTGTCGGCCGCGCTCGGCCTGGGGCGCGACGAAGCCGGCGAGTTCGACGAGACGTACTATGAGGACGAGGACTACGATGCGTCGCTCGACGAAGACATCGACGAAGACATCGACGAAGACATCGAAGAAGACGGCGCACCCGGCCACGACGACGAAGCCGCTGAACACCACGAGGACGACGAGGACGACCACGCATGAGCTTGCCCGAGCTGACCTTTGCCGATGTTGTGCAACCCGCATGGAACGTATCGCCGCGCGTGCGTGCGCTCGTCACGACGCGCAATGGCGGTGTGAGTGAGCCGCCGTTCGGCCGTTGGCACGACGGCATGGATCAGCCCGGCGGCCTGAACCTCGGCATGAAAGCCGGCGACGATCCCGCCGCGGTCGCCGCCAACCGCGCGCGTCTGCTTGCGCTGGCGGGCGTCGGCGAGGCTGCCTGGCTCGCGCAGATTCACTGCGCCGGCATCGTGCGCGCGGAAGATGTGCTGGCGCAAACTCGCGCGAGCGGCGCGCCGACGCAAGCCGATGCGAGCGTCACCGATCGGCCCGGCACGGTATGCGTCGTGATGGTGGCAGACTGCATGCCGGTGCTGTTGTGCGATGAGGCGGGGCGTGCGGTTGGCGCGGCTCATGCGGGATGGCGCGGCCTCGCGGCAGGCATCGTCGAACAGACCGCGCAGCGCGTCGCGGGTCTGGCCGGCGTCGATGCCGCTTCGCTGCATGCGTACCTCGGTCCGGCGATCGGACCCGACGCTTTCGAGGTGGGTGCAGACGTGCGTGACGCCTTCATGAACGGTGTCGGCGGCGCGCAACGCGATGCCACCGCGGATGCGTTCGTTGCCCATCCGCAAAACGCAGGCAAATACCTGGCCAATCTCGCGGCGCTCGCGCGCTTGCGTTTGCAGCGGCTCGGCATCAGCCGGATTGTCGGCGGCGACCTTTGCACGGTCACGCAACGCGAGCGTTTCTATTCCTATCGCCGCGACCGCGAAACGGGGCGCATGGCCGCGCTGATCTGGCTGGACGATCAGGCGCAGACCATCGCGGACTAGCGAACGAACCGCGTGGCGGCAGCCGGTGCGGCCAGGTGTGCGCTAGCGCGCAGAGCATGTCTGCTGAGATGCGTATGAGGGTTTGTTCGGAGGCGCAGCAGGCTTTTTTGCTGCGCTGCCGGAATTCGTCGGACAAGCGTAAATCTGCCGCGAAAAGCATGGGTACGCGCACGGATGAGCGCGTATAAGCCCATGCCAAATGGGAGCTTTTTCCTTGGTGAGTCCATGTGGCGAACCATGTTCAAAAGCGCGATCTGCTACACAGGGAAAACGATAATTAAAAAAATATCGCACTGCGGCAAAATCGGGAACAAGCATTGACATGCCTTGCAATGGGGAGCAAGAATGTTCCTCACACATGGAGCAGGGCGTGACGAGGTCGCGAGCAATCGCCCACGTGCGCAAGAACCTGCCTCTCAAACCGTCCGCAAGGACTTACCGGTCAAAAGCAGGTATGGCAGCATCATATTCCTCAGCTTCCCCCAGCACGGACTCCTCGACGGAGCATGCGCAGCAGGCCGGTACGGGCGGCGCAACTTCAGCCGCCGGCATGCAGCAGTTATTCGACGCCTGGGTGAACGCATGGCGTTCGCTCGGCACACCGCCCGGCGGCAACGGCGCGCCATTCACCATGCCGCAGATGCCGGTGCAGATGCCGCAAATGCCAGCGTTTCCCGGCATGCCGGACTTCAGCAAAGCAGCCGCTGTCGCATCTATTCCGGCGATGCCGTCGCTGACGTCATTCGCCGGACTCAATGTTCCGGGCGCGGCGATCCCATCGGAGCGTCTGCAAAAGCTGCAAGCCGATTATTCCCGCGAGGCGATGGAGTTGATCCAGCAGGCCGCCGCCTCGACGACGAAAATCCCCGAACTCAAAGACCGCCGTTTCAGTGCCGACGCATGGAGCGCAACGCCGGCCTACGCGTTCACCGCGGCGTGGTATCTGTTGAATGCACGTTATCTGCAGGAACTGGTCGATGCGCTCGAAACCGAACCGAAGATGCGGGAACGCATTCGCTTCGCTGTGCAGCAATGGACCGCGGCAGCATCGCCCAGCAACTTCCTCGCCTTGAATCCGGAAGCGCAAAAGACCTTGCTCGAGAGTCAGGGCGAGAGTTTGCGGCAGGGTGTGATGAACCTGCTCAGCGACTTGCAGCGCGGCAAAATTTCGCAGACTGACGAATCGCGTTTCGTGGTCGGCGACAATCTCGCGAACACCGAAGGCTCGGTCATTTTCGAAAACGATCTGATCCAGTTGATCCAGTACAAGCCGCGTGCAGCCACCGTGCACGAACGGCCACTGTTGATCGTGCCGCCTTGCATCAACAAGTTCTACATTCTCGATCTGCAGCCGGAGAACTCGCTGGTCGCGCATGCGCTCGATTCGGGGCATCAGGTGTTCCTGATCTCGTGGCGCAACGCGGATGCATCCATTGCGCATAAGACGTGGGACGATTACATCGGCGAAGGCGTGCTCACCGCGATCGATACGGTGTGCAAGATCAGCGGCCGCGAGCAGATCAACACGCTCGGCTTCTGTGTCGGCGGCACGATGCTGGCCACGGCGCTGGCGGTGGCAGCCGCGCGCGGCGAACATCCGGCCGCGTCGATGACCTTGCTCACCGCGATGCTCGATTTCTCGGACACGGGCGTGCTCGACATCTTCGTCGACGAAGCGCATGTGCAGATGCGCGAGCAGAGCATTGGCGGCAAGAACGGCGGCGCGCCGGGGCTGATGCGCGGCATCGAGTTCGCCAACACGTTCTCGTTCCTGCGCCCGAACGACCTGGTGTGGAGCTACGTCGTCGACAACTACCTCAAAGGGCGCACGCCGGTGCCGTTCGATCTGCTGTACTGGAACAGCGATTCGACCAGTCTGCCGGGTCCGATGTACGTCTGGTATCTGCGCAATACGTATCTCGAGAACCGTCTGCGCGAGCCGGGTGCGTTGACCACCTGCGGCGAGCCGGTCGACCTGTCGAAGATCGACGTGCCGACCTTCATTTACGGTTCGCGCGAAGACCATATCGTGCCGTGGCAAACGGCGTATGCGTCGGTGCCGTTGCTGACGGGGCCGCTGAAGTTCGTGCTCGGCGCGTCGGGCCATATCGCGGGCGTGATCAATCCGCCGGCGAAGAAAAAGCGCAATTACTGGGTTCTGGAAGGCGACACCAGAACACTGCCGGAAGGCCCGGACGAGTGGCTGGATCAGGCCGCCGAAGTCCCCGGCAGCTGGTGGCCCGAATGGACCGCCTGGCTGGAGCAGTACGGCGGCAAGAAAGTGAAGCCGCGCGCCAAACCGGGCTCGGCCGGGTTTCCAGTCATCGAGCCGGCGCCGGGGCGCTATGTGCGGCGGCGCGAGTAGTGTGTAATGTGAGTCGCCGTGAAGATTTCATTGCGCAGTTCGAAGAGTGATCCGGATGAGCGCGTGATTGAAGCAAGAGCGAAAGAGCAACTAGACTTTTAACTTGACGGGCTGCGGCGCAATTGGCCGGCGTGCCCGGAGGATATGGAAATGACTGATGTTGTGATCGTATCGGCCGCCCGTACGGCAGTAGGCAAATTCGGTGGGTCTCTGGCGAAGATCGCCGCGCCCGATCTTGGCGCCACGGTGATTCGTGCCGTTCTCGAACGGGCCGGTCTGAAGCCCGAGCAGGTCAGCGAAGTGATCATGGGCCAGGTGCTGGCGGCCGGCTCCGGCCAGAACCCGGCGCGTCAGTCGCTGATCAAGGCAGGGCTGCCATCGGCCGTGCCCGGCATGACGATCAACAAGGTGTGCGGCTCGGGGCTGAAGGCGGTGATGCTGGCCGCCAACGCGATCATCGCGGGCGACGCCGACATCGTGGTCGCCGGCGGTCAGGAAAACATGAGCGCGGCGCCGCACGTGCTGCCGGGTTCGCGCGACGGCTTCCGCATGGGCGACGCCAAGCTGATCGACTCGATGGTCGTCGACGGCCTGTGGGACGTGTATAACCAGTACCACATGGGCGTGACGGCGGAGAACGTCGCCAAGGAATACGGCATCACGCGCGAGCAGCAGGACGCGTTCGCGGCGCTGTCGCAGAACAAGGCGGAAGCCGCGCAGAAGTCGGGCCGTTTCGACGACGAAATCGTGCCGGTCGAAATTCCGCAACGCAAGGGCGAGCCGCTGCGTTTCGCCACGGATGAATTCGTGCGTCATGGCGTGACGGCCGAATCGCTCGCGGGCCTGAAGCCGGCGTTCTCGAAGGAAGGCACGGTGACGGCGGCGAACGCGTCGGGTCTGAACGACGGCGCGGCGGCGGTGATCGTGATGTCGGCGAAGAAGGCCGAGGCGCTCGGCCTCACGCCGCTCGCGCGCATCAAGGCCTACGCCAACGCGGGCGTCGATCCGAAAGTGATGGGCATGGGCCCGGTGCCGGCTTCGCGCCGCTGTCTGGAGCGCGCGGGCTGGAGCCCGGCCGATCTCGACCTGATGGAAATCAATGAAGCCTTTGCCGCGCAGGCGCTCGCCGTGCACAAGCAGATGGGCTGGGATACGTCGAAGGTCAACGTGAACGGCGGGGCGATCGCGATCGGCCATCCGATCGGCGCGTCCGGTTGCCGGATTCTCGTCACGCTGCTGCACGAAATGCAGAAGCGCGATGCGAAGAAGGGTCTGGCGTCGCTGTGTATCGGCGGCGGCATGGGCGTCGCGCTGGCGGTCGAGCGTGCGTAAGGCGGTTTCAGGCATGGTTGCCGCGCGCCTCGTTGCAGCGGGCGGCGCGCGGTGAGCAGTGGCCTCGCCGGCCGGTCGCCCGGCGGCAGTGGAGATGAAGCACAAGGCGAGGGATGAGGCAGCCGGTCGGCGCCTCGAAAACGATAACGGAGTGAAGTTTATGACACAGCGAATTGCGTACGTAACGGGCGGCATGGGTGGCATCGGCACGAGCATTTGCCAGCGGCTCCACAAAGAAGGTTTCAAGGTGGTCGCAGGCTGCGGCCCGAACTCGCCGCGCCGTGTGAAGTGGCTCGACGAGCAGAAGGCGCTGGGTTTCGACTTCATCGCGTCCGAAGGCAATGTCGGCGACTGGGATTCGACCAGGGCCGCGTTCGACAAGGTCAAGTCCGAAGTCGGCGAGATCGATGTGCTGGTGAACAACGCCGGCATCACGCGCGACGTCGTGTTCCGCAAGATGACGCACGAAGACTGGACGGCGGTGATCGACACCAACCTGACCAGCCTGTTCAACGTCACCAAGCAGGTGATCGACGGCATGGTTGAGCGCGGCTGGGGCCGGGTCATCAACATTTCGTCGGTGAACGGGCAGAAAGGCCAGTTCGGCCAGACCAACTACTCCACTGCGAAGGCCGGCATTCACGGCTTCACGATGTCTTTGGCGCAGGAAGTGGCCACCAAGGGCGTGACGGTCAACACCGTGTCGCCGGGCTACATCGGCACTGATATGGTCAAGTCGATCCGCCCGGACGTGCTGGAAAAAATCGTCGCAACGATTCCGGTGCGCCGTCTCGGCCAGCCGGACGAAATCGGTTCGATCGTGGCGTGGCTGGCCTCGGACGAATCGGGTTTCTCCACGGGCGCTGATTTTTCGCTGAACGGCGGTTTGCATATGGGCTGAGTCTCGAGCGCGCCGCCCACAAGGCGGCGCGCTTCGGCTCAGATGGTTCCGGCGGCGTCTCGACTGTGCGATTACCCGATCGTGCAGTCGACGGGACGCCGTTTCCGCGCTCAACTCGCGCTCAAAGGCGTTACATGACCACTACTACAAAGAAAACAGCCGAACGACTGATCAAGAAGTATCCGAATCGTCGGCTCTACGATACAGAGACAAGCACGTACATCACGCTGACGGATGTCAAACAGCTCGTGCTGGATCAGGAGGATTTCAAGGTCATCGATGCAAAGAGCAACGAGGATCTGACGCGCGCCATCCTGTTGCAGATCATTCTCGAAGAGGAGAGCGGCGGCTTGCCGATGTTCTCGTCGTCGATGCTGTCGCAGATCATCCGCTTCTACGGCCATGCGATGCAGGGCATGATGGGCACGTATCTGGAAAAGAACATCCAGGCGTTCATCGACATTCAGGCGAAACTCGCCGACCAGTCGAAGAACCTGTACGAAGGCAAGGCGATGAATCCCGAAGTCTGGTCGCAGTTCATGAACATGCAGGCGCCGATGATGCAGGGCATGATGACCAGCTATATCGAGCAGTCGAAGAACATGTTCGTGCAGATGCAGGAGCAGATGCAGAACCAGGCGAAGTCCATGTTCAGCACCTTCCCGTTTACGCCGGGCGGCCCGGTGAATGCGGCCAATGCGCCGGCAAATCCGTCGGCAAATCCGTCGGGCAATCCACAAGGCAATCCGCAAGGCAATCCGCAAGGCAATCCGGAGCCGGAGAAGAAGTAACGGCGCAAGCAACGATGGCGGCGAGGGCGCAGGCGTTCGCTTGGCCGCCGCGCGGCCGGCGGTGGACCGGCGTGCACTCGGCGTGCATGGCGGATTCGATCAGAGCGGCCGGCACGGCGCGCGCAAGCGGAGGGCCGCCGGCGCGGTACAATGATAGGTTGCGTGTGCGGGGCGTTTTGCCGGGGATGATTCTTTAACCCCGTAGTTCCTGCCACACCGTCCCCCAATTCATCCCCATTTGTCGCCATCGCCACCGCTATACGCCGGACCCACCCTATGCCGCAGACCACTTCCCCCGCCGCGCCGACGTCTTCCACGCCGAAGGTCGGCTTCGTCAGCCTCGGCTGCCCCAAAGCGCTTGTCGACTCCGAGCAGATCATCACGCAGTTGCGTGCCGAGGGCTACGAGATCTCCGGCACGTACGACGGCGCGGACCTCGTGGTCGTCAACACCTGCGGCTTCATCGACGAAGCCGTGCAGGAAAGCCTCGACGCGATCGGCGAAGCGCTCCACGAAAACGGCAAAGTGATCGTCACCGGCTGCCTCGGCGCGAAAAAGAGCGCGAGCGGTTCCGGTCTGATCGAAGAAGTGCATCCGAAGGTGCTGGCCGTGACCGGCCCGCACGCGGTCGGCGAAGTGATGCAGGCGGTGCACAACCATCTGCCGAAGCCGCACGATCCGTTCGTCGATCTGGTGCCGGCGGCGGGCGTGAAGCTCACGCCGCGTCACTACGCGTACCTGAAAATTTCCGAAGGCTGCAACCACCGCTGCACGTTCTGCATCATTCCGTCGATGCGCGGCGACCTCGTGTCGCGTCCGCTTGCCGAGGTCATGCTCGAAGCGGAAAACCTGTTCAAGTCCGGCGTGAAGGAACTGCTGGTGATTTCACAGGACACCAGCGCTTATGGCGTCGACGTCAAGTACCGCACGGGTTTCTGGAACGGCAAGCCGATCAAGACGCGGATGACCGATCTGGTCGGCGCGCTCGGCGAACTCGCCGCGCAATACGGCGCATGGGTGCGTCTGCACTATGTGTATCCGTATCCGAGCGTCGACGAAGTGATCCCGATGATGGCCGAAGGTCCGTACAAGGGCCATGTGCTGCCGTATCTCGACGTGCCGTTCCAGCATGCGCACCCTGAAGTGTTGAAGCGCATGAAACGTCCGGCCAACGCCGAGAAGGTGATGGAGCGCGTGAAGGCGTGGCGCGAAATGTGTCCTGATCTGACGATCCGCAGCACTTTCATTGCCGGCTTCCCGGGCGAGACCGAAGAGCAGTTCCAGACGCTGCTCGATTTCATCCGCGAGGCGGAGCTGGATCGGGTCGGCTGCTTTGCGTACTCGCCGGTCGAAGGCGCCACGGCCAACGAACTCGACGGCGCGCTGCCCGACGAAGTGCGTGAGGAACGCCGTGCGCGTTTCATGGAAGTGGCCGAAGAAGTGTCGGCGAAGCGCATCGCGAAGAAGGTCGGCAAGACGCTCAAGGTGCTGGTCGACGAGATCAACGCCGACGGCGGCATTGGCCGCACCGCTGCGGATGCGCCTGAGATCGACGGTGTCGTGTATATCGCGCCCGCCGCCAAAGCGTCGAAGCGTTACAAGGTCGGCGATTTCGTGTCGGTGAAGATCACCGGCGCCGACGGCCACGACCTGTGGGGCGAGGTTTAAGCGATGGCCTTAAGCGTGACTCGTGTGCCGGAAGCCCGGATGCCGGACACCCGGATGCCGGAAGCCCGTACACCGGAGATCCTCGCGCTCGGCGAGGCGATGATCGAATTCAACCAGTCGGCCAAGGATCAGCCGAACTACCTGCAAGGTTTCGGCGGCGACACGTCGAACTTCTGTATCGCGGCGGCGCGGCAGGGCGCGAAGACCGGTTTCGTGTCGGCGGTCGGCGGCGATCATTTCGGGCGTTTGCTGATCGATTTGTGGGAACGCGAGCAGGTGAATACCTCGCTCGTGCGGGTGGACGAGCGCGCATCGACCGGTGTGTATTTTGTCTCGCACGGCCCCAACGGCCACGCGTTCGACTATCTGCGCGCCGGTTCGGCCGCGAGCCGTTATGCGCCGCACGACCTGCCGCTCGATGCGATTGCCGCGGCCAAAGTCATCCATCTATCCGGCATCAGCCTCGCGATCAGCCTGAGCGCCTGCGACGCGGCGCTTGCCGCGATCGAACATGCACGCGCCAACGGCGTGCGCGTGAGCTTCGACACCAACCTGCGCCTGAAGCTGTGGCCGTTGGCCCGGGCGCGTGCGGTGATGCTCGAAGCGATCCGTCAGACCGACATCTGTCTGCCGAGCTGGGACGACGTGACCGAACTCACCGGCTTGACCGGCCGCGACGAGATCGTCGATTTCCTGCTGTCGCACGGTCCGCGCGTGGTCGCGCTCAAGCTCGGCAAGGAAGGCTCGTATATCGCGACGCCCAATGAGCGGCGCGTCGTGCCGGGCCACGTCGTCAACGCGGTCGATGCGACCGGCGCGGGCGACTGCTTCGGCGGCGCGTTCATCGCGCGCATCGTCGCCGGTGACGATCCTTTTGAAGCGGCGCGTTATGCGAACGTCGCCGCGGCGCTGTCGACGCAAGGCTACGGCGCCGTCGCGCCGATCCCTTCGCGGGCGACGGTCGAACACATCCTGGCTGGCTGATCGCTTCGCGCTGCAACACGCGGCCCGCCAAGGCAAGATCATCTTGAGAGACTAAAGAGAGGAGCGAGCGATGCAACGGGACGTAGTGGTGGTAAGCGGCGTGCGTACGGCGATCGGCACCTTTGGCGGCAGTCTGAAGGATTTTCCGCCGACCGATCTCGGCGCCCGCGTGGTGCGTGAAGCGCTGGCGCGCGCCAATGTGTCCGGCGACGAAGTCGGCCATGTGGTGTTCGGCAATGTCGTGCATACCGAACCGAAAGACATGTATCTGGCGCGCGTGGCCGCGATCAACGGCGGCGTCGCGCAACACGCGCCCGCGTTGACGGTGAACCGCCTGTGCGGCTCGGGCTTGCAGGCGATCGTGTCGGCCGCGCAAAGCGTGCTGCTCGGCGACGCCGACATCGCGATCGGCGGCGGCGCGGAAAACATGAGCCGCGCGCCGTACTCGATGCCCGCCGCGCGCTTCGGCCAGCGCATGGGCGATGTGCGCCTCGTCGACATGATGGTCGGCGCGCTGAACGACCCGTTCCAGTCGGTCCATATGGGTGTGACGGCTGAGAACGTCGCGCGCAAATACGACATCTCGCGTGAAGCGCAGGATGCGCTCGCGCTCGAATCGCATCGCCGTGCGGCTCACGCGATCAGCAGCGGCTACTTCAAGGACCAGATCCTGCCGATCACGATTCCTTCGAAGAAGGGCGACGTCGTGTTCGATACGGACGAGCACGCACGCATGAATGCAACGGCGGAAGACTTCTCGAAGCTCAAGCCGGTGTTCGCGAAGGAAAACGGCACGGTGACGGCCGGTAATGCGTCGGGCATCAACGACGCCGCCGCGGCGGTCGTACTGATGGAGCGCGGCGTCGCCGAACAGCGCGGCATCAAGCCGCTGGCGCGGCTGGTTTCGTACGCGCATGCCGGCGTCGATCCGGCTTATATGGGTATCGGCCCGGTTCCAGCCACGCGCAAGGCGCTCGAGCGCGCCGGCCTGACGGTCGCCGATCTCGATGTGATCGAGGCGAACGAGGCGTTTGCCGCTCAGGCGTGCGCGGTCAGCAAGGAACTCGGCCTCGATCCCGCGAAGGTCAATCCGAACGGCTCGGGTATTTCGCTCGGCCACCCGATCGGCGCGACCGGCGCGCTGATTACCGTCAAGGCGCTGTACGAGTTGCAGCGGGTCGGCGGCCGGTATGCGCTGGTGACGATGTGTATCGGCGGCGGGCAGGGTATTGCGGCGGTCTTCGAACGGATCTGAGGCC
This sequence comes from Paraburkholderia sp. FW306-2-2C-D06C, assembly GCF_058781505.1. Taxonomy (NCBI): domain Bacteria; kingdom Pseudomonadati; phylum Pseudomonadota; class Betaproteobacteria; order Burkholderiales; family Burkholderiaceae; genus Paraburkholderia; species Paraburkholderia sp. FW306-2-2C-D06C. The sequence continues at coordinate 38,538 of NZ_JBYSWU010000016.1, read as the reverse complement.
GGGCGGCAAACTCGCGTCAGACAGGTATCGAGCAGGTATCACGCAGGTATCACGCAGGTATCACGCAACAAGGAAAGGAACGGATGCAGGAATCGAAAGCGATGAAGGGCGCGGCGCGTCGGCGCGGTTGGGCCGGTTGGAAGGGTTGGAAGGGTTGGACAGTCGTGAGCGTTGCCGCATTGCTGTGTGCCGGCGCGGCGGCGTTGATGCCCGCGCAGGCATGGGCGGAAAGCGACGCGGTGAAGGAATTGGCGGCGCCGCCGCCGATTCAGTTGCCGCTCAAGCCGAGCCCCGAATTCGCGAAGTTCCCGCGCTACGCCGGCATGCTGGGCTCACGTCAGATTGTGCTGCGGCTCGGCGCGAAAACCGATGATCCGTCCGGCGTGCACGGCGAGTATCAGTACACGGATAACGGCGAAGTGGTGCTGATCGCCGGCGACCGTGACGGCGACGTGCTCGAAGTCGAAGAGTCGAACGACGGCACGCATATCACCGGGAACTGGGTCGGCAAATTTGCCGCCGACGGTTCGGTCACCGGCGAACGGATGAACGTCGACGATGCCAATCCGCTGGCGTTCGATCTGAAGCCGCTGGCAGCGGGGCAGGCGGTGCCGGCCGCCGCGGCTGTCACGGCGGCGGGCGCTGCTGTGAACAAGGCCGCGGCGGTGCCGCAGCCATCCGCGGGTGTTGCCGCTGCACCGGCCCCGGCGGCCGGAACGGGCGGTCACGCGGTGGGTGGCGTCAGCAACCTGCAAACCGGCGAGTGAAATTCACCATGACCCAATCCAAATCCAAACCCGGTCTGCAAACCCGCATCGTGCGCGCCAAGGATCAGCTCACGCCTGGCTTCGAATCGTTCTCGATGCCGGTCATGCGGGCTTCGACCGTCGTGTTCCCCGATCTCGCGACGATGCGCGCGCTCGACTGGAAAAACGATGCGCAATGGCGCTACGGCCTGCACGCCACGCCGACTTCGCTCGCGCTGGCGCAGCGGCTTGCGACCATCGAAGGCGGCAAGCACGCGTTATTGCAGCCGTCGGGGCTGTCGTCGATTTCGAACGTGTACTTCGGCATTGTCAAAGCCGGCGACGACGTGCTGATTCCCGATAACGTCTACTCGCCGAATCGCGATCACGGCGACTGGCTGGCGCGCGATTTCGGCATCACGGCGCGTTACTACGATCCGATGATCGGCGCGGGCATCGCCGATCTGATCCAGCCCAACACGCGCTTGATCTGGCTGGAAGCGCCGGGTTCGGTCACGATGGAAGTGGCCGACGTGCCCGCCATCACCGCGGTTGCGCGCGCGCGCAACGTCGTCACGGCCATCGACAATACGTGGTCGGCGGGGCTTGGGTTCCGGCCGTTCGACCACGGCGTCGATATCTCGGTGCAGGCGCTGACCAAGTACCAGTCGGGCGGCGGCGATGTGCTGATGGGCGCGACCATCACCGTCGATCGCGAGTTGCATCTGAAGCTGAAGGCCGCGCGCATGCGCATGGGCATCGGCGTCTCCTCGGATGACTGTTCGCTGATTCTGCGCAGCCTGCCGACCCTGCAACTGCGCTTCGAACAGCATGACCGCGCGGCGCTCGGGCTGGCCAGATGGCTGAAGACGCGGCCGGAAATCGCGGCGGTATTGCACCCGGCGCTGCCCGATTGCCCGGGGCATGAATTTTTCAAGCGCGACTTCACGGGCGCGGGCGGCCTGTTTTCCGTTGTGTTCGATGGGCGTTACAGTCCGGCGCAAATCGATACGTTCTGCGAGTCGCTGGAACTGTTTTCGCTCGGTTGGAGCTGGGGCGGCGCGCATAGTCTCGCGATGCCGTACGACGTCGCGTCGATGCGCACCGAAGGGCAATGGCCGCATCGCGGTACGTTAGTGCGGTTTTATATCGGCCTGGAAGAGGAGGCCGATTTGCGCGCGGATATCGAGCACAGTCTGGCTACGCTGGGTTAAACGCCTGAGCGTTTTTGTCGAAGTTCAAGCAAGCCCATCGGGACCTGGTTCCGATGGGCTTTTCCTTGTGTCGATATAGCCAGTAAGCCTAACCATTCGGCCGAATGTTCGATGCCGGATCTCGACGCTACGGTGGGGGCCGTAACCGTCGAACCAGGCGAGAAAGTCCCCGCGGGTCGCCATCGGTGCTTGCCGGAGTTCGCGTGCGAATGGTCGGCGTCACGAGACGCGTCTGTGCGCGCTGAAACTGCAATCGCGCCGGCGACGACGTTCTGTCGGGACCGTGACTCGGACGCATCCAGGCGAGCGCCGCCGACAATGTGACGGTGCTTTGCAACTTTTCTTGCGCAGATCGGTACTCACAGTTCGATGTAACCCGAAAGCGCAATCTGATATTTCATTCGAGGATAAGGATGCTTAAAACGTCACTGACCGTGCTCTCATTCGCTGCCTTTTCCGGCGCGGCTTACGCCTCCTCCACGGTCGAACTGTCGAGTTTGTCCGATGTCGAAGCCGCGCTCGCTCGCGGCGCCAGCGTCTCCGTCGCTGTCGACCTTACCAGGTGTGAACCCGCAGCTGGCACGACTTCTCCCGGCACAGCTCGCGGCGGCCTGAAGATAGGCGCATACCGGATCATTCCGGACGGCACACTCAGTTTTGCTGACGAACACGCAACGGTTGATCGCACCGGCCAGCCGATCTGGCAGTTTCTGCGCTATCAGGTCAAGCCTGACCAGACAGTCGCCTTTACCATGGACGTCTTTTCACTACCTTCGTACACACGCATCGCTTCTCAGATCGGCTACATGTGCGCCATCAATCAGGGTGTAAGTTTCCTCACGGATCACCGTTGATCCAATTGCGTCCCCATAAATGGCCTGGCAAGAACGGATCGGGACGGGGGCGGCTTCACTTGCGCGGAACTTAAGCCATCAGACCGCTACCCAGGACAACGGTATCCCTTATGCTTTCACCGGTGTTATAGCAACCTGTTGCCAGGTGAACCGGTCCCCCTTCGGAGCTAAGTTGGAATCTTCAAATTTTATTCGCCAGCGGCCGGCCTGCGTCGCGCGTTTCAGCTGCGGCATTCTTGCGGCACTCTTCTTCGTCAGCACCAACCCGGAAGCACTGGCAAACGATGCTCATCCATTCGTGCATCCGGGCTTGCTTCACACACAGCAGGACTTCGACCGGATGCGCATCAAGGTCGCGCACGGCGATCAGCCCTGGGTCGCCGGCTGGCAGAAACTCGTCGCCAATCGACACGCGTCGCTGAACTGGAAGCCCAATCCGCAGGCGATCGTGTATCGGGGTGCGGACGGCCACCATGCAGAGAACTATGCAGCGCTCTTCAACGATGCCGCAGCCGCCTACGCGCTGGCCTTGCGATGGAAGATTTCCGGCGACGACGCGTATGCCGGAAAGGCGGTTGAGATTCTGAATGCCTGGTCATCGACCCTGACTGCGATTGACGGCACTTCGGACAAGTTCCTGGCCTCAGGAATCTACGGCTACCAGCTTGCCAACGCCGCCGAGATCCTGCGCACTTATCCTGAATGGCGCCCAGCCGACTTCGGCCGCTTCAAGACGACGATGCTGACGGTCTTCTATCCGATGAACCACGACTTCCTCGTTCGCCACAACGGCGCGAAGACAGACCACTACTGGGCGAACTGGGACCTCGCGAACATGGACTCGATGCTCGCTATCGGCGTGCTCACGGATCGCCGCGACATCTACGACGAGGCCACCGGGTATTTCAGGCACGGCGCCGGCAACGGCGCTATCGGCCATGTCGTGTGGAAAATCTACGATGGCGGAATCGGACAGGTGCAGGAGAGCGGACGTGATCAGGGACACACCATGCTCGACGTAGCGCTGCTCGGTACGTTCTGCCAGATGGCGTGGAATCAGGGAGACGATCTGTTCGGTTATGACCACAATCGTTTTCTGCTAGGCGCTGAATATGCAGCCCGGTACAACCTCGGTCGCGATGTGCCCTATACCACGTACACCAACAGCGATGTCACGCAGATGACGATTTCGGACAAGTCGCGTGGCGATGTGCGGCCGATCTGGGAACTGCTGTACAACCACTACGTTGTGCTCAAGGGCATGAACGCACCTGATGTCGAAGCCTTCGCGAAAAAGGTGCGCGCGGAAGGCGGCGGGGGTGACTACGGCCCCAACAGCGGCGGCTTTGACCAGCTTGGTTACGGAACGCTAACCTTCACCTTGAAGTAGGCCAGTTCGCGGGCAGCCGGTGCGCGCTTTGCCGCAGGGAGGTTTGTCTCGAGAACCGCCACGTCGAAGCCGCACGGGCGCAACAACGCATTGCAGACAAGACGCGCGATCGGAGTGTCACTTCGCCGCCAGGCAAGACCTGACCGGATCGGTCCGATCCGGAATGCAGTTGGTGCCGGTGAAACCCGGCCACGACTGTGCTGCGAATGCCTGATCTATTCCTTGACCCGCTGCAGGGTGACGTCTTCAGGACGGCCGACCCACACCGCAAGTGCCGAGTAGTTATCCATTGATGTGCCGCGCGTATGCTGATGTGAAGCAGCGTGCCGGAGCAGGGACAACCAGTCGTCCACCTTGTTGACGATTCGCAGATGTTGCCCGATGCTTGCGTCGGACAGCGCGTGCCAAAGACCATCCGTGCACAGCAGAAAGGCGTCGCCGTCATGTAGCGACTGAATCGGGCTGACGCAAGGCGTGATGTCGCCGCGTACGCCAAGTGCGCGATCGAGAAGATTCGGGTTGATTCCGTCGAATGGCAGGCCGGCGTCGGCCATGCGTTGCAACAGACTGTGGTCGCGCGTGCGATGGATCAGCAAGCCACGCCGGAAGTGATAGAGCCGGCTGTCGCCGAGGTGTGCCCATTGTGCGGTGCGCGCCATGCGATCGATGAACAGCGCGACGACAGTGGCGCCCATCTTCCGGTTGCGCGGATCGCGCGCCTGTTCGGCCAGAATCGCATCGTTCGCGTCCTTGATGCAAGCCTCGATTGCCGCGGAAGTCATCGGGCGCGCGCTGCCGTGGGCGAGGATATGATTCACTGCGCATTGCGCCGCAACCTCGCCGCCCGGTTCGCCGGCGATGCCGTCGCTAACCACAAAGCATGCGTGCCTCTCTGATACTACGTGGCCGATGACGTCCTGGTTACCCGAGCGGCTTCCAGTGCACGAGAAATAGGCATACGAAATATCCATGCGCCCGCCGCTTCAGCCGCGGCAGCTATTGCGGTACTGCGTGACCTCCGCGTCGTAGGCCGCGAGAAACGCACTGCCGAACACAGCGCTGAAATCGTCCTCGACGGCGAGCAGCGTGTCGCGGTGGAGCTTCACATATTCATCCCATAGCCGGGCCTTGCGCCGCATCGGCACATAACGATCCAGCCACTGCTGCACCGGAGTACGCTGTTCCAGCCGTTCTGGAGCAAAACGCCGGAGCAGTTCGGTGAGTGCCGCGCGCATGCCGGCAACCATGCCGATCTGATGCGCATGCAGATCGTTGAAGGCGTCGCTGACTGCACCTTGTGGCGACATGAACCCTGGAAAAGGCAGGCCGAACATCTGCCTGAGTACTGCGCCACCGTCCGGAAGCAGCTTGAGCGGATTGTTCTCACGGTCGAGCAGCATCGTCATGTCGGCTTTCACTTCGCGCTTGAGAATACTGCGCGACGAGAGCAGCTTCACGGTGCCGTTGGCGAACAGCGCTAGCAACTGTCCTGCGGTGTAGAACTGATCGGTCGTCCACCGGTCACTCGCGGTGTCGAGACCCGCGCCTCGCATAAATGCCATCAGCAAGGGCTGAGCCGATACGTCGAGATGGGGCGCGGCAGGTCCGTCATCGCTCCTGCCGGGCTGCCCGACGGCTCGCACGGTGTCCGGCGTGTCCGGCGTGTCCGGTACGAGCGGGCGGGCGCGTATCGTCTGCGTCCATTCGCCTGCATGGTCCGATGCCGTGTTCTGCACGCCGAATGGGCGATCGCGGCTGCCTGGCGCCGCCTGCGGTAACGGCGCTGCGGATTGCGCAAGGTGGCTCGGAGAAGGTTCAAACAGGGCGTCGCCTGCACTGTCGGCTGGACCAAACAATTCAAGCGGATCGGAAGGAACGTTGCGCAGTTCGTCGAACGCGGTGGCGCGCTGAACCGCATCGCTGCCGCGTTCGCGTGCGCCGGGCTGAGCGCCTGGGTGCGTGCCGCCGCTGAAGCGCGATTCGAGCGTATGCCAGAAATCGTCGCGGCTCTGCGCTGCAGGCGCCTCGCCAGTACCCGCATCCACATTGTCGCGCTCGGCGCGCAACAGGTACGTTCCGATGCGAATCGCATCGCCGGCCTTCAACGCGTGCTCGTCCGCGCATGACAACGGCGTGCTGTTGACCTCGACCACCAATACGCTGCTGAGATTCTTGAGCACGCAGCGATCGCCGTCCATCTGCAGCAGCGCTTGCAGCCGCGAGATCTGCCGCGTTTCGTCGGGTAACACGAGATGATTGTCGACGTTGCGGCCAATGGTGCCGCCGGGTGGCCTGAATACTGCAGTGGTGCCGCGTTGGATAGGGCGGCCGGCGTGTTCAATAACAGTCAATTGCATGATGGACGCTTGACTCGATTATGCAGATTTCCCGGCTTGCATCACGTTGCGCTATGACGATGACGCCGCCGCACGTTGCCGGCGCGCTGCTTCGAATGCCGGCCCCCAGATCGGATGTCCCCGTTCAGCCGCTGACAACGCGAAGCGCGGATCAATATCGAGGATCTTCCGGAATTCGGCACGGCATGCCGATACCCTGCCGGTGACGCAATAGCTGAACGCCATGAGCTTATGAGCCTCGATCTGCGTGGTGCTATCGGACCGGTCGATTTCACTGGCATGACTGAGCAATTGGATCGTGCGCGAGTAATCGCCGCTCGAATAAGCACTGCGCGCGTTCTGAACGGTTTCTGTGGCCGCGCGCTGCTGCGGCGAAACGCTCGAGCAACCGGCAAGGATGGAGGCGGAGAACACCAGCACGGTAGCGATAATGCCAATGAGCTTCATGGAGTCACGCTACCAATGGCAAAACGCGTGTTATCCGGATCAGGAATTTTTTTCAGCATTTCGAAAAACAGCAGGTAGTTTTTTCATGAAATCAAATGGAGCCTAACCCACTCTGGATAGGGTGATATCGACACGTGAAACAGGCAACTGTTAACTATATCTCGCAATTTTCCTATCGCAATGGTGAAAATTCGTAGTCTGTGCGCGAGTGCGGCTTTGGATAATTGTATGCCAGAAAAATTGAATTAAAAACTAATTAGAACAACGATCCAAGTATCAATTTTTGAATAATGGTAAACCAGATGTTGCTATTTGGTTTAAATGTGAATTACGCTGAATCAGATTTTTTATCTGTGCGCACGTGACCGCAAAAAAGTGCGCACGGCGAAGCAATGCCCATTTTCGAGCAGCCTTCCGCCGGCGGACCCGCCCGGTCAAAAACTCCAGGTACCGGCGCGAACGCCTCGGCGCAACCATGCCGTTCTGACGAACGAGAGAGATGATGCAAGTGTCGATTAAACAGGCGCATTGGCCGCTCGTGGGAATCGTGCTGGCCGGCATGCTGCTGGGCAGTTGCGCAGCAACAGAAAAATCGCTGCCGATACCGTACGCGATTTCCTTTGAGGTGGCACCCGACGTGAATCCGGATGGAAGCGCAAGGCCGTCGCCGATCGTTTTGCAGATATTCCGGCTCAAGTCGGCTGCGAGTTTCGACGGAGCCGATTTCTTTTCGCTTCAGAGCAAGACGCAAAGCACACTGGCCGGCGAACTGCTGGGCGTGGACCGGCTGATTCTACGTCCCGGCGAATCGCGCACGGTCCGATATGCGGGCGATCTCGATGCCCGCAATGTCGGTGTGGTCGCGGGCTATCGCGCGCTCGAGCGCAATCGCTGGAAATTGATCGTGCCGTTACCCGCTGCCAAGGAAACGAATCTGCTGAAATTCTGGCAGACCTCGCCTGGAGAAATCCGGCTGTCGATTGCCGTGAGGAACGGCGGAATGCAAATCGTCGACCAGACGGGGGCAAACCGATGAGCACGATCGATTTGCCGCCGAGGGCAGGTGCAGCGCTGCGCCACCGCGTCGTCTGGTCCGAGGGCATGTTCCTGAGACCGCAGCATTTCCAGCAGCTCGAGCGCCATTTCGAACGCTATGTGCAACTGCGCTGCCTGCCCGTTCAGGGGCTGTTCTGGGGGTTCAGCACGCTCGACGTCGACACCGAGGCGCTTGCCCAGGGCAAGGTCGTGCTGCTCGCTGCATCGGGCGTGCTGCCGGATGGCACGCCGTTCGATTTTGCCGGCGGCAGCGACGCCCCCGCGCCGCTCGATATCCGCACCGACGTGACGAACGAGACGATCGTGCTCGCGGTGCCGACGTGGCGCGGCGACAGTGCGCAGGTCTCGTTCGACGAGAACAGTGTGTCGCCGCTGTCGCGTTACGTTGCCACGGAGACCGAAGTCGCCGACGTGAATACGATCGGACTCGGTCCGGCACTGATACAGATCGGCAAGTTGCACTTGCGGCTGATGGCGGAATCGGATCTCTCGTCCGACTGGCAGGCGATGGGGGTGATGCGCATCGTCGAGCGCCGCGCAGACCGTCGCGTGATTGCCGAGCCCGGCTACATTCCGCCGATGCTCGCGGCGCAAACGAGCCCGGTGCTGGCAAGGTACATGAGTGAATTGCACCGGCTGCTCACGCAGCGCGGCGAAACGCTGGCGAGCCGCCTGACGCAGCCGGGCCGCTCCGGGGTGGGCGAAGTGGCGGATTTTCTGCTGCTCGAGCTGATCAACCGCTACGTCGCCGTGACGTGGCATGCGCAGCAGCCGGTTGCGATTCATCCGGAGACGTTGTACCGCGACTGGCTCAAGCTCGCGTGCGATCTCAGCACATTCACGTCGAGCACACACAGTCCGCAGGTGCTCCCCCGTTATGACCACGACGATCTGAGCACGACGTTCGGCGAGCTGATGAGCGAATTGCGCCGCTCGCTCGCGACCATGCTCGAGCAGAACGCGATCCAGATCGAGTTGAAGGATGCGGGCAACGGCGTGCGCGTGGCAATCATGTCGGATACCGAATTGATGCGCGATGCCGGATTTGTGCTGGCGGTGCATGCGGACGTGCCGGCAGATGTCTTGCACACGCGCTTTCCCGCACAGGTGAAGCTCGGCCCCGTCGAGCGGATCCGCGATCTCGTGCAGCTTCAATTGCCGGGCATCGGCGTGCGCGCGTTGCCGGTCGCGCCGCGGCAGATTCCGTATCACGCGGGCTATGCGTACTTCGAGCTCGACAAGAGCGGCGATCTGTGGCGGCAACTCGACCGTTCAGGCGGGCTTGCGCTGCATCTTGCCGGCGAGTTTCCCGGATTGTCGATGGCTTTCTGGGCGATCCGCGGTTGATGCGGACGAGGCGGATGACGGACGGAAACGACTCATGAATCACTGGAATGATGCAGTTGCAGGCACGCCCGGCGGCTTCGTGCATCCGAACCCCGGCGGAGCGCCGCCAATGTCCGACGCTGCCGGTGCGGGCACGGCTTATGGCGGGCCGCTGCCGGAGCGCGTGGCGCCGAGCGGCAGCAACCCGCTCGTCGCGGCGGCCAATCCGTTATTGAGCCTCGTGCCGCAGATTCGCTGGACCGTGCATCACCCGAATCCGCGATGGTTGCGCGAGCATCTTGCATCGGAGGTCCGGCAGTTCGAAATGCGCGCGCAACGCGCGGGAATCGCGCTCGACGTGATCGTCGGGGCACGCTATTGCCTGTGTACCGCGCTCGACGAGGCGGCGTCGCTGACACCGTGGGGCGGCGGCGGGGCATGGTCGGCCGACAGCCTGCTGGTTGCCTTCCATAACGAGACCTGGGGTGGCGAGAAATTCTTCCAGGTGCTCGCGCGTCTTTCGCAACAGCCGCAGCAACACCTCGATCTGATCGAACTGCTGTACTACTGTCTCGCGCTCGGCTTCGAGGGGCGCTACCGTGTGCTCGACAACGGCCGTGGCCAGCTCGACACGTTGATGCACCGCGTCGCGCAGCTGATTCGCCAGGCGCGCGGCGAATACGATGCGCCGCTCTCGCCGCACTGGCGCGACGAGATTCCGGCCGAACGTGCGCGTCGCCTGGCAGTGCCGGTGTGGGCGTGGGCCGCCGTCGCCGGGCTGATCGGATTCGGCGCGTTTGTCGCATTCGACCTGACGCTCGCGCGGCGATCCGATGAAGTGTTCACGGCGATCGACCGCGTACGCGTGCCTCATCTGCAGCAGCAGGCCGTGGCGGCGGCCGTTCATCCCGCCGCCGCGCCGCGTCTTGCGGGGTTTCTCGATCCCGAAGTGCGTGCGGGGCTCGTCTCGGTTCACGACGACGCTGAGCGCAGTGTCGTGACGCTGCACGGCGACGGACTGTTCGAGTCGGGTTCAGCGTCGGTGATCGACCGCTATACGCCCGTGCTTGCGCGAGTGGCCGATGCGCTCGAGCGTGTGCCTGGCAACATCGTTGTCGCGGGCTACTCGGACAACGTGCCGGTGCGCAGCGCGCGTTTCGCGTCGAACTGGGATCTGTCGCAGGCGCGCGCGCAGGCGGTCGCGCAGATGCTCGCGTCGCGCATGACGCAAACAGGCCGTATCCGTGCGGAAGGGCGCGGCGAAATGGACCCGGTCGCCCCGAACGACACGCCGGCCAACCGCGCGCGCAACCGGCGCGTCGAAATAACGTTGCTGACGGCGCCCGCGCATGCAGCGTCCTCCGCGCAGGGAACGCCATGAGCTCGTTCGCTTCATCGCTGCCGTCCCGGCCGTTCCTCGCACGATCTTTCTGGGTGTTCGTCGGGCTCGTCGCGGTTGCCGTGCTCATCTGGGTTGCCGGACCGCTCATCGCCTTCGGCACGTGGCGTCCGCTCGAATCGACCGGTGCGCGCGCGCTGCTGATCTGCGCGCTGTTCGCCGCCTGGGGCCTGCGCCTTGCATACCGTCGCTGGCGCGCGGCACATCTGAACGCCCAGTTGCTGAACCAGTTGCGCGCGAGCGAGCCCGCACCGGCCGATCAAAGCGCGGATCCCGCTCATCTGGCCGAATTGCACCACCGCTTCAACGAAGCCGCGGCACTGTTGAAAAGCATGCGCCTCACCGCCGGCGAGCGCGCACGAGCGGGGCTCGCCGGCTGGATCGAACGCTTTTCGCCGCGCTATCTGTATCAGTTGCCCTGGTATGTCTTTATCGGCGCGCCCGGTTCGGGCAAGACCACGGCACTGGTCAACTCGGGGTTGAGTTTTCCGCTGGCCGAACAGTTCGGCCGCGCCGCGATTCGAGGCGTCGGCGGCACGCGGCATTGCGATTGGTGGTTCACCAACGAAGCGGTGCTGATCGACACGGCCGGACGCTACACCACGCACGAGAGCAATCGCGCGCTGGACGAGCAGGAGTGGCGGGGCTTCGTCGGCCTGCTCAGGAAGTATCGGCCGCGCCAGCCGCTCAATGGCGCGCTGCTGACGATCAGCGTCGCGGACCTGCTCGGCGCCTCCGATACGCAGCGCACCGAGCACGCGATGTCGCTGCGCAAGCGGCTTCAGGAATTGCGTGAACAACTGGGCATCCAGTTTCCCGTCTACGTGCTGGTGACCAAGGCCGACCTGCTCGCCGGCTTCGCCGAGTATTTCGCCGCGCTCGGGCGCGCGCAACGGGCTCAGGTTTGGGGCTTCACTTTCCGGCTCGACGAGACCCGCAAGCCGGACTTCGATCTGCGCGCGGCTTTCGATCGCGAGTACCAGTTGCTGCACCGGCGCCTGAACGACGCGCTGCCGGAGTTGCTGGCGGCTGAATCCGACGTGCGCCAGCGTGAGTTGATCTATTCGTTGCCGCAGCAGTTCGCGTTGCTGCAAGACGTACTCGGACAACTGATCGCAGAGGTGTTCTCGCAGTCGAAGTTCGACTCGCTTCCGCTGTTGCGCGGCGTCTATCTGACGAGCGGGACCCAGGAAGGCACGGTGTTCGACCGCGTGATGGGCGGAATCAAGCGGTTTCTGCAGATCGAGGGCGTGCCGCCCGCCACCCACAGCGGGGCGAACGGGCGCAGTTTTTTCCTGACAGATCTGCTGCAGGCGCTCATCTTCAGCGAGACGTCGCTCGCCGGCATGAACCTGCGGTGGCACAGGCGGCAACGCGTGCTGAGCGTCGCGGGCTATGGCGCGGCGGCCGTGTTGCTGTGCGTCGCGCTTGCGCTGTGGATACGCAGCTACGCGAACAACAGCGACTATCTCCAGCAGATGAGTGAGCGCGTGAGCGTACTCGACAGGCAGTTGCAGCGCACGTCGATTACCGATGCCGCCGGCATGGGGCAGGTGCTGCCGGTGCTCGACGAACTGAGGGGATTGGCGCGAACCGATCGCGTCGATCCCGCGTCGCCGCCGCTTGCGTATCGCTGGGGGCTGTTTCAGGGCGATAAGACGCAGGCAGCGGCGAGCGGCGTCTATCACCGTGCGCTTGACGAGTTGTTGCTGCCGCTCGCGGCACGGCGTCTCGAACAGACGCTGCGGGACGCGCGTCAGGACGATCCCGCGTTCGCCTATGCAGCGCTCAAGGCCTATCTGATGCTCTACGACAGCGCGCACTACGACCCCGCCTTCGTGCAGGCCGTGCTCGACCTCGAATTCGAGCGCTCGTTGCCGCGGCCGCTGGCCGCCGCGCAACGTGCGGCGTTGAGCGCCCATCTGGACAGCCTGTTCGCGGACCGCGTCGTGCTGTCGCCGTTCGCGATGGACGAGCGGCTCGTCGCCGATACGCGCGACCGGTTGCAGCGGCTCACCTTCGCGCAGCGGCTCTATGCGCAGCTCACGCACACGCTGCGGACCAGTACCGCGTCGTATGGCTTCGATGTCGCGCACGCCGCGGGACCGTCGGCCGCGCTGGTGTTCCGGCGGGCGAGCGGCCAGAGCCTGAACGACGGGCTGCCCGGGCTGTACACGTATCGAGGCTACTGGGACGTCTTCGACAAGCGGCTGGACGATTCGATCGATGCATTCGCGGCGGAAGAAAAGTGGGTGCTCAATCTGAAAGAATCCGAAGTGCCGAATCGCGCTGCGGGGGAGTCGTGGTCACGCGATATCCGCTCGCTCTACCTGAATGACTACGTGCGCGAGTGGGATGCGTATCTGGGTGACATCCGTCTGCAAACCGGCGATTCGCTGGCCCAGAGCATTCAGGCCGCGCGGGTGCTGTCGGCGCCGGATTCGCCGCTGACACGGCTCATCGACGCAGCCGCGCGCCAGACTGCACTAACCCGCAGCGAAGCGGGCACGGTTGGCGGGGGACTCGCGGACCGCGCGCAGGACAAGGTGGACAGCGCGCGCCACGCGCTGGCTGGAATCTTTGCCGATGCGGCGGCGAGCGATGGCGCGCCGGTGCCCACCGACAAGCCGGAGGCCGTGGTCGACAACCACTTTGCCGGCTTGCGGCAGTTCGCGCACAGCAGCGAACGCCAGGATTCCGCGCCGATCGACGCCGCGCTGAAACTGATCGACGAGCTTTACACGTACTTGAGCGCGACCGACTCCGCGTTGCGCAGCGGCGGGATGCCGCCGCCGTCCGATGTGCCGGACAAGGTGCGCGCACAGGCTGGCCGCATGCCTGCGCCGTTCAGGCAGATGCTCGGCGAGCTGGCCGATGCCGCGAACGGCAGCGTGGCGTCGCTCGCGCAGCGCAATATCGCCCGCAGCGCGTCGGCCGACATCGGCGACTTTTGCCGTCAGGCGATCGCGGGGCGCTATCCGTTTGCGCACGGCTCGTCGCGTGATGTCGCGCTTGGCGACTTCGCGCAGCTATTCGCGCCGGCCGGACTGATGGACGACTTCTTCCGCAAGAACCTGCAAGGTCACGTCGACACGGCCACTCGCCCGTGGCGGTTCAATACGGCGCCGGGCGATGGCAATGCAGAGGGAAATGCGGCGCCGTTCCTCGCGTCGTTCGAGAAGGCGGCCGTGATCCGCGATGTGTTCTTTGCCGGCGGCGCTCACGATCCCGGCGTGAAGGTGCAGATCAAGCCGCTGGACATGGACCCGGCGATATCCGAGTGGGCGCTCAATGTGGGCGGTCAGAGCGTGCGCTACGCGCACGGTCCGCAAGCGCCGGTCACCGTGCAATGGCCGGCGTCGGGAGGCAGCAACCAGGTTCGGCTGCAGGTCGTCGAGCAGTCGGGTGCGACCGACGGATGGGTGGCGGATGGGCCCTGGGCACTGTATCGCCTGTTCGATCACGCGCGGCTCGAGCAGGGGCACGCACCTGAGGAACTGATCGCCAGCTTTGCGGTGGACGGCAAGCAGTTCAAGGTCGAGCTCACCGCGGATTCGGTGCACAACCCGTTCCGTCTGGGGCAGATGGAGTCGTTCACGTGTCCGGGCAAGTCATGAGGATCGCAGAGGCGAACGGCCACGTGTTGTGGCCCGGCTGGTACGGGAAGGTCCCCGGCGCGGGCGACTTCGTCAACCGCGGGCTGTCCGCGGGGCTCGCCGCATGGTGGGACCGCTGGATTCAGCAGGGGATGGCCGCGCTCCGCCAGGACGCGCCGGACGGACTGAGCCGCTATTTCGCGATTGCGCCAGTGTGGAATTTCGTGATCCCGGCCGGTGCCGGCGCCGACTGTGTTCAGCTCGGCAGCCTCGCACCGAGTTGTGACCGCGTCGGTCGCTATTACCCGGTCATCGCGACGCTTGCACTGGACGCGGCCGGCTATTCGAGCCACACGACCGCGTCGGCTGGCGGTTTTTTCCCGCAGATCGGGGCGGCGCTGCTCGACGCCGTTCGCGATGCACAGGGGCCCGAGGAACTCGATCTGGCGTTGAGCCGCGTACGGCTGCCGCGCGACACAGAGGCCTTCGCGGAACGGAATAGCGTGGTGCAGCCAGGCGGTGTAGCACGCGCGACTGAACACGCGGCAGGCTGGCCCAACCTGGCCGAGTACTTCGACCCGCACGGAATGACGAGCTTCTGGTGGACCTATCAGGCAGACGACGTGCTGCCGAAAACGCACGCGCATACCGGCAGGTTCGATGCGCGGCTGTTTCAGACGCTTTTCGGCGTGCCGTCGCGCGATATGTATTGACGCGGCGGCGACGCGTGGCGGCATTCCTGCGCGTTTGCCCCAGGCAGTATTGACGAGAGGTCGTGGATGATGGACCCGTTGTTTAAAGAGCGCATGACGGCTGCTTCAGATGAGGAGCCGGCCGGCGGATCGCGGCCGCTGCCGATCGGGCACCGGCTTGGCGAATTCGAACTGGACTCGGTGCTGGGGATTGGCGGTTTCGGCATCGTCTATCGGGCGTTCGATCGCACGTTGCAGCGTACGGTCGCCGTCAAGGAATACATGCCTTCGCTGCTCGCGCGGCGTGGCGGCGATTTCACCGTATGCCTGCGCGCGGACCGCTTTGCCCAGGCGTTCGACTCGGGGCGCGCCGCATTCCTGAACGAGGCGAGGCTGCTCGCGCAATTCGATCATCCTGATCTGGTGAAGGTGCTGCAGTTCTGGCAAAGCCATGGCACTGCTTACATGGTGATGCCGTTTTACGAAGGGCAGACGTTGAAGCAGCGCGCGGCGACGCGCGCGCCGATGAGTGAAGCAGAGCTGATGAGCCTGCTTGCCGCATTGCTCGGCGCGCTTGGCACACTGCATCGCGCGCAATGCTTTCACCGCGACATTTCGCTCGACAATGTGCTGATCAGGTCCGACGGCAAACCCGTGCTGCTCGACTTCGGGGCGGCGCGCAAATCGATCGGCGACGCCGTCGACGAAACCTCGGTGATGCTCAAGCCCGGCTATGCGCCGATCGAGCAGTACACGGACGACCCCGCATTCGTGCAAGGGCCGTGGACCGATATCTATTCGCTCGGCGCGCTGGTCCACGCGATGATCGTCGGCGAGCCGCCAAGCGCCGCCGTCGTGCGCAGCATTCAGGATACCTGGCAGCCGCTGGCGTCGCGTGAATTTCCCGGCCGTGAACGATACAGCCGAACGTTTCTGGAGGCGATCGACCATGCATTGCAGTTGCGCATCGCCGACCGTCCGGACTCCGTGGCGGCGTTCGCACAGTTGCTGGGACTGCGCGAAGCGGGTGCGGGGATGTATATCGTCGGCGATCGCTCGCAAGGACCGAGTGCAGCCGCGGCGATGCCGGAAGGCACGCAGCGGGACACGGCTGCCGGCGCCGCGACAGCGGCGCTGCAAGCGGATGAAGCGCGCCCGGGCGTCGATGATTTGCCGGGCGTCCCGCGGCCGTCTTTCGCAGGCGAATCGTCACGCCCGTTACCCCCGTCACGCCCGTCAGACGCGCCTCATAAGGACGACAAAGACCAAAGCGGAGCGGTGATTCACGGTGCGACGGGGCTGCTCAACGACGCGTCGGGCAGCGATGCGCAAGCGAGCCTCATCGCCGGAACACCGGAGGTCCCGCAGAGCCGGCCGGCTGCAGATGGTCAGCAGGATGATCATCGACGCGGCGTCCACGGCACCCCCGACGGCAGCGAGCCGCTTGCCGGTGCACCTGGGCGCAGTGCCGGAACGCAGCGGCGCCCGATCCCGGGCGTCGCGCAGCTTGCTAGCGCGTTGCATACGTTTGTCGCCGCATTGCGGGGATGGGCGTCCGCGCGCGGCGCGCAGCGCGCAGGCGGCCGCCGTCCCTACGCGATTGCGGGTGCGCTGGTCCTGATCGTTGCAGCATGCGTCGGCACGTTCAAATTGCTGCAGTTCGCCATACAGGCCCCGGAACAGCGCTTTGCCGCGACGGCGACGCCTGAGGTTCACGCGCCTGTTGTGGTCGTTCCGGGCGAGCCGGCGCCGCCCCTGGCACAGGCCGCTCCGGTCGAGCCGCCGCGGGCGGCGCAAGCGTCCGGCGCGGGTGGGTCCGCGCCTCGCGAGCCGGTTAAACCGGCGAATGCGGCTGCCGCTCCCGCCACGGCTGCGTCGGCGCCGGACTCGATCGCTGCCGACGCACAGGCGGCATCCGCTGCGATCACGGCCGACGCGCAGGCGGCATCCGCTTCGATCGCAGCCGACGCGCAGACCGCATCCGCTGCCGACGCGTCCGGGCAGAGCGCCGCGCGGGGTGTTGCCGCCGGCGACGATCGCAAGATGGCAAAGCTCGTGGCAGTTCGGCTCCAGGTCTATCCATGGGGCGAAGTCTATGTCGGAGGTGTCAAGCGCGGCGTCAGCCCGCCGCTGAAGACGCTCACGCTTGCGCCCGGTACGTACGACATCGAAATTCGCAACGGCGAGTTGCCGCCGATGCGGCGCACGGTCCGGCTCGATGCCGGCGGCGGACCGGTCAGCATCAGCTACACGTTCGAATGACCGGCGATATCACCTTTCGCGTGGGCGCACGCGCCTTGCGCAGGAAATCATCGACATGATTGAGCGCTTTCTTGCCCCCGTCGATACGAACTCGCGATGCGGGCCCGATCTCGAGTACGACGCCGACTTTCTGCGGCTGCACCAGTGCGCGGCGGGCCGGCCCGAGCAGCAGTACGGCGCGACGGTCATCGCGGCCGAGGCACCGGACTGGACCGAAGTCGAACGCCTCGCGCAGTCGCTGCTCGCGCGCACGAGGGATCTGCGCATCGTGCCGCCGCTGGTGCGTGCGTGGATCGACGCTCGCGGTCTCGAAGGTTACGCGGATGGGCTGACGCTTGTCCGGACATGGCTCGACGATTACTGGGACGATCTGCATCCGGCGCTGTCCGTCGACGGCGAGACCGACCCGGCGCCGCGCATGAACGCGCTCGCCGAACTCGTCGGTGCGCATGCTTGCGCTGGGTCCGCGCGCGAGCAGTCGCTCGCCGGCGCGCTCAGTGTGCGTGAGGCTGCCGACGTGCTCGACGGCCGCGCGCTCGATGCGGCTCACTATCCAGGCGGTTCCGAGCGCCTGAAGCGCGAACTGGAACGATCGCGGGACGAAGGCGGGCGCGAGTGGCTTGCCGCGCATGCCGTGCTCGACGGTCTCGATGCGATTCGCGCCAGCGTGACGGTTCGGCTCGGCCCTCAATGGATGCCCGAGCCGAGCCGTTGCGAACTGGCGCTGCGGCGCATCTGCCTGGAGGTGGGCGAACCGCCGGGAGCCGACGCGCATGACGCTGGTGTTGCGCAACGTGACGCATCCGCGCACGGCGACGCCGATGCCGGCCAGGTTCACCACGCCGATCGCAGCAACGGCAGCAATGGCAGCAATGGCGCATCCGCCGTGCCGCCGCCACACATGTGGCGTGACGTCGAGTTCACGAACCTGGCCGACGTCGCGCTCGTGCTCGACAAGATGTGCCGCTATTTCGAGGACCACGAGCGGAGCCATCCGGCGCCGCTGCTGCTGCGCCGCGTGCAGCGTCTACTGACGCTCGATTTCTACGAGATCGTCAGAGACATTGCGCCGGAAAGTCTGCAACAGGTCGAGCTGTTGAGCGGGCGGCGCACGGATGCGTAGAGCGGGGCGTGCGATGCCGGCGAATGGTCGCATGCCCCTTACCGTTGAACCAGGATCAGCGCACATAGGGTGCGCGGGGAGCATGAGCGAATGTCACGTCAGAAACTTTCATCCAGCGGACAGAAACAGATTGCGCGCAATCGCGCGCCTCGGGTCCAGATCGAATACGACGTCGAACTCTACGGTGCGCAGCAGAAGGTGCAACTGCCGTTCGTGATGGGCGTGCTGGCCGATCTGGCCGGACATCGGGCCACGCCGCTGCCCGATCTCGCTGAGCGCAAGTTCATGGAGATCGACGTCGACAGTTTCGACGAGCGCATGAAGGCGCTCGCCCCGGCGCTGTCGCTCGAGGTGGACAACACGTTGACCGGCGACGGCAAGCTGAAGGTCGACGTCGCGTTTCAAAGCATGGACGACTTCGCGCCGGCGGCGCTCGCGCGTCACGTCGAACCTCTGCGGCGGCTGCTCGAGGCACGCACCGAGCTCGCGAACCTGCTGTCGTATATCGACGGCAAGCGCGGCGCGGAGCAACTGATCGCGCGGGCGCTCGCGAATCCCGCCTTGCTTGCGGCCCTTGCTGGAACGGGTGCGAGCGGCGCGACGCCGCAGGCCGGCGAGGCCCCGCGTCTTGAAGGAGGAGAAGATCATGAATAGGAGTGCACCGACGACACTGACGCAGGTGGTTGAAGCGACGCTGACGGACGAACGGTTTTCCGCGCTGCTCGACGCGGAAGTCAAACCGAAGACCGAGCAGGCGCGCAACGCGGTGCAACGTGCGGTGCGCACGCTCGCCCATCAGGCCCTCGAGAACACGGCCATGCTGTCGTCCGATGCCTACGACGCGATTGCGCAGTTGATCGGCGAAATCGACGGGAAGCTGGGTGAGCAGATCAATCAGATCCTGCACCACCCGGAATTTCAGCAGCTCGAGGGCGCCTGGCGTGGCCTGCATTATCTGGTGAATCACACCGAAACCGACGAGCTGCTGAAAATCCGCGTGCTGCCGGCGAGCAAACGGGAAGTCGCGCGCATGCTCAAGCGCCACAAGGGCGTCGCGTGGGACCAGAGTCCGCTGTTCAAGAAGGTCTATGAAGACGAGTACGGACAGTTGGGCGGCGAGCCGTTCGGCTGCCTGATCGGCGACTACCATTTCGACCATTCCCCACCGGATGTCGAGATGCTCGGCGAGCTCGCGAAAATCTCCGCGGCGGCGCATGCGCCTTTCATCGGCGGGGTGTCTCCCGCGTTGATGCAGATGGAGTCGTGGCAGCAGCTATCGGATCCGCGCGACCTGACGAAGATCTTCCAGAACACCGAATACGCCGCGTGGCGCAGCTTGCGCGAGTCGGAGGATGCGCGCTATCTCGGTCTCGCGATGCCGCGCTTTCTTGCACGCCTGCCGTATGGCGCGCGCACCGATCCCGTCGACGAATTCGACTTCGAGGAGGAGACCGACGGCGCGCGGCATGACCGCTATACGTGGGCCAATGCCGCCTACGCGATGGCCGCGAATATCAACCGTTCGTTCAAGCTGTATGGCTGGTGTTCGTCGATTCGCGGCGTCGAGTCGGGCGGCATCGTCGAAAACCTGCCATGCCACACGTTTCCGACCGACGACGGCGGCATCGACATGAAATGTCCGACCGAGATCGCGATCAGCGACCGGCGTGAAGCGGAACTCGCGAAAAATGGACTGATGCCGCTCGTGCATCGCAAGAACTCCGATATTGCCGCATTCATCGGCGCGCAGTCGCTGCTGAACAGCGCCGAATATCACGATCCCGACGCGTCGGCCAACGCGCGCCTGTCCGGCCGGCTGCCGTATCTGTTCGCGTGCTGCCGCTTCGCGCATTACCTGAAGTGCATTGTGCGCGACAAGATCGGCTCTTTTCATGAGCGCAGCGACATGGAGCGATGGATGAACGACTGGATCATGAACTACGTCGACGGCGACCCCGTGAATTCATCGCAGCAGACCAAGGCGAGCAAGCCGCTCGCGGCCGCCCAGGTCGTCGTCGAGGACGTCGAGGACAACCCTGGCTACTACGCGGCGAAGTTCTTCCTGCGTCCGCACTATCAGCTCGAAGGGTTGACGGTGTCGTTACGGCTCGTTGCAAAGCTGCCGTCGGTCAAGACGGTGGATCGCTGATACGTGGCGCTTATTTCAATTGGAGGGTGTGATGGCGGTGGCAATGTTCATGAAGGTCGGTGGCACGACAGGCGAGTCGGCCGACGAGCAACATCAGGGATGGACCGATATCCAGTCGTTCTCGTGGGGCGCGAGCCAGCCCGCGGCGATGGCAGTGGGCGGTGGTGGCGGCACCGGCAAGGCCAGCTTCAATGATCTGTCCGTGATCGCCTACATGGACAAGGCGGCGCCGGCGATCATCAAGTGCTGCGCGAGCGGCAAGCATCTCGACAAGGTCGAGATTTCCTCGTGCAAGACCGGCGGCACGCAGATCGAGTTCTCACGGGTGACGCTCGAAGAGGTGCTCGTCACCTCCGCGCAGGTTGCCGGCACCGACCCGGCCGACGCGGCGGACCGGCTGCTGATGAGCTATGCGTTTCAGGCCGCGCGCGTCAAGAAGCAGTACTGGGAACAGAACGCGAACGGCGGCAAGGGGGCCGAGGTGACGATGGGGTGGGACATCAAGAAGAACAAGGAAATGTAGCTGGGAGGCAGCGACGATGCTCGAAACCGATGGTCAACCGATGAACCGTCCGCCCGGCTCACGGCGGCACAGCGCGCGCGACCGGCTGCAGCCCGCGCTGCTCGACCGGCTCACCGATGCGGCGCCCCGCGAACGCAAGGAAGCTTTGCCGGCGCACTGGATCGATGAGCGCAAGCTGCGCGCCGCGGTGCTGCGCGACCTGTCCTGGCTGTTCAATACAGCGAACATGCAGGACGGGATCGATCCGGCGGCACATCCGGAAGTGGTGCGTTCGGTTGTCAATTACGGCGTTCCTCCGCTTGCCGGCATGCAGATGTCCAGCATCGACCACGCAGCGCTCGAGCGCTGGATTCGCGATGCGCTCGTGCACTTCGAGCCGCGATTCTGCGCCGACAGCGTCGACGTGCGTTGCGTGACGGATCCGCGCGGGGCGAACCATCAGAACAGGCTGACGCTGGAGATTCACGCAAGGCTGTGGTCGGTGCCGTACCCGCTCGAGATTCTGCTGCTGTCCGATCTCGATCTCGAATCGGGCGTCGTGTCGGTCAGGGAATGCACGGGGGTGTAGCGCATGGACGAGCGATTTCTTGACTACTACAACCGGGAACTGACCTATCTGCGGCAGCTCGGCGCCGAATTCGCACAGCAGTTTCCGAAGATCGCCGGTCGCCTCGGGATGCATGGTATCGACGTCGCCGATCCCTATGTCGAACGGTTGCTCGAAGGATTCTGCTTTCTGACGGCGCGCGTGCAGATGAAGATGGATGCGGAGTTTCCGCGCTTTTCGCAGCGCCTGCTCGACGTCGTCTATCCGAACGCGCTCGCGCCGATGCCGGCGATGGCGATCGTGCAGATGACACCGGATCAGAACGAAGGCAGTCTCGTGCGAGGCTTTGCGGTGCCGGCCGGCACCGCGCTGCAGGCGAAGGTCGCGAGCGGCGAAGTGACGCCGTGCGAATTCCGCACGGCGCATGATCTCGTGCTGTGGCCGCTCGCGATTACCGCGGTGCAGATGACCGGCGTTCCGATTGATCTGCCGGCTGGTGCGCTGAGACGGCGCGCGCGCGCCGCGCTGCGCATCCGGATCGAGGTGACGGCCGGTGCGCTGGCGGACCAGCTGCCGCTGGATCAGCTGACGTTCTACCTGTCGGGCCCGGAGTCTCAGGCTGCGCGGCTTGTCGAGCTGCTGACCGCTCACGTGGCCGGCGCCATCGTGCATGCGCCGGGCGATGCCGCACGCAACGCCGTGGCCCTCGACGCAGATGCGATCGCGCACGAAGGATTCCATCCGTCGCAAGCGATGCTGCCGAACGACGGCCGGATGTTCGAAGGTTACCGGCTCCTTCAGGAATACTTCGCGTTCCCCGCACGCTATCTGTTTTTCAGCGTAAGCGGCCTGCGGCGCGCACTCGCACAATGCGGCGGCAGTGCATTCGAGTTGACGCTGCTGCTCGACCGGGATGACGCGGCGCTCGCATCCGAGGTCGATACGCGGCATCTGGCGTTGAACTGCACACCGGCGGTCAATCTGTTTGCGAAGCGCACCGACCGCATTCCGGTTACGCCGCGCACCCACGAATATCATCTGGTCGTCGACCGCGTGCGGCCGCTCGATCACGAGGTGTACGCGGTGACGCGCGTCACGGGGCATCGCATCGGCGACGCAGGTGATTGCGACTTCCGTCCGTTCTACGCATCGTACGGCGGCGACAGTGGCGAGTCAGGTGCGTACTACTCGATCCGGCGCGAGGGGCGTGTTGCATCCGCGCAGATGCGAGCCAACGGCGCGCGCACCAGCTACCCCGGAACGGAAGTGTTCGTCTCGCTCGTCGACCGGCAGCAGGCACCGTTCGACGAACGCGTGCGGCACCTTTCCGCCGACACCCTGTGTACGAACCGGGATCTGCCGCTCCTGCTGCCGCTCGGCTCGGCGAGCGATTTCACGCCGAAGATCTCCGCGCCGCTCGCGCGCATCAAGGTGTTGCGCGGACCCTCGCGCCCGCGGCCGCCGCTCGCGCAGGACGCGGCGGCGTGGCGGCTCATCAGCCACCTCGGGCTGAACTATCAGCCTTTGACCGATATCGACGATGACGCCGGTGCGCGCGCGCTGCGCGAACTGCTGGGACTGTATGCGCAACAGGGAGACACGGCGACGCGCAAGCAGACCGGGGCACTGCAGCGGCTCGCTTGCGAACCGGTTTATCGCCGGCTGCCGGAGTCTGGCCCGATCGTGTTCGGCCGTGGCGTGCGCGTGACGCTGACCGTCGACGAGCAGGCATTCGCCGGTGATAGCCCCTACCTGCTCGGCGCGGTGCTCGAACAGTTTTTTGCCCGGCATGCGTCGATCAACGCGTTCACCGAGTTCGCGTTGCATTCGGTTCAGCGTGGCGAACTCGCGCAATGGCCCGCACGTGTCGGGCGGAGGCCGGCAATATGACGCACCGCGATCCGCTGGCGAGCGCCGCGGCGCGATACGACGCGTATTGGGCGCGCTTGCGCGCTGCGCCCGAGGAACACGATCTGTTCAATGCACTGCGCTGGCTCGACGCATTGTCCCAGCACGCGGCGCCGCTCGGACGGGCCACGCACCCGCGCGACGAGCCGTTGCGGCTTGGCCAGGAGCCGTCGCTTGCGTTCGCTGCGTCGATGATCGCTGCGGTGCGCGAGGCGGGCGCCGTGCCGCGCGTGACGATTCACGGCTTCGGACTGTTCGGGCCGAACGGGCCCCTGCCACATCATCTGACCGAATACGCCCACGAACGGGCGAATGCGTTCGACGATCGCACGATGTCCGGTTTCGCCGACTGGTTCCATCACCGGCTGATCCTGCTGTTCTATCGCGCGTGGGCCGATGCGCAGCCGGTGGCTGGGCATGACCGGCCGGGGCGATCGCGCTTCGACCGGTATGTCGCGAGTCTGATCGGACGCGCGGTCGACCCCGTCGAGACCCGCGGCCCCGCGCACGCGCAGTATTTCCAGGCAGGCCACTGGGTGCGGCAGACGCGCAATCCGGAAGGCCTCGTCCAGATTCTGCGGCGCGAGTTTGGTGTGCCGGTGCGCATCGTCGAACACGTCGTGCACTGGGCGCTGATCGGCGCACCGCTGCGTACGACGCTGCACGCGACGGCGCCCACGCAACGCCTCGGCGATGGTGCCGTGCTCGGCCGCGCGGTACGCGACGCCCAGTCGCGCTTTCGCATCGTGCTCGGGCCCATGCCGCTCCGTACGTATCGCATGTTCCTGCCCGGCGGTAGAAATGCGGCGCGCGCGGCGCACTGGGTTCGCGAATACATTGGCGCCGAGTTCGCATGGGAGCTGCAACTGGAGCTTGCGCCCGATCATGTACCCGCGCTGACGCTGGGCCGTGCGGAAGGGCTCGGCCGTAGCACATGGCTCGGCACGCGGTGCGGCAGCACGCCGGCGAGCGATGTCGTCATCGATCACGCCACGATCCGGCCGGCGCAGCGCGATACGAAGGATTGCGCTGCCGACGCGCAGCCTTGAGTGAACCAGCTGAACCAGCTGAACCAGCTGAACCAGCTGAACCAGCTGAACCAGCTGAACCAGCTGAACCAGCTGAACCAGCTGAACC